>NZ_JAUXZW010000271.1 GCF_030693805.1 Phenylobacterium sp.
CCGACGTCGGCGCCTTTGGTGAAGATGCCGCCGCCCAGACGCGCGAAGATCGAGATCAGCGAGGCGCCGAAGCCCAGCGCCACCAGGCTGTCGACCACGTCACGGCTGGTGTTCTCCAGGCCGAGCGGGCCGGTCAGCACGCCGTAGTAGCCGGCCACGCCGATCAGCGCGAAGCCCGCCACCAGCATGCCGGTCACCGCGCCCGAGCGGAACGCCAGCGACAGGCCGCGTTCGAGGCTTTCGCTGGCGGCCTGGGCGGTGCGCACATTGGCCCGCACCGAGATGAGCATGCCGGCGAAACCCGCCGCGCCCGACAGGATCGCGCCGATCGCGAAGCCCACGGCGGCCAACGGGCCGATCAGGATGGCGACCGCGATCAGCACGACGACGCCGACGATGGCGATGGCGGTGTATTGACGCCGCAGATAGGCCTGCGCGCCTTCCTGGATGGCCGCGGCGATCTCCTGCATGCGCGCGTTGCCGGGTGACGCCCGCAACAAACTCGCGGTCTGGAGGATGCCGTAAAGCACCGCCAGGAAGCCGGCGACGATCACCAGCGTAAGCGTTAGACTCATGTTTAAACCGCCCCTTTAGCGTTTCCACGGAGGGGCCGATCGCCGTTCTATGCGACTTCCGGCTTGAGACGGCCCCTCAATTCACTCCCAGTTCAGGCCTAGTCAGGCCCGATCCCGATACGGCGCAGACCCTGCCAAAGATGGCTTGCAGGCGCAACGCCCCATAGGAATTGCAGTTTTCATGACTATGCGGGCGCCGCGCGCGGCGTCGGCACGCCGGTGCGCCGCTTCGGCGCCTGCGACGTGACCACCACCGATCGCACCATGCCGGGCCCGGCGATGGCCACGGCCTCGCGTTGCAGCGTCGATGTCAGCCGGCCTACGTCGACCACCATGTAGTCGTCGGCCTTGGTGAACGGCGTGCGATGGCCGGCGCGCACCAGGGCGTCGCGAAAGTACGGTTCCTTCTCGCGCAGCTTCACCGAATTGGCCCCGGTGGTCAGGTTGATCCTCACATAGACGAAGACGTAGTTGACCAGTTGGCCCCGCACCACGATCGGCAGGGCCACGGGCGACAGGTCGACGTACTGGCCGACCTCGACCTTGGCTTCCTTCTTCTCGCTGGCGAGAGCGGGCGACGTGGCGCAGGCGAGCGCGGCGACGAGGAGCATGCGTCTGAACATCTTGCGGAGCTAAACCGCATATGGTTTCCGCAACCTTGCGGCAGCGCGTTCAGCCGTGCCGCCAGCCGCCGGGACCGGCGTCCACCGGCCGTCCATCGACGAAGGTCGTCATGCCCTCGCCTGCGGTCATCTCGCCGATCTGGGTCAGGCCCATCGCTTCGGCCTGGTCGGGTGCGGCCGTGCAGACGACCTCGTAGTCGTCGCCGCCCGTCGCCAGCGCGATCAGTCCGTGCGCGCGGTCAGGCTGAGCGGCGAGCCACAACGCGGCCTGCGGCGAGAGCGGGATGCGATCGAGGTCCAGGCGCACGCCAATCCCGCTCGCTGTGGCGATGTGGCCGGCGTCAGCCACGAGACCGTCGGAAACGTCGGCCGCGGCGCTGGCGTGGGCCAGCAACAGCGGGCGCAGATCCAGGCGCGGTTGCGGCAACCTGTAGCGCCCCACCAGGTAGCCGTCAGGGTCGGCGATCTCGCCTCGCGCCGCAGCCAGTCCCAGCCAGCCGTCGCCGATCGTGCCGCTCACCAGCACCCGGTCGCCGGCTTTTGCGCCGGCGCGGCGCACCATGGTCCCCGTCGCGACCCAGCCCAGCATGGTCACGCTGGCGGTGAGCGGCCCCGCGCTCGACACCGTGTCGCCGCCCAGCAATTTCAGATCGAACGCCGCGCCGTCCAGGTCCAGGCCCGCGGCGAAGCGCGCTCGCCCCTGCGCTGCGTAGCCTTTCGGCCAGGCGATCGCGAGGAAGTAGCCGAATGGCTCAGCCGCCTTCGCCGCCAGGTCCGACAGGTTGGCCCGCAGCAGCTTGCGCGCGATCAGCGCCGGGTCCTCGCCCACCGGCGTGTGGACGCCTTCGACCACCGCGTCCTTGGTGATCACCAGGTCGAAGCCGGTGCGCGAAGGAATCGCTGCGGCGTCGTCCAGCAGTGCGAAGGCCTCGGGCGCGCCACGGGTCAGCGGGCGGAACAGGCGCGCGATCTCGCCGAATTCCGCGTCGGGCCGCTCGCTAGCGGCGGACATCCTGCGCCACCGCGTCCAGGGCGCCATTGACGAACCCAGGCTCGGAGCCCTCGAAGAACGACTTGGCCAGTTCGACGTACTCGTCGATCACCACCTCGGTGGGAACGTCCAGACGATGCGCCAGCTCGAAGGCGCCGGCCCGCAGAATCGCGCGCACCGTGGCGTCCAGCCGCTCCAGCCGCCAGTTCTGCGCCAGCCGTTTGACGATGGAGGAGTCCACCGCCGACTGGCTCTCGACGACGCCGCGCACCAGATCGGCGAAGAATTCCTCGTCGGCGCCGACCATGGCCTCGCCTTCGATGTCGCGGTCGAAGCGATGTTCGGAGAATTCGCGGATCACCGTCTCTGCGCCCGCGCCGGCGGCCTCCATCTGATAGAGCGCCTGGACCGCGGCGAGTCTGGCGACGGAGCGGGCCTGTCGCGGCAGGCCGTTCATCGGGTCTGGCCGAGCAGACGGCGCTTCAGGGCGACCATCTCCAGGGCCGCGCGCGCAGCGCCGCCGCCCTTGTCGCCCTCGCTGGCGCGCGCCCTGGCCCAGGCCTGCGCCTCGTCCTCGACGGTGAGGATGCCGTTGCCGATCGCCAGGCGCCGGCCGGTCGCCAATTCCATCAACCCACGGGCCGATTCGTTAGAGACGATCTCGAAGTGATAGGTCTCGCCGCGGATCACCGTGCCCAAGGCCACGTAACCGTCATAGGCGAAGCCTGCCGGACGATGTCCGCCCTCCTCGGCGATGGCGATCGCGCCGGGGATCTCGAGCGCGCCCGGCACGCTGATCACTTCATACTCCGCGTCATGGGCGGTGATCACATCGACCGCCGACTTGAGCAGCTCGTCGGCCAGGTCGGAATAGAAGCGCGCCTCAACGATGAGGATGCGGATTTTTTCTTCGATCATGCTTTCGGGTCCTTCGCGCGCGAGCGACGCTTTAGGCCGTTTCGCGCCAGCGGGCGAGATAGCGGGCCAACATGTCGATCTCGAGGTTCACCCGCACGCCCGGCGCAAGCGCGTCGAGCGTCGTCACTTCCCAGGTATGCGGGATCAGATTGACGCCAAAGACGTCGTCCTCGACCTCGTTGACGGTCAGCGACACGCCTTCGACGGCGATCGAGCCTTTCGGCGCGATGTAGCGGTGCAACGGCCGCGGAACGCGGATGCGCACCCGTCGCGAACCGCCCTCGGCGATCACCGACAACACTTCGCCCACGCCGTCCACATGGCCCGAGACGATGTGGCCGCCCAGCTCGTCCCCGACCTTGGCCGCGCGCTCCAGGTTGACCGGGCGGCCCTCCGTCCAGTCGCCCAGGGTGCTTGCGCTCAGCGTCTCGCCGGACACCTCGACAGC
>NZ_JAUXZW010000275.1 GCF_030693805.1 Phenylobacterium sp.
CGCCGACAGCGCCAGGCGTTCGGCCCAGTACTATGTGAATTCCCGCTGGCTCGGCGGCATGCTGACCAACTGGAAGACCATTTCGAATTCCATCAAGCATCTCCGCACACTGGATGAGCAGCTTGCCAAGGAAGGCATGGGCCTCACCAAGCGCGAAATGCTCTCCATTTCCCGCGAGAAGACCAAGCTCGACAAGGCCCTGGGCGGCATCAAGGACATGGGCGGAACCCCCGACATCCTGTTCGTGATCGACACCAACAAGGAAGCCCTCGCCATCAAGGAAGCCAATCGTCTGGGCATCCCTGTTGTGGCGATCATCGATACGAACTCGGATCCTGCCGGCGTCAACTATCCGATTCCTGGCAACGACGACGCAGGCCGCGCCGTGGCGCTCTATTGCGATCTAATCGCGCGCGCTGCCATTGAAGGCATTTCGCAGGCGCAGGGCGCCTCGGGCCACGATCTCGGCGCCGAAGAAAACCCCATGGCCGAAGCCGTCCCTGCGGAATAGGCAATTTTCAGGGGCCCGCGATCAGCGTGGGCCCTCACTCCATTTTTTGAAAGAGGATGATCATGGCTGAGATTACAGCTGGCATGGTGAGAAGCTTACGTGAATCGACCGGCGTAGGCATGATGGACTGCAAGGCAGCCCTTGTTGCCACCAACGGTGACATGGAAGCCGCCACCGATTGGTTGCGCGCCAAAGGCCTGGCCAAGGCCGCCAAGAAATCCACCCGCGTTGCAGCCGAAGGCCTCGTCGGCATTGCAGTTAACGGCACCACCGGCGCTGCCGTTGAAGTAAACTCGGAAACGGACTTTGTCGCCCGCAACGAAAAGTTCCAGGCCATGGTCGCCGACATTGCAAAGCTGGCGCTTGCCACCGATGGCAGTACGGAAAAGCTGAAGACTGCCAAATTTCCGGGCTCCCAGCATGCCGTTGCCGAGTACGTGGCCGAGATGGTGGCCACCATCGGTGAAAACATGGGCGTGCGCCGAACCGCATCGCTCAAGGTCAAGGATGGCGTGATCGGTTCTTACGTCCACAACCAGGCCGCTCCTGGCCTGGGCAAGATCGGCGTTCTCGTCGCCCTTGAGTCCACCGGCAACAAGGAAGAACTGGCTGCCTTTGGCCGTCTGCTCTCCATGCATGTTGCCGCAACCAATCCAGTCGCCATGGATCTGGCCGGAGTACCGCCGGAAACCCTGGCCCGTGAAAAGGCCATTCTCGAAGAAAAGAACGCGGGCAAGCCCGCCAACGTCCTGGAAAAGATCATTGCCTCTGGCCTCAAAACCTACGCCAAGGAGAACTGCCTGCTGGAACAGGCCTATGTCCATGACGGCACCAAGTCTGTGACCCAGGTCATTGGCGAAGTCGCCAACAAGGCCGGGGCCCCCGTCAAGCTGCTCGGCTACGTGCGCATGCAACTCGGCGAAGGCATTGAAAAAGCAGCTGATGATTTCGCCGCCGAAGTCGCCAAGGCC
>NZ_JAUXZW010000277.1 GCF_030693805.1 Phenylobacterium sp.
GGGTGGTGACGCTGGTGGGCGCAGCCGTGGTCGCGCGACGGATGGCGACGGTGGTGGTCTTCACCTTCTGTCCGGGGATGGCCCGCTGGACGCCGTTGACGACCACCACGTCGTCAGGGCGCAGACCGCCGCGCACCACGCGCAGCCCGCCGCTGACCGGCCCAAGCTGCAGAGCGCGCGGCTGCACGGTTCCGTCCTTGGCCACCACATAGGCCACCTTGCGCGCCGCATCGGCGACCACTGCGGCCTCGGGGATCAGCAGGGCGTCATAGGCCCCGGAGCCTTCGACCCGGGCGCGGCCGAACATGCCGGGCTTGAGGAAACCGTTCGGGTTGGCGACCAGCGCGCGCATGCGGATCGCGCCGCTCTGGTCGTTGACCGCGTTGTCGGAGAAGTCGATCGTGCCGGTCCAGCGGAAGTCCGGCTCATCCTGCAGTTGCACCTTGACGCTGGAGCCGCGCCCGGACGCCTCGCGTTGATATTTCAGGAGCTGAGACTCCGAGGCGTCGAACACGAAGTGGATCGGGCTGGTGGAGACGATGGTGGTCAGCACGTCGGCGGACGAACTGCCGCCAGCCACCACGTTGCCCGCATCGACCCTGCGGTCAGAGGCGACTCCCGACACCGGGGCGGTGACGCGGGTGAACTCCACATCCAGCCGGCGGGCGCGAACGTTGGCGTCGGCCACCAGGGCCGCAGCGCGTTTGGCTTCGAACTCCTCACGCGAGATCGCCTCGGCGGCGAGCAGGGTCTTGGCGCGCTCGACCTCGCCGCGCGACTGGGCGGCCTGGGCTTCGGCGGCCGTCAGCAGGGCCTGGGCAGGGCGGGGGTCCAGGGTGAACAGCAGCTGGCCCTTCTTCACGTACTGGCCGTCGCGGAAGTGCACGCCCTGGAGGTAGCCGCCAGCGCGGGCCCGCACCTCCACCCGCTGGGTGGCCTCGAAACGGCCGGTGAAGTCGTCCCAGTCGACGACACGCTCGCGCAGCGGCGTGGACACCGAGACCATCGGCGTCGGCTGTCCTTGCTGAGCCGCCGGCGGTTTCCCACATGCGCTCAAGACGAGGCATGACAAAGCGGCGCCGAACAGCGCCCTGACAGTTCTGTAGCGGATGCCCTATCCCCAAGGCTCGCGGGCCCTGCTGGGGGCCGTAAGTCAACAATTGATGACTTTTAAAGCGCCTTGTGCGAAGCTATGTCAACACCTGTTGACAAAGATTCCGGAGGAACGCCATGCCCGCCCCGGGCTTCATCGTCACGCGCCGCAGAAGCGCCGAGACGACCCGCGCCGCGATCCTCGAGGCGGCGCGATGCCGCTTCTCCCGCGAGGGCTATGAAGGGGCGGGCGTGCGCGACATCGCCGGCGACGCAGGCGTCGACGCCGCGCTGGTCTCGCGGTATTTCGGCGGCAAGGACGAGCTGTTCGCTGCGGTGCTGGAGCTGTCGGCCAAGCCCGACGAGCTGTTCTACGGCGCGCCGGAGGAGTTCGCAGCGCGGATTGCGGCGCTGCTGGTGCGCGACCCCCAGGATGACGCCAAGATGGACTGCGTGCTGATCATGCTGCGATCGGCGTCCTCGCCCAAGGCCGCTGCGGCGATCCGGCAGTTCTGCGAAGCCCGCTTCTACGGTCCGATGGTCGAATGGCTGGGCTGCGCCGACGCGGCGGTCCTGTCTAGGCTGCTGGGCGCGCTGATGATGGGCATGGGCGTGACGCGCGCCATCAGCCCCGACCTGGATCTCGACGCCGCGGGGCGCAAGGCGCTCGAACGCAGGGTCGAGGCGGTGCTGCTGGCGATGCTCCGGCCGAGTCAAGCCGCCGATTGAGCCGCGACCACCTGCTTAAGACAGGCCGCGGCGCCGCCTGGGGTTCCCCTTGTGCTAGCATGGCTGACGTCAGGTTACGCCGGAGGCAGTGATGCGCAAGTTCCTGCTCTTGGCGGCGCTGATCGTCGGTGTTCTGGCCGCCGCGACGCCCACACAGTCGCAGATGTTCGGCCGCCCGAAACCCGTCGCCGCCGATCCGTCCTCGATCGACTGCGCGGCGCTGGCGCGGATGCCCAATGCGCCGATGACCCAGGCCGCCTGCGAGCAGATGATCGGCCAGGCCAAGGCCATGCAGTCGGCGATGGACGATCCCGCCGGCCAGCGCCCCGGAGACGCAGCCATGACCTGCGACGAGGTCAAGGCCGAGCTGTCCACCCAGCAGAACATCGGAGTGTCGCGAGACCATCTCGCCGAGGGCCAAGCCGCCAGCGCGGACTATCTGGCGAGAGAAAAACGGGTGCAGGCCGAAGGCGCCGCGCTCGCCGCGCGGCAGGCGGCGGTCAATACCGGTGCGGCTGCGCTCAGCCTCGTGCCCGGAGTTGGCGCTGCGGCGTCCACCGCCGCGGCCGCCTCGACCATGGCCGCGACCAGCGCATTCGGGCAGCGGGCCAATGCGGAGCTGACGCCCGCGCGGCGGCGGTTGAGCAGTTCGACCGCCGCCTCCATGGGCGATGTGACGCGTTCGATGCAAGACAATCCGCGCTTCGCGACGCTGGCGCGGCTGGCCCAGGAAAAGAACTGCCGATAGGCGGGGCTACTGGCCGCGGACGTAGGATCCGGGCGCCGGCTCGATGGCCTTCAGCTTGCCGTCGCCGACCTTGCGGGCAGGTTTCGTCTCGGCGTCTTGCTCGGTCAGCCAGGTCCGCCATTCCGGCCACCACGAGCCGTTTTGCTTGGCGGCCGTCGCCATCCAGCCTTCCGCGTCGTCGGGCAGGGTGGCGTTCGTCCAGTAGCCATGCTTGTTGGCGCTCGGCGGATTGATCACGCCGGCGTTGTGGCCGGAACCGCCCAGCAGGAAACGGGCAGGGCCGCCGAACATCCGGGCGCCCGAATAGGTGGCCTCCCAGGCCGACACGTGATCGTCCTTCAGCGAGATCACGAACACCGGCGCCGTCACCTTGCCCAGGTCCAGCGGCGTGCCTTGCAGGACCACCGCGCCGGGGTTCTTGAGCTGATCGCCCTTCAGCATGTTCTCGCCGTAGGTGCGCAGGAAGGCCGCCGGAATCCGCGCGCCGTCGGCGAACCAGTAGAGGATGTCGGAGGGAGGCGCTTCCTTGTCGAGCAGGTAGTGGTTCACCACAGAGGACCAGATCAGGTCGTTGGCGCGCATCAGGCTGAACAGCTTCTGCAGGTCGTGGCTCTCGATGTAGCCCTTCGAGTGGAGGTTGCGGTGCAGCGCCTCCATGTCGCCGTCGCCCATGAACACGGCCCATTCGCGCAGGTCGCTGAACTCCAGCAGGGTGCCGATCATGGTCAGCGAGCCGACGCGGTCGGCCTCACCCTTGGCGGCGAGATAGGCCGCCGCGCACGCCGCCAGCGTGCCGCCCATGCAGAAGGCGGCGAGGTCGACGTCCGGCTCGCCGGTCGCGTCACGGACCGCGTTCATCGCCTCGACAACGCCGTCGACGACATAGCTGGCGAGGTCCTTGTCGCGCAGCTCAGGTCCGGGATTGATCCAGGAGACGACGAACACGGTGCGCCCTTCGTCGACCAGCCACTTGAGCAGGCTCGACTTCGGCTGCAGGTCCATCAGGTAGTACTTGTTCACCAGCGGCGGCACGTAGAGCAGCGGGCGGCGGGCCACCTGCGGCGTCGTCGGCGCATACTGGATGAGCTGGAACAGCTCGTTCTGGTAGACCACGTCGCCCGGCGTCGCGGCGATGTTCACCCCGAGCTCGAAGGTGTCGGCGGCGCGGCGCTCGACGATCCCCTTGTCGGTGGCGACGTCGGCCAGCAGGTTGGCGAGGCCGCCCAGCAGGTTGACCCCGCCGGTTTCCAGCGACTTGCGCAGCGCCTCGGGGTTGGTCAGGGCGAAATTGGTCGGCGCCACCGCGTCCAGGTACTGGCGCAGGATGAACGCCACCCGCAGCCGGGTGTCAGGGTCGACATTGTCGACCTTGGCGACCAGCTCGTTCATCTGCCGGCCGGCCAGCAGGTAGCTCTGCTTGAGGTGTTCGAACAGCGGCTGTTCGGTCCAGGCGGGGTCGGAGAAGCGGCGGTCGCCACGGGCCGGCTCGATGACCGGGTCAGCGGCCTGGCCGCCCATCCGCCGCAGGGTCGCGCTCCACAGCGACGACCATTCGGCGAACGCCTTCTGCTGCGCCTCCACCAGCACCGTCGGCTGGGTCATCAGCGACAGGGCGAAGTTGAACATCGCGCCGGCCTTGTCCGCCGGGTCGAAGGTCAGGGCGGTGGGCGGCGCCATGGCCTTCTTGGCCGCGGCGCGGGTCGCCTGCGCTGCGTTGATGAAGATCTCGGCCAGCGCTTCACGCGTCGCGGCGGGATCCGGCAGCTTGGCTTGGAAGGACCGTTGGTTGGTTTCGTCGGACATGGGACTCGTCGTGTGCTGGACGGATGAATGCGCCGCGAACTCACGAGTACAGCACCAGGGCGGGGCGCGACGCTTTGCGCTCGCGCGCGGCGGAAGCTCAGGCGGTGGCGGTCAGTCGCGGGCGCTCGGTCAGACCCAAGAGCTCGTCCAGAGCCGCGCAGGGCCGAGGAGAAACATAGAGGAAGCGCAGCAGGTCGTCCGGATTTTCCCGCGCCCAGGCCGGCGAAGGATCAGACGCCATGTCCAGGGGCGCAGCGTCGTTGGCGGCGTGGTTCATGGCGAGAGCGGACATGGGGACCTCCTGCGTGAGATTTCCAATAGCCACATCTATCTCGCACTTGCGAACAACATTTGTACATCGATGGTCAAATTGATCATTTTGCCGCAGATTGGAAGGCGACTTGCCCCAAGGCCGTGAACCTATCGCATCTGCGACAGTTCTGAGTGCCCGCCTCTGAGATCGGTTGATCGGTTCATGTACGACGAAGTTTCCGCCGGCCCGCCGTCGCTCGCCCTCACGTTCGCCGAGGCGTTCCGGCCCTCGCTCGAGCTCGCCACCCTGTTCGCGGCGGCGCCGTTGCTGTGGGCCGCGCCGCGCGGGGACGGGCGCAAGGTGCTGGTGCTGCCGGGTTTCTCCCTGGACGACACGTCCACCTACTGTCTTCGCAGCTATCTGACGTTCCTCGGCTATCACGTCTCGGGCCTCGGCATGGGCCCCAACTTCGGCGACCGCACCCTGGGCTCGGACAGCCGCAGGCTCGGAGCCAAGATCGACGGCCACAGGGGCGAGGGGAAGATCATCTTGATCGGCCATAGCCTCGGCGGCGTTGTCGCCCGCCAGTACGCCCGCCGACATCCTGACCAGATCGAGCGCGTCATCTGCCTGGGCAGTCCGTTCGCCGGCGACGAGACCAGCATGAACGAGGGCGTCGTCTGGCTGCGTCGGCACATGACCGGCGAGGACCGCAGCATCGTCACCGACCGTTCGCCGCTGCCGGTGCCGCATACCGTCATCTACAGCCGCAGCGACGGGGTGGTCTCGCCGTTCGACTGCCGCGACAGCGCCGAGGACGCCGACAACATCGAGGTGCCCGGCAGCCATATCGGCCTGGTGGTCAACGCCGCGGCGTTCCGGATCATCGCCGAGCGGCTGGCGCAGATCGCCGCCTGACGCGAAGTGCGGCGAACCGCCGACGATCGACCGGCGCCCGCAGGGGCCCTGCGTCAGGCCGGCCAGCCGATCTCCATCCAGTCCATCACCAGCGCCGGCCTGTCGCCGCCTTCGATCTCGACGGTCATCCGCATCCGGATGACCACCCCGCCGTCGGGCTTCGGTTCCGCCCCGACGACCTCGCCACGCATGCGGATGCGCGAGCCGGTGACGACAGGCGCGAGGAAGCGGACCTTGTCGTAGCCATAGTTCAGGGCGCGGCCTTGGCCCTTAGAGCGCACCATCTCGCCCATCATCTTGACCGTGAGCGACAGGGTGAACAGACCGTGGGCGATGCTGTCGCCGTAGGGAAGTTCACGCTTGGCGCGTTCCGGATCGGTGTGGAACCAGGCGTGGTCGCCGGTGGCGTCGGCGAACTCATCGATCATCTTTTGGGTGACGGTGATCCATGGGCTGGGGCCGAAGGGGACGCCGATGTAGTTGGCCATATCGGCCATTCCCATAGGTGCGATCGTGTTGGTCTCTTCGGTCATGGCGTCGTCCGGCATCGAGTTCTCCCAATTTGCCTAGCGCCGCGAAGTTATCGTTCTTCCGAAGGCGGCTGTCGGCAAGACGCTAACCGGTCTTTCGGGGTGGTGAAATCCCCTGGCCTGGCCAAACCCCGCTCGCCGAACGCCCGGGGCGCGATCGTCACCCGCGGCGGGACGCCTGCTGACAGGGCTTGAGCCGGCGCCGCAGACCCGTTACGGAACAGTCTGTCAAACATACTGCCGAAAGGGTTGTTTCGTACTGGTCGATTTACGAAATCTGCTCGTGAGTACAGCATGTTGGCGGGTGTAGTTCAGAGGTAGAACGCAAGCTTCCCAAGCTTGATGTCGCGGGTTCGATTCCCGCCACCCGCTCCATTCCCCGGCCCAACGCCCCGATCCATCGACACCGGCTGGCTGCAACTGGCCTTGACCTGATCAGTCAGGCGTCTGCGCCCCGCGCGCCAAACGCCAGCCCACCAGGCCGGCGCCAGCCAGAATAGCGGCGGCCAGCAGGAAGGCCGCGCCTGGGTGCGGCAACGCCGCGCCAGGGCCGATCGAGGCCGCGTAGACCGCACCGAACAGCAGCGGCGAGACGATGCCGGCGATGCTGGCGAGGCTCATGTTGGCGCCTTGCAGCTGGCCTTGCTCGGATTCCGAGACCCGCCGGGTCATCAGCGCCTGCAGCGTCGGCATGGCCAGGCCCCACAGGCAGTTGGGCAGCAGCGCCAAGGCGAAGGCCAGCCCGGTGGGCGCGAGCCCCATGCCGGCCAGCCCGGCCGCACCGCCGAACAGGCCGATCATCATCGTCCTGCGCTCGCCCAGCCGCTTCACCGTCGGGCCGATCAGCAGCCCCTGGACGCAGGCGTCGAGCACGCCGGCCAGCGCCAGCACGATCCCCACCGCCGCCGGGCTCCATCCATAGCGGTGGGCCGCGTAGAGCACATAGACGGTCGAGAAAACATGATGGGAAAAGTGGACCAGGAAGTTGACGCCGCCCAGGCCGATCAGCTCGCGATGGCGGCGCAGCAGCGTCATCGCACCGAATGGGTTGGCGCGACGCCAGGCGAACGGCATGCGGTGTTCCCGGGCCAACGACTCCGGCAGCACGAACAGGCCGTAGATGAACGCCAGGCCGCTGAACGTGGCCGCGGCCCAGAACGGTGCGCGGGGAGAGATCTCGCCCAGCAACCCGCCCATCAGCGGACCGGCCACGAAGCCCGCGCTGAACGCCGCGCCGATCAGGCCGTAGGCGCGGGCGCGGCCTTCCGGCGGAGTGATGTCGGCCATGTAGGCGTAGACGGTCGTGAAGCTCGCCGAGGTCGCGCCGGCGATCAGCCGGCCCAGCGCCAACCACCAGAGGTTCGGCGCCAGCGCCATCAGCACATAGTCCGCCGCCAGTCCTGCGGTGGAGATCAGGATCGTGGGCCGGCGCCCATACCGGTCGGACAGCGAGCCGATGATCGGCGAGGCGACGAACTGCATCGCCGCCCACAGGGCCACGAACACGCCATTGATCACGCCGGCGCGTGCGTTGGAGCCGGTGAACTCCTCGATCAGGCTGGGCAGAACCGGCATCACAACGCCCATCGCCAGGATGTCGAGGATGGCGGTGACGAAGATGAAGGCGAGGACCGCCGTTCGCCGCGATCCGGAGAGCGGGGTCATGGTTTCAGCGTCAGCGGCAGGCCGGCGGTGACCAGTACGACGCGCTCCGCCGCCGCCGCCAGCACCTGGTTGGCGCGGCCCGCCTCGTCACGGAACTGCCGGGCAAGGGCGTTGTCCGGCACGACGCCCTGGCCGACTTCGTTGGTCACGACGACCACCTGCGCGGGCGTCAGCGAGAGCGCCAGGACCAGTCCGGAGACCTCCAGCGCAAGATCGGCGTCGTCCAGCAGGTGGTTGCTGAGCCAGAGCGTCACGCAGTCGAGGACCGCGACGTCTGCGCCTTCGAGGGCCGTCACCGCCTGAGCAAGCGCCCGTGGCGCCTCGACCGTCGACCAGGTCTCGCCCCGGTCGGCGCGGTGCGCGGCGATGCGTTCGGCCATCTCGGCGTCGAGCGCTTCGGCGGTGACGATCATGGTCGGGCAGACGCCAGTCTCCCGGGCGTGAGCCTCGGCGATCCGGCTCGCATAGGCGCTCTTGCCCGAACGGGCGCCGCCGATGACGAGGGTGAAGGCCATGCCGGCTCCATGATTGACGGCCCTGGGCGCAGGGCCTACTGGGCGGCTGCGGCAGGTTTCCCCGCAAGGGGACTAAGAGGGAACTCAGGTGCGACACCTGGGCTGCCCCCGCAACTGTAAGCGGCGAGCCCGCGCGTCAACAGCCACTGGACCGACGGTCTGGGAAGGCGGCGCGCAATGGGCTGTGACCCGTGAGCCAGGAGACCTGCCTGCCGCAGTCGTCCTTCGTCCGGCCGGGGTGCGCCGAACGAACGGGTCTTCCCGTGAGGCGACGTTGTTGGGCCGTGGGTGACCGCGGGCGGCGACGCGCCGTCCTCGCGTAATCCTCCGCGACCCGTCGTCAAGCGGAGGGCTTATGCCTATGAAGACGTTGCTATTCCTATCCACCGCCTATGTGGCGATGACCCTGGTCGCCAACCCGGCCCAGGCCGCCGATGCGACGGCGCCGACCCCCGACGTCGCCGGCCGCGAGGGCTCCGCCGGTCTCACCGAGGTCGTGGTTACCGCCACCCGTTCGCCGCAGCCGGAGACGCGTATCGGCCAATCGGTCACCGTGCTCGACGAGAAGACCATCGTCGCCAGCCAGGGGGTGACCCTGACTGACATTCTGGAGGAGGCGCCCAGCGTCGCTTACAGCCGCAACGGCGGCCCGGGCACGGCGGCGACGGTGAACATCCGTGGCGCCGAGGGGCAGCACACGGTGGTGGTTGTCGACGGCGTGAAGCTGAACGACCCCTCGTCGACCCAGGGCGGTTTCAACTTCGGCAACCTGCTCATCGGCGACATCGGCCGGATCGAGATCCTGCGCGGCGCCCAATCGACCCTATGGGGCAGCCAGGCGATCGGCGGCGTGGTCAATGTCGTGACCCGCGAACCGCAGGCCCCGTTCGAGGCCACGGCGGACGCGGAGGTCGGCGCGCGCGACACCGCCTACCTGCGCGCCGGCGTCGGCGGCCTGGGCGAGCGACTGAGCTGGCGGCTCGCCGGCGCCTATTACTCAACTGACGGATTCTCCGCCTACAAGCTAGGCAAGGAAGACGACGGCTATCACAACGGCGGCGTCAGCGGCCGAGTGCGGCTGGCGATCACAGACAATGTCTCGGCGGAGGCGCGCTCGGTGTGGTCCAAGGGTCGCACCGACATCGACGGCTTCAATGTCGATTCCGCCGAGGTCGGCCGCACCGAGGAACTGGTCGCCTATCTGGGCCTCAACGCCGCCCTGCTGGACGGCCGTTTCAAGAACCGATTGGCCTACGCCTACACCGACACCGATCGGGAGAACGTCGATCCCGTCAGGACCGCCGCGCCGGTCACCTTCGACGCCGCCGGCCAGAACCGGCGCTGGGAATACCAGGGGTCGTTCGCGCTTTCCGACACATGGAACGCGACGTTCGGCGTGGAGAGCGAGCGAGCTCGGATGCGGACACGTTCGCCCTCGGTCGCCCAGCCCAATCCGGCGTTCATCCGCGGCCGAGTGGGTCTCGACAGCGCGTATCTGCAGGTGCAGGGCGTTATCGCCGACGGCCTGACGATCACCGGCGGCGTGCGGCACGACGACCATGACACCTATGGCGGCAAGTCCCTGGGCCAGGCGGCGGTCGCCTGGTCGCTGAACGACGGCGCGACAGTGCTGCGCGCCAGCTTCGGCCAGGGCTTCCGCGCGCCAGGCCTCTACGAGCTGTTCAGCGAGTTCGGCAACACCACCCTGGCGCCGGAGTCCTTCGACGCGTGGGATGCGGGGATTAGGCATCGGTTCGCCGAGGGCGTCAGCGTGTCGGCGACCTACTTCCACCGCGATGCGGATAACGAGATCCGCTTCAACTCGTGCAACATCGGGACCACCGATCCGCTGTGCGCGCCGCGCGGGGTGAGCCGTTTCGGCTACTACCTCAATGTCCAGAAGACCCAGGCGCAGGGCGTGGAGCTCGAGGGATCCGCCAAGATCGGTGAGAGGCTGTCTCTGAAAGCAAACTACACCTGGACGGAGGCGCTCAACGACTCGGGCGCCAATCGCGGCAAGCAGTTGACGCGGCGGCCCGAGCACATGGGCTTCGCCCAGGCGACCTACGACTGGCCCATCGGCCTGTCGACGGCGATCGCGGCGCGCTATGCGGGCAGGACTTTCAACAACGACGCCAACACCATAGCGGTGTCCGATTATGTCGTCGTCGACCTGCGCGCGACCTATCCGATCCGCGAGGGGCTGGAGGTCTACGGCCGCGTCGAGAACCTGTTCGACGAGGACTACCAGACGATCCTCAACTTCGGGACGCCGGACCGCGGCGCCTTTGTCGGCCTGCGGGCGCGTTTCTAGATGGCGCTGGTTCATGGCTTCGGTCGACACGGCGGGCGGTTGGGCGAAGCCCGCGCGGCTTTCCCGCTGGCGCCGGAGCCATGGATCGATCTCTCCACTGGCATCAACCCCCGACCCTGGCTTGGACCGCGGCCGACCCGCGCCGATCTGGCGCGGCTGCCCGACCCCTTGGCGTTGCGTTCGATGGAGCGCGTTGCGGCGGCGGCGTTCGGCTTGACGGATGCTGACCGCATTGCGTCCACGGCCGGCGCGGAGGCCGCGCTTCGCCTGCTGCCCACCGTGACCGGCGCGCGCGAGGCGCTCATTGTCGGCCCGACCTATGGCGGCCATGCCGAGGCGTGGTCGGCTTCCGGCGCGCAGGTGCGCGAGATCGCGACGGACGACCTGGCCGCTGCGGACGGCGAGGTGATCGTCTTGGTGAACCCCAACAATCCGGATGGCGCCGTGACGCCGCCGGCCGCCCTCCTGGAGATCGCGGAGCGCCAGGCGGGGCGGGGCGGCTGGCTGATCGTCGATGAGTCGTTCTGTGACACGCGCCCGCAGCTCAGTGTCGCGCCCTGGGCCGGCGGGCGGCTGGTGGTGCTGCGCTCGTTCGGCAAGTTCTACGGGCTAGCGGGCGTGCGGCTGGGTTTCGCCTTGGGCGAGCCGACGCTGATCGCGCGATTGCGCGGTCTGCTGGGCGACTGGCCGGTGAGCGCGGAGGCGATCGCCGCCGGCGCGGCCTATGCCGACGGCGCCTGGGCGCAGCGGGCGCGTCGGTGGCTGAAGCGCCAGGCGCAGAGGTTGGACGGCGTGCTGGCCGCCGGGGGATTCGAGACCCTCGGCGGCACGACTCTGTTCAGGCTGACGCGGTCGCCGCACGCCGGCGCCTGGTTTCGCCACCTCGCGGAGCGCGGCCTGCTGGTCCGCCCCTTTGGCGACCAGCCGCAATGGCTGAGGTTCGGTCTGCCGCCGGTCCATGCCTGGCCGAGGCTCGACCAGGCTTTCGAGGAGTTCCGACCATGAGCGACGAGGACGCCCGCAACGCCGAGCACGCCGAGGCGATGCGCGCATTGAAGGCCCAGCGCGAGGCGCTGATGGCGACCAAGACCGATAGCGAGACCGGCCTGCTGCTGGTCCATACCGGCGACGGCAAGGGCAAGTCCACGGCCGGGTTCGGCATGGCCGCCCGCGCGTTGGGCTGGGGCCGCCAGGTGGGGATCGTTCAGTATGTGAAGGGCAAGTGGATCACCGGAGAGCGACAGTTCTTCGCCCGTTTTCCTGATCAGGTGCGCTACGAGGTGATGGGCGAGGGGTTCACCTGGGACACCCAGGACCGCGCCCGCGACATCGCCGCCGCCAGGCGCGCCTGGGAGACTTCGCTGGAGATGATCGCCGATCCGGGCGTGGATTTCGTGCTGCTGGACGAACTGAACATCGCCCTGCGCTACGACTATCTGCCGATCGATGAGGTTGTCGCCGGGCTCAAGGCCAGGCCGGCCGGGAAGCACGTCTGCGTCACCGGGCGCGACGCCAAGCCGGAGTTGCTGGAGATCGCCGACACGGTCACCGAGATGCGGCTGGTCAAACATCCCTTTGACAAGGGGATCAAGGCGCAACGGGGCGTCGACTTTTGACGCCGGCTCCGACCAGGCGCGCGGTGGCCGCGGGATTGGCGGCGGGCGCGATGCCGGGGCCGACGAGCGCCTCGGCGACAGCGCCGCAGCGGATCGTGTCGCTCAACCCTTGCCTGGACGTCATATTGGTCAATGTCGCCGACCGCGCTCAGGTGGCGGCCATCAGCCACTACGCGCGCGATCCCGACGGCTCCAACATCGCCCACATCGCGCAGTCTTTCCCGATCACCTACGAGAGCGCCGAGGAGGTGGTGGCCTTGGCGCCCGACTTGGTGCTGGCCGGACGCCATTCCTCGCCGGCCACCCGCAACGCCCTGCGCCGGCTGGGGGTTCGCGCCGAGCTGTTCGGCGTCCCCGAGACGGTGGCCGACAGCCTTGATCAGGTGAACGCCATCGCCGCGCTCTGCGGGCGCTCCAGTC
>NZ_JAUXZW010000281.1 GCF_030693805.1 Phenylobacterium sp.
GCACGCACAATTGGGGCGCCGACACTCGGGCCTGATGGTCAGGGGGAGGGTCTTCTATCTTCGGCTAAGAGTGCCGAGATCGTTGGAGAAGACGGTCGGGCCTAAGCTGCCTCCAACTCTGCGAGGTCTCTCGAAAAATCGAAGATCATCTGGATGGGGTCTTCCGCCTGCTTCGCGTCGTTGTAGCTATCCACGTCAGTCTTCAGTTGGCGGCAGTCGCCGACGATTTGCTGCCTACGCTGCTGGAAAGACAGCAGCATATGACTTCGGGGTGCCGTGCGGATGTCGTCCCATAAGACCAATTGCTCCGTTCCGCGCTTGAGGCTCGCCGGATGCTTGATGCGGACACGCCTACCTTTTGCGTCGGTGGCGTATTCTTCCCGCATCGCCCGGCTGATGTCCTCCGCGCACTTCTGTGCCGCTGCGGAGGCGGGCAAGGACCATCGCCCGGAGCCGATGGCCCAATCGGCGATGCTCTTTGTTGAGGCGGGCCAGCTTTGGCCGGAAAGCCGATATTCGGCGACGATCTTTTGAAGTTGCTTTGTATAGTTTGCCATCTTCGTTTCAGTCCAAATTAGAAGAAACGCGCTGTCCATACCCATCGGTAAGGGCCGACTGAGTGATAAACTGACGAACCTTCACAAGGTGCCGGGAGAACAGATCGTATCTGTTGATACGCCTCCGTAGTTGTCCGGCCACAATTCCGGGGTGCCGCTTCAAAAGACGCGAGAATCCTCGCAGTCGCTCTTCCGAGTAGATCGGGTGTAGGCGAGCTATGAAGTCCTTAATGTCGGCTTCAGGCACACAAAACGCTTTGGCCGCATCATTGGCCGCGATCTCTTCCGGTCTCTGATCTTCCTCGGAATTATCAAGCTCATCGAGAATAGGAGCGTCCTTCGCATCGCCCCGAAGCACATGCTCGATCTCATGGCGAAGCACGAACCAAAAATTGTCGATGCGATCCAAACGCAGCGACATGCCAATAACGGGCGAAGTGCCGTCGTTCACCCACAAGCAAACACCGTCAATCTTCGAGCCGGGGATGGGCTCCACAACGACGAAGCGCACGCCGCAATCGTTTAGAATGCGCGGCACATGTCTGATTTCTTCCGGCTCCACCATGAGAGCTTCGAGTTCAGCGACGGCGGTCCTAAGCCCAGCCTCAGTATAACGCGGAACCTGCAAAGCCGAGGCAAGTTGGCGAACACGACAAAGCCACGCCTTCTGGATCGGCGGAATGTCGCTGTTGGTCCGTCGAGCAGCGTGAGCAAACTCGAAAGGCTCGTCCGCCGCTTTCACGCCAAAGAAGGAAAGGACCCGGCTCTCGAAAACCTCAAAGTTTGGGGATGCCTCGACCCAGCCCCGTTTCGTGATCTCTCTGACAGGAAATCGCTCTCTCAACCTCGCATCGCGCGCGATCACATCTGCGGGCGGCGAGGTTTGCGAAAGCTGATACGCGCTCTCAAGATTCATCCAAAAATGGGGTGTTGTTCCCAACGCTGCTGCGAGTTCGCGGGCAGTCTCGGGCGTGACACCGCGCTTCCCCGCGATGATCTCATTCACCAAACGAGCGGGGCGGCGAATAATCTCCGCGAATTCGGCTTGCGTCCATCCGCGCGCCTCCAATTCATCACGGAGGAATTCGCCGGGAGGAAACACCTCTGCTGCTATACGTTCCATCTAACTCGCCCTGCGCTTAGTGGTAGTCTTCAATTGCGACTACTCTTATTGTTCGGCGGCCATTTCGTTCGACGTATTCAACAATCAGCCGCCACTGCTTATTGAGCCGCATTGACCGTTGGTGAGACCGGGCGCCTTGCAGCTTCTCGAAATGCAAACTCCGCATCTCGTAGAAGTCGCGTTCGTCTGCGGCGGCCCGGATTTGCTGCATCACCTTTCGGTAGCCTCTAACCACGGCCTGAGCGAACCCAAGGGTCTCCTTGGGGTCGATCTCCAACCGATCTAAATCGTCGTCCCCAAACTCGACTTCCATTTCTTCCACATCCTGAACGCCCCAGCCTGTGTCTTGCAAACGCAAAATACCATCTTTACACCAAGTGTAAAGAACGCTGAATTTGCACGATTCAACAGTGGGTTATGGAAAGGTGCGCGAGGTCTAAGCCCGGATAACTGACCTTGGCTATCGCGTCAGCAAGTGTTGCGATTCGATAGCCTCGGCCATAGGCCGCAGCCACGTCACTTCCATCCTTGCCCGAGGCCGATGCCCATCCGCCAAGTGCGAGCGCAACGTCGTGGTCGATCCGGGCTTCCCGCAGCGCATCTCGAAAGCAGTGCCGGAAGCTGTGAAAGCACGTCTTCGGACGGGTCGCCTTAGCCTTGTGGATGAACCGCCTGAACCACTTTGAGAACGGATCGGAGTAGTAGCCTGTGGTCGAGAGGGGCAGTTCGGGAAATAGCTTCATCGAGCCACTCCGACGACGCTCATCCACGAAGTCGATGAAGCCGATCTCGGTGAGGCGCGGATGGATGGGGACGAACCGCTCGCTCGTCGAAGTTTTCACTTTCTTGTCGTCGCCGCCGCCGGTCGAACGGCTGGTGATGAGGAAGCAGTCCACCCCATCGACACGACGGATGTCAGCGACATCAAGCTGGCAGATTTCGTTCATCCGCATCCCCGAGAACAGAGCGATGAGCGGCACCCAGAAGCGGGCGCGGCGCGGACGCGCGGAGCCAATGTCGGCGTAGCCGTATTCGTCGTCCACGCAGCCTCGATATAGAGGGGCGTGGAAGATCGCTCGAAGCTGGTCGTTCGAGAATGGGAGGCGCCGGTCGCGGCGATGCCTCGGATCGACGACCCGAAGACCCTTGGCAGGGTTGCGGTCGATATAGCCCTCGTTGACGGCGAAGTTCATCAGCGCGCTGAGACACTTCAGATACGAGTTGATCGCCGCATAGCCCAGCGTCGAGGTGAGCTTCTTGGCCTTGGCCATCTCGGAGGCTTGGATGGCGGTCATCTTGGGGAACCGCTTCTTGCTGTTGGTCGGTAGCCATCGGAGCATGTCCATCAACCGGCGGCAGGCTTCGCGGTCGATGGAGCGCAACGGCGTATCCATCCCCAGCACCTCGCCGACGATGGGGATGGTGTGGTTGTAGATCATCCGAACCTTGTCGCCGCGCACTTTGGTCGCGTCGTTCAGGAAGATCGGGAGAAGCGTCCGCAGGCTCTTCTCTGACGGCTTTTGCGGGCAGGGGGGCTCGACGGTCGCGTCAGCCACCTGAAGGGCTTCAGGGACGATCTGAGGGCGATCTGTGCGGGGTTCAGCTTCGCCCCGCAGGGCCACCTCAAGATCGTAGGCGACGATTCGAGCCTGCCTGATGGCCTCGGCCTTGTTGGCCGTCCCCAACGACCGCCACAGGTGTGTCCGCCCGACCGTCTTCTCCAACGATCTCGGCACTCTTAGCCGAAGATAGAAGACCCTCCCCCTGACCATCAGGCCCGAGTGTCGGCGCCCCAATTGTGCGTGCGACCGAGACGACGGTGAAGGAGCCGTTTGGGACGGTTTGTGAACCACACTGGTGCAGCAGCCCGAGGGACTAAAACCCCTTTCGACACAACGTGTTGACCCATCGTCGGAGGGACGATTGTGAACCACGTTGGTGCAGCAAACAGGCTCAGGCGGCTCCCCGATGGGGAGAAACCGTAAGCGTCTGAAAGGCTTAGAGAAAAATGGTGGATGCGACAGGGATTGAACCTGTGACCCCCTCGGTGTGAACGAGGTGCTCTCCCGCTGAGCTACGCATCCGCCGGGTCGCGAGGCTGGCTCGCGAAGGGTTGGGCCTATAGCTCGACGCCCGGCGCGGGGCAAGGCGCAAGGCGGCCCGGCGCGCGCGATTCGAAACCGCTCGCCGTTTCGGCTAAACGCCGCGAAGATCGCATCGCCTCTTCGACTCGCAAGGCCCGCCATGCCGCACAGCGCCGTCCCGTCCTTCCAGCCGCCCCGGCCGCGCGCCGCCGTGATCATGGCCGCCGGCCAGGGGACGCGGATGAAGTCGCCGACGCCGAAGGTGCTGCACAAGGTGGGCGGGCGCACGCTGATGGACCACGTGATCGACACCGTCGAGCAGGCCGGATGCGAGCGCATCGTCGTGGTGACTGGCGCGACCGGTCAGGTGCGTGATCACGTCGCCCGCCGGCTGGGCGAAGCCGCCATCGCTGTGCAGGACCAGCCGCTGGGCACGGCGCATGCGGTCTTGGCGGCGAAGGGGCGGCTGGCCGATTTCGACGGCGAGGTGCTGGTGATCAACGGCGACTGCCCTCTGGTCGAGCCCGAGCATCTGGCGCCGCTGTTCGGCTTGCTGGCCGAAGGCGCGGGCGTGGCTCTGGTGGGGTTCGAGCCGCGCGATCAGTTGCTGTACGGGCGACTGATCCAGGGCGCCGACGGACACGTGATCCGGATCGTCGAGCCACGCGAGGCGAAACCCGAAGAAGCCCTGGTGAAGACCTGCAACGCGGGCATGTACGCCGCCGATCACGGGCGGCTGTTCGGCTGGCTGGCGCGCGTGGACGACAACAACGCCAAGCGCGAGTTCTACCTCACCGACATCGTCAAGCTGGCCGTCGCCGAGGATGTGCTGGTGCGCGCGAGCATGGCGCCGGAGAGCGCGGTGATGGGCTGCGACACCCAGGCTCAGCTCGCCGCGGCTGAAGCGATCTTCCAGCAGCGCCGGCGCGCGCACTTCCTGGCCGAAGGGGTGGCGATGCCGGCGCCGGAGAGCGTGCACTTCAGCTGGGACACCCAGATCGCGGCCGGCGCGGGCGTCGAACAGTTCGTGGTGTTCTCCACAGGCGTCGTCGTCGAGACCGGCGCGCAGATCCGCGCCTTCAGTCATCTGGAGGCCGCGCGGGTGCGTGAAGGCGCCATCGTCGGCCCCTACGCCAGGCTGCGCCCCGGCGCCGACATCGGTGAGCAAGCCCACGTGGGCAACTTCGTCGAGGTGAAGAACGTGGCGCTGGGCAAGGGCGCCAAGGCCAACCATCTGGCCTACCTGGGCGACGGGTCGGTGGGGGCGGGAGCGAACATCGGCGCCGGCGTGATCTTCTGCAACTACGACGGCTACGGCAAATACCAGACCCATGTGGGCGCGGGGGCGTTCATCGGCTCGGACAGTGCGCTTGTGGCGCCGGTCACGGTGGGTGAGGGGGCCTATGTGGGGTCCGGCTCGGTGATCACCGATGACGTGTCGCCAGACGCCCTGGCGCTCGCCCGCGGCCGTCAGGTCGAGAAGCCCGGCTGGGCCGCCGATTTCCGCGCGCGTCGCATCGCGGCGAAGGCCAAGTCGTGAGCGCAGACGAGGAGAAGCGCGCCGCCGGCGAGGCCGCAGCGGGCCTGGTCGAGGCCGGCATGTCGGTGGGGCTGGGCACCGGCTCGACCGCGGCCTGGTTCGTGCGCGCGCTGGCCGAGCGAAAGCTGGACGTGCGTTGCGTGCCGACCTCGCAGGCGACGGCGGATCTGGCGACGTCCTTGGGCCTGAGGCTGGCCGAACTGGGTGAGGTGTCGCGCCTGGACCTGACCGTGGACGGCGCCGACGAGATCGGGCCTGGGCTGGCGCTGATCAAGGGCGGCGGCGCGGCCCTGCTGCGCGAGAAACTGGTGTGGGAGGCTTCGGCCCGCTGCGTGGTGATCGCCGACGCCGCCAAGCAGGTGGCGTTGCTGGGCGCCTTCCCGCTGCCGATCGAGGTGGTGGCGTTCGGGCATGCGACCACCGCATTGCGGATCTGCGATGCGCTGGTCAGTTGCGACATCGGCGTCGCGCCGCGATTGCGCATGAAGGACGGCGAGGCCGTGCGCACCGACAACGGCAACCTTATCTATGACGCGGCCTGCGGGCGGATCGAGCACCCGGCGACCTTGGCCGACGCGTTGAAGAGCGTCACCGGGGTGGTCGACCACGGCCTGTTCCTCGATCTCGCCGACCAGGCCCTGGTGGGCACGCCGAAGGGCGTGCTGACCCTCGAACCTTGAGGCTGCGCGCCTATCCGGCGCGCCATGAAGCACGGAGCTGTCGGTGGCCAAGTACGACTACGACCTGTTTGTAATCGGTGCAGGCTCGGGCGGCGTGCGCGCCGCCAGGCTGGCGGCGATGTCCGGCGCGCGCGTCGGCGTGGCGGAGGAACATCGCGTCGGCGGCACCTGCGTGATCCGCGGCTGTGTGCCAAAGAAGTTCATGGTTTATGCGTCCGAGTTCGCGCATCACTTCAAGACGGCTGAGAGCTACGGCTGGAGCATCGGCGAGAGCCGTTTCGATTGGCCCGCGTTCATCGCCGACAAGGACAAGGAAATCGCCCGGCTGTCGGGGATCTATGTCACCAACCTGCAGAACGCCGGCGCGGAGCTGGTCCACGCCAAGGCGCGGCTGACCGACGCCCACACCGTCGCGCTGGAAGGCCATGGCCAGGTCACGGCCGACAAGATCCTGATCGCCACCGGCGGGCGGCCGTGGTCGCCGCCCGAACTTCCTGGGCTTGAACACACCATCTCGTCAAACGAGGCCTTCCACTTGGCGCAGCTGCCCAAGAGGATCGTGATCGCCGGCGGTGGTTACATCGCCGTAGAGTTCGCCGGCATCTTCAACGGATTGGGCGTCGACACCACGCTGGTTCACCGCGGCCCGAACCTGCTGCGCGGCTTTGACGACAACGTCCGCGCCCACGCTGCGGAAGAGATGGAGAAGCGCGGGATCAAGGTTGTGCTGGGCTGTCAGCACGCCCGCGTCGAGAAGACCGCGTCCGGCCTAGTCAGCCACATGGTCAGCGGCCAGGCGCTGGAGAGTGACGTGGTGATGTTCGCGCTCGGCCGCGAGCCCTATGTCGAAGGTCTGGGCCTGGAGGCCGCTGGCGTGGCGGTGAATGAAAAGGGGGCGATCGCCGTCGACGACTATTCACGCACCAACGTCGAGAACATCTGGGCGGTGGGCGACGTCACCGACCGCATCAACCTGACGCCGGTGGCGATCCGCGAGGGCGCGGCCTTCGCCGAGACGGTGTTCTACGACCGTCCGACCCGCTTCGACCACGACATGGTCGCCTCGGCGGTGTTCTCGCAGCCGCCGATCGGCTCGGTGGGCATGAGCGAGGCCGACGCACGCCATGCGCTGGGCAAGGTGGACATCTACCTGTCGCGCTTCCGGCCGATGAAATACACGTTCGCCGGCGCCGACGAGCGCTGCCTGATCAAGTTGGTGGTGGAGGCGTCCAGCCAGAAGATCGTCGGCTGCCACATGGTCGGGCCCGATGCGCCGGAAATCATCCAAATGGCGGCCGTGGCGATCAAGATGGGCGTCACCAAGAGCCAATGGGATAGCACCTGCGCCGTGCACCCGACGCTCGCCGAAGAGCTGGTCACCATGCGCGAGAAGTTCGTGCCGGCCGACCTGGGCGCCGTCGCCTGACGCGACGCGGCTCGCTTTTCGCACGCATATCGGCTTAGAAGGCGCGGTTTTCGCCCGCCGCGAGGGTGCGTGCGGGTGCGGAGTGATTACGAATGACCAAGCAGTGGACGCCGGACTCCTGGAGGGCCAAGCCCGGCAAGCACATGCCGGAGGACTATCCGGACGCTGGGGCGCTGGCTCAGGTTGAACAGACCTTGCGCGGCATGCCGCCGCTGGTGTTCGCCGGCGAGGCGCGCCAGCTGACGCACATGCTGGGCGAAGTGGCCGCGGGCCGCGCTTTCCTGCTGCAGGGCGGCGACTGCGCCGAGAGCTTCAAGGAATTCCACGCCGACAACATCCGCGACACCTTCCGGCTGATCCTGCAGATGGCGGTGGTGCTGACCTTCGCCGGCGGCAAGCCGGTGGTGAAGGTGGGCCGCATGGCCGGCCAGTTCGCCAAGCCGCGCTCCTCGGCCACCGAGACGATCGGCGGGGTGACCCTGCCGTCCTATCGTGGCGACAACATCAACGCCATGGAGTTCACCGAGGACGGCCGCCGGCCCGACCCGGAACGCCTGTTGAAGGCCTACGGCCAGTCAGCCTCGACGCTGAACCTGCTGCGCGCCTTCGCGGGCGGCGGCTACGCCGACCTCTACAACATCCACCGTTGGACGCTGGGCTTCGTCGACGACAGCCCGCAGGGCGCGCGCTACCGCGAGCTGTCGGAAAAAATCACCGAGGCCCTGACCTTCATGGCCGCGATCGGGGTGACGCCGGAGAGCCAGCCCGACCTGCATCGCGTGGAGTTCTTCACCGCCCACGAGGCCCTGCTGCTGGGCTTCGAAGAGGCCATGACCCGCGTCGATTCCACGTCCGGCGACTGGTACGACACCTCGGCCCACCTGCTGTGGATCGGCGAACGCACCCGCCAGCTCGACGGGGCGCACGTGGAATTCTTCCGCGGCATCAGGAACCCGATCGGCTTGAAGTGCGGGCCGACGCTGGAGGGCGACGAACTCCTGCGGCTGGTCGACGCGCTGAACCCCGACAATATCCCCGGCCGCCTGACCCTGTATGGCCGATTCGGTTCCGACAAGATCGCCGACCGGCTGCCCGGCCTGATGCAGGCGACCAAGCGCGAGGGGCGCAACGTGGTCTGGGCGATCGACCCCATGCACGGCAACACCTTGACGGCCGCCAACGGCTACAAGACCCGGCCCTTCGATCGCATCCTGTCGGAGGTGAAGAGCTTCGTTGAGATCGCCAAGGCCGAGGGCGTGCATCCTGGCGGCGTGCACCTGGAGATGACCGGGCAGAACGTCACCGAATGTGTCGGCGGCGCGCGCGCGCTCACCGAGGGCGACCTGGCCGACCGCTACCACACCCACTGCGATCCCCGCCTGAACGGCGAGCAGGCGCTGGAGCTGGCCTTCCTGGTCGCCGAGAAGCTCAAGGAAGAGCGCGTCGAGATGGTCCGCCACGCGGCGATTTGAGGCCGGACGCCGAACAGCGCTGATCGGCGTTTTTTGGGTGAAATTCCCTGTCCAGGCCTGTATTCCTGCGGTCTGGATGGGGTTCGGTATAAAAAATAACGCAAAGTTCGACCGAAACTAAGCCTTCGACGCATTTCCTGCAGCCCGGTGAGCCGATCCGCCCGACGGATGTACGAGGCGAACTGGCGGCCTTGTGGACCCTGGCCTGGCCGGTGGTCATGGCGCGGCTGGGCATCATGGTCATGGGTCTGGCCGACGCGGTGGTCGTCGGCCGCTATTCCGCGCGCGAGCTTGGCTATCATGCCCTGGCCTGGGCCCCCGCCTCGGTGGCCCTGACGGTCGCCGTCGGTCTGCTGATGGGCGTTCAGGTGATGACCGCGCGCGCTATCGGCGAAGGTCGGCGGGCCGAGGCCGGCGCTGTGCTTCGCCGTGGCGTTGTCTACGCCTTCTGGATCGGCATGGCGTCGACCGTGATCATTGTCGTCGGCGCACCACCCGGCCTGCGCGCCATTGGCCTGGAGCCCGATCTCGCCGAGGGCGCGAGCCAGGCCGCCGTCGTCTTCAGCTATTCGCTCACCACCTACATCGTCTCGTGCGCCTTCTCGTTCTGGCTGGAGGCGCTGGCCAGGCCGATGGCGTCCATGGCGACCATGTGGCTCGCCAATGTGGTCAATGTCATCCTGTTGCTCTGGCTGGTGCCGGGCACGTCCGGGCTGCCGGTCGTCGGCGCGGTGGCGGCCGCCTGGGCGACGTTCGGCGCCCGCGCCGTGCTGCTGATATCGCTGGTGGTCTATGTCGCCCTCCTGCCCGAGGCGCGCGAGCTTGGCGTGTTCCGCCGCGCGCCGCGCGAACGCGGGCTGGAGCGCGAGCAGCGGCGGATCGGCTACGGCGGCGGCGCCTCGAATTTCTTCGAGGTCTCGTCTTTCGCCTCGCTGAACGTCATCGCCGGCTGGGTCGGCACCTTGTCGGTCGCCGCATGGGCGGTCGTGCTGAATGTGATCGGCGTGGTGTTCATGGTGCCGCTGGGCCTGGCCACGGCGGTGGCGGTCCTGGTCGGCAACGCCTATGGCGCGCGTGACCGCCCGGGCGTGCTGCGCGCGGCCTACGTGGGCTTTGCGGTCACGGCCGCCTTCGGCGTCGCGGTGTCGCTCGTAGTGTTGCCGTTCGCGAGCCTGCTGGTGTCGGCCTACACCACCGACCTGGCGGTCATCGCCATGGCGGCGCCGGCGTTGGCGCTATGCAGCCTGTTCTTCCTGGCGGACGGCGTGCAGGTCGTGGTCGCGCACGCGTTGCGGGCGCGCGGCGACGTGTTGATGCCGGCGATCACCCACATGGCGAGCTACATCCTGATCATGATGCCGCTGGCCTGGTGGCTGACGATCCCCGCGGGGTTCGGCCTGATCGGCATGGTGTGGGCGGTGATCATCGCCAGCTTCATCGCGGCCGGCTTGCTGCTGGGACGCTTCTGGATTTTGGCCCCGAAGCCGCTCTGACCTCCACGCAGCACGTGCCGATGAAGTCGTAACCTAAGCTGCGTTGGCGGCGGAAGGTCGCGCGCGCGTGTGTTCTTGGTTTGTTCTTGATCAAATCGAGAAGCTATGGCAGCGTTTGTTTGCGCGTCGCCCGCGATCGGGCGCGGCATCCCAGCCACCGCCAGGGCGATCCAATGCCACGTGAACGATCTCTTTCCGGCCTACCGAGCGTCGAGTTTATGTCGCCGCGAGAACTCCAGTCGCTTCAGCGCTATCGAAGGCGGTCGGGCGTAGGCCCCGAAGACGCACATACTCGACAGGGCGAAGTACTGGGGCCTCTATATTTGCCATCCAATCTGTTTGGAGGGTTGGCGGGGTTGCTGCTCGACCGCCGCTGGCACGGAGATCATAACTGGAACGAGGCGGGTCCGAAGTCGACGCCGCCGCGGCCATGGCCTTCGCGCAAGTGACCGTCGCGCGAGCCGCGGCGTTTGTGGCCCTCTTGGGCTTGCTGGCGGGCTGTGCGCTGCCGAGCCAGTTCATCTTCACTAACGCCACCGATCGGATCGTGACGCTGCAACTGGAGACCGTGGCGGAAAAGCCCAGGGCCAGGAGCGTGACCGTTCAACCTGGGCGCTCAAGAACCCTGCTGACGGGAGCGATCCCAGCTTACCCGACCTTGAGCATTACGAGCGGGCTTTGCAATCATCACTACGAGGTTCCCAGGCTCGAGCGACCGCCAACGGAGAGTTGGTTGCTGCGTCTTACGATCAAGCCTGACATGTCGCTCGTCGCGACGCTCAGAAGGGTCGGAGAGTCACCATCGCTCGCCAGATACAGCGACCTCGCCGAGCCAATGGTCGTCTTGCGGCCGTTCTCGACGGTCTGCCCGTGAGGCGCAGCCTCTAAGCCCCGAGGATCCAGCCTTCCTCGAGCTCGGCGTCGACCACGGTGTCGGGGGCCGTGTGCTTGGCTGGGGCGAAGGCGGCGCCCAGCTTGCCGGCCTCGTCGAGGCGAGCGAAGTGCTCGGCGGTGGCGCGCACCTGGGCCAGGTCCTTGACCTCTCCGGTCGCCGGCTGGGCCTTGATCAACGAAGGATAGACCTCGGCCACCACCACCTCGACGCCGTCGAGGTCGGCGGCGCTCAGCGCGCGGTAGCCGGTCTCGAATGGCCACACGCGTAGCGCATCGCCGCGCGCGGCCTTGAGCCGGCGCACCGCCGGGATGCCGAGGATCGCCTGGCCGCCCACCGAGCCGTTGTAATAGAGCTTCCAGATCGAGGCCGCGCCCTTGGCCGCGAGATCCGCGTGGCGGAACTCCGGCAGGTCGTCCGGTCCGTGCGGGCGCGAACGCTTCGGCTGAAGCGTGGTCAGCGTGTCCTTGGGGGGGCAGCCCCAGAACGGGAAGGGGCCCCCGGTCAGCCGCCGGTTGATCTCCGCGCCGACGCCGAAGCGGTTGTTGGTGTTGTCGGCCTTGTCCTTGACCATCCGGTCGATCTGCGTCCAGACCGCCTGCCACGGGGCGTCGCCCGCGAGGTTCAGTGCGCTCGCGAACCCGCGCGGGAAGCCCAACGGGAAGTCGAAGCCGACCAGCGCGCGCTCGCCGCGCTTCTTCAGGTCGTCCAGCACGCTCGCGAGCAGTTTCTCGGCGGCCCCGCGCGTCGGCGGGTTGTGGGATTCGAAGTGCATGCGGAAGCGAGCGTCGCGCTTGAGCACGCCGATCCATACGGAGTCCGGCCCCGTCGACGGCTTGGCCGCGGCGCTCCAGTCGACGACGACGTAGGCGCTAAAAAGACGCGGCGCCATGATAGGGCTCCCATGCACAGACTTGCGGCTTGTAACGGTTCCGCCGAAACCGGCCAATGGCGCAGCGTTCACAACCGCGTCTGCGCCGTTACCATGGCGGGACGCCCGTTAGGAGTTACGATTCGTGAGAACCCTGGTCCTGAGCCTCGCAGCGACGCTGTTGCTGGCGGCTTGCGGCGCAGAGCCGTCGAAGGACGCGCCCAAGGCCCCATCCGCCAAGGCCGCCGACCCCGCGCCAACCGGGCCTGTCCTCAGCGGCGTTGGCACGGTCGCCGAGGTCAGCCTGCGGACCCTGGTCATCGACCACGAAGCGGTCGAAGGCGGGCTGCCCGCGGGCCGCAACACCTTCCGCCTGTACGGCGACGTGGCCGCCCAGGCGCCGCTGGAGCCCGGCGCGCGCGTCGCCTTCAACTACCAGGACTGGAAGCCGGAACCTGTACTCACCGAGGTGAAGGCGCGGTAGGGGCTAGCCCACCCGCACCAGCATCTTGCCGAGGTTTTCGCCGCGGAACAGCCCGATGAAAGCATCAGGGGCGGCTTCCAGCCCCTCGGCCACGGTCTCGGTCAATCTAAGCTTGCCCTGGGCATGCCAGGCGGCGACCTCGGCCAGGAACTCGCCGCGCATATCCATATGCTGGCTCACGTTGAACCCGCGCAGGGTCAGGCCTTTGCCGATCGATTGCATCAGATTGCGGGGCCCAGGCGGCGGGGTCGCCGCGTTGTATGTCGACACCATGCCGCAGATCGCCACCCGGCCGCCGGGCTTGGCGCAGTCGATGGCGGCTTCGAGGTGCTCGCCGCCGACGTTCTCGAAATAGACGTCGATCCCGCTTGGCGCGGCATGCCGCAGCGCCTGGGCGAGAGAGCCCTGCGCCTGCTTGTAGTCGATCGCCGCGTCGATCTTGAGCTCGTCCACCAGGAACCTCAGCTTGCGCTCGCCGCCGGCCGAGCCGACCACGGTGTGGCCGCGCAGCTTGGCGATCTGGCAGGCCATCGAGCCCACCGCGCCCGCCGCGGCGGAGACGAACACCACATCGCCTGGCTTCATCTCGGCGGTTCGCAGCAGGCCCGAGTAGGCCGTGAGGCCCGGCGCGCCCGCGCCGCTCAGGAACGCGTGCGGCGGCAGGCCGTGCAAGGTGAGTTTCTCGAGCTTGTCGGCAGGCGCGTTGTAGCCTTCGCGCCAGCCGTAGTCGCCGAACACCCAGTCGCCCACCGCAAGGCCCTGGGCATTGGACGCCGTCACCTCTCCCACCGCGCGCCCGGCCATCGCAGTCCCCAGGCCATAGGGTGCTGGACCGCCCGGGTTCATCTTGCCGCGCATGTAGGGATCGACCGAGATCCAGCGGTTGCGCACCTGCACCTCGCCTGGCGCGGGATCAGGCAGCTCTACCTGGGTGATCTGGAAAAGGTCCGGCGTCGGCGCGCCGGACGGGCGGCCGACCAGGTGGATCTCGCGCGTCGTGGTCATGGCGCAGCCTTCCCTTGAGTGTTGTTCCTGGATGTTGCGCGACCATACGCTCGACGCGCGGCGGCGCGCCACTTTGCCGCCGCCGCCCCGGCCGTGCTAGCGCTCGGCCGCGGCGGTTGCGGAGCGCGAATCCATGTCACAGATCCTGCGAGGCGGCGTCATCGGCGCAGGGGTGTTCGGCGCCCACCACGCTCGCAAGTATGCGTCGCTGCCGGGCTCTGTGCTTTCGGCGGTCTATGACGTGGACGCCCAGCGCGCCGCGGCCCTGGCCATGCCGCTCGGTGGGCGGGCTTTCGGCGACCTCGCGTCGTTCTTCGCGGCGGTGGACGTGGTCACCGTGGCCTCGCCCGCGGTGCTGCATGGCGAGCATGCGCTGGCCGCACTCGCCGCCGGCAAGCCGATCTACGTGGAGAAGCCGCTGGCGGTCAGTCTCGACGACGCCGAGCGCATCCAGGCGCTGGCGGCGCAGCGCGACCTGGTCGTGGCCTGCGGCCATCAGGAGCGCGTGCTGTTCCGCGCCATCGGCCTGTTCGACGCGCCCGAGCCGCCGCTGCGGCTGGAGGCGGTGCGCCACGGGCCGGTTTCCGACCGCAGCCTCGACGTCTCGGTGGTGCTGGACCTGATGATCCACGACCTCGACCTGGCGCTGGCGCTCTCGCCGTCCGAAGCGGTCACCGCGGAAGGCGAGGGGGTCAGGGACTACAGCGGCGGCTGGGATGCAGCGCGCGCCGAGGTGACCTTCGCCGACGGTTTCACGGCCGCCTTCGACGTCTCGCGGATGGCGCCGGAGCGCAAGCGCACCATGCGGGTGGTCTACGCCGCCGGCGAGGTGGAGATCGACTTCGTCTCACGAGCCTTCCGCAACACCACCGGCTGGCCGCTGGACCCCGACTTCGCCGAGGCTCCCGCCGTCAAGGACACGCTCGGCGCCAGCGTTGAGAGCTTTCTCAACGCCGTGCGCGGCGACGCCCCCCGGCCAGAGGTCACCGCCGCCGAGGCCACGCGCGCGCTCGACCTGGCGCTGGCGATCGAACAAGCCCTGGAGGAGCAGGGCTGATCGGGTCTACGGTCGGTGGGGACAAGGAGCTGACCATGCCTGATGCATACGACTACGGGTTCGACGCCATCGCCGGCGGGCCGCTGCCGCTGAGCAGCTTCAAAGGCAAGCCTATGCTGGTGGTCAACACCGCCTCCAAGTGCGGCCTGACTCCGCAGTACGAAGGCTTGGAGAAGCTCTATCGCGACTACCGCGACCAGGGGCTGGTGGTGCTGGGCGTGCCCTGCAACCAGTTCGCCGGCCAGGAGCCGGGGACCGAGGCCGAAATCCAGGATTTCTGCGCGCTCACCTACGACGTCGATTTCCCGATCACCGCCAAGGTCGAGGTGAAGGGGGAGGGCGCGCACCCGTTCTACAAATGGGCTGAGGCCGGACTGGGCGAGGGGGCCGTGCCGGCGTGGAATTTCCACAAGATCCTGGTCGGCAAGGACGGCCAGTTGATCCGCGCCTTCGGCTCGCGCACCGATCCTCTCGACCCGGACGTTGTCGCCGCGGTCAAGCAAGCGCTTTGACGGCGCGCGCCGGATTTGCGGACGGTTCGCAAGTTCGGCGCGTCACTTGGCGCCCATCCGCGCGACCGTTAGGGAAGACGGCTCTTTCTCGGAGGCGCCTTCATGACCAGGAACCCGGACGGAACTTGGGACAAGTCCAAGCTGCCCAGCCGCCACGTGACGGAGGGGCCGTCGCGCGCGCCGCACCGCTCCTACCTCTACGCGATGGGTCTCGGCACCCGTGAGATCAACCAGCCGTTCGTCGGCGTGGCGTCCTGCTGGAACGAGGCCGCGCCCTGCAACACCTCGCTGATGCGCCAGGCGCACGCGGTGTCGGAAGGCGTGAAGGCTGCAGGCGGCACGCCGCGCGAGTTCTGCACCATCACCGTCACCGACGGCATCGCCATGGGCCACGAGGGCATGCGCTCTTCCCTGGTCAGCCGCGAGGTGATCGCCGACTCGGTCGAGCTGACCATCCGAGGGCACTCCTACGACGCCCTGGTCGGGGTCGCCGGCTGCGACAAGTCGCTGCCCGGCATGATGATGGCCATGCTGCGCCTCAACGTGCCCTCGGCCTTCCTCTATGGCGGCTCGATCCTGCCAGGCGTCTGGCGCGGCAAGGAAGTCACCGTGCAGGACATCTTCGAGGGCGTCGGCGCCCACTCGGCCGGGACCATGAGCCTGGAGGACCTGTGCGACCTGGAGCAGCACGCCTGTCCGGGCGACGGGGCCTGCGGCGGCCAGTACACCGCCAACACCATGGCTTGCGTGTCGGAGGCGATCGGCCTCGCCCTGCCGCTGTCGTCGGCGCTGCCGGCGCCCTACCTCGACCGCGACGCCTACGCTGTGGCCACCGGCAAGGCGGTGATGCAACTCATCGAGCGCAACATCCGCCCGCGCGACATCTGCACCCGCGAGGCCTTCGAGAACGCCGCGGTCGTGGTCGCGGCCACCGGCGGCTCCACGAACGGCGGACTGCATCTGCCGGCCATGGCCCATGAGGCGGGGATCTCCTTCACCCTGCGCGACGTGGCCGAGATCATGCGCCGCACGCCCTACCTCGCCGACCTGATGCCGGGCGGTCGCTATCCGGCGAAAAAGATGGGCGAGGCGGGCGGCATGCCCATCCTGCTGCGCACCCTGCTGGACGCCGGCCTGATCCACGGCGACTGCATGACCGTCACCGGCAAGACCCTGCGTGAGAACCTGGAAGGCGTGGTGTTCAACGAGGACCAGGACGTCATCCGCCCGGTCTCCAACCCGCTTTCGCCCACGGGCGGCGTGGTCGGCGTCTGGGGTTCGCTCGCGCCCGAGGGCGGCATCGTCAAGGTGGCGGGCCTGGGCCACACCAAGCACCGCGGCCCGGCTCGGGTGTTCGACGGTGAGGAAGCCTGCTTCGCTGCCGTCGAGGCGCGTGACTACAAGCCCGGCGACGTGCTGGTGATCCGCTACGAAGGCCCCCGCGGCGGCCCCGGCATGCGCGAGATGCTGTCGACCACGGCGGCGATCTATGGTCAGGGCATCAGCGACAAGGTCGCCCTGATCACCGACGGCCGCTTTTCCGGCGCCACGCGGGGCCTGTGCATCGGCCACATCGGCCCGGAAGCCCAGGCCGGCGGCCCGATCGCCCTGGTGCGCGACGGCGACATCATCAACATCGACTGCGACGCCGGCACGATCGACCTGGAGGTCGACCCGATCGAGCTGGAGCATCGGGCGCGGGACTGGAAGCCGCGCGTCACAGACTACGCCACCGGCGCCATCTGGAAGTTCTCCCAGACCGTCGGACCGGCCTATCTGGGCGCGGTGACCCATCCAGGCGGCGTGGCCGAGCGTCACGTCTACGCCGACATTTGACACGCTTTGTCCGCCTGCCCGGCCGTGGTGCCGGGCGGATGGATCAGGACCTGCGTTCGTCGTCGAAGCCCTCGTCCAGATCGTCGCCGGGCTCATCCCAGGGCGGCGCGTCGGCCGGCTCCGGTTCCTCGAACAGCTCTGGCTGCTCTTCGGGAGGGATCGGCGGCGGCGGCGCCTGTGGCGGCCGGACAGGGGCGGGCCCCTCACGCCAGGCTGCGTGCCGGCGCAGGATCGCCTCGGCCCGGGCCAGCCATCGATTGGCCTCCTGTACGGCCTTGGCCGCGGTGGCGGGGCCGCCTTTGCGGGTGACGCCGTCGTCGTTCCAAAGTTCCAGCTCGAAGTCGGGGTGGCGCACGTCGTCGAACACCAGCCGCAGCACCACCTCGTTCGCCATGCCGGCGATCTCGTCCAGGGCGCGGCGCGGTTCGTCGCGCAAGGCGCGCGCGGTGACCAGGCCGTCGACGATCAGCTCGGCGCCGACCAACTCGTCGATCCGGTAGACCAGACACCAGGCGCCGACATCCCAGGCCACCGCCACCGACCCTGAGGTGAAGTTGAATCCCGCCGCGCGACCGCGCCCGTGGGCGATCACCACCGCATCGGCCTCACCGCCCAGCACGCGGCGCATCGCCCGGCGCAGGCGGCGCTCCTCCTCCATCCACCAGACGGCGGCGGCCCCCAGCGCGGTGAGGGCCGCGCCCGCCAGCAGGAGCAGCAGCAGGAGGCGGGCGATTTCGCTCATGCCTGCAACGCTAGCCCGCTTCGACGCCGACGAGAAGCAAGGCGGCCGTGCGAGTCAAAGGTCGAACTCGACCACCACCGGCACGTGATCCGACGGCTTTTCCCAGCCGCGCACGTCGCGGTGCACCACGCAGCCGATCAGCTTGTCCGCGGCTTGGGGAGAGAGCAGGGCGTGGTCGATGCGGATGCCGTTGTTCCGCTGCCAGGCGCCGGCCTGGTAATCCCAGAAGGTGTAGGTCTCCGGCGCGCCGTCGATCTCCATGAAAGCGTCGGTGAGGCCGAGCCACTTGAGCGCCCGGAAGGCGCCGCGGCTCTGCGGCTGGAACAGCGCATCGCCCACCCAGGCGTCGGGCCGGTCCGCATCACGGGTTTCGGGAATGACGTTGTAGTCGCCGACCAGGGCCAGCGGCTCCTCCAGGGCCAGCAGGTCGCGGGCGTGGGCGTTCAGCCGCTCCATCCAGCGCAGCTTGTAGGCGAACTTGTCGGTGGTGATGGGGTTGCCGTTGGGCAGGTAGATCGAGGCGACCCGCACCGGTTGCGGTCCGGAGACCACGGCTTCGATGTAGCGGGCGTGGTCGTCTTCATCCTCGCCGGGCAGACCTCGGCGCACATCCTCCAGCGGCGTCTTCGACAGCATGGCGACGCCGTTGTAGGACTTCTGCCCGTGGACGGCGACGTTATAGCCAAGCCTTTCAAAAGCCTCGGCGGGGAACTTCTCGTCGACGCACTTGATCTCCTGGAAGCAAGCGACGTCGGGGCTCGCCTCCTCGATCCACTTCAGCACGGTCTCTAGCCGCGCGTTCACCGAGTTCACGTTCCAGGTGGCGATTCGCATGGGCCGGTGCTCCTAGGCTCTACCCGACCTTCTTAGGCGCCGCAGCGAGGGCGCGCCACTGGCAGGGGCGATTCGCTTGCCCCATCACCGCCCGTCATCTTCGGGCTGGTCCCGAGGATGACCTCAGATCGAGAAGCTGACGCCGCAGCCGCAGCTGGATTTGGCGTTCGGGTTGCGGATTTTGAATTCCGCGCCGGCCAGTTCGTCGACGTAGTCGATCTCCGAACCGTTGAGCAGGGCTAGCGAGACCACGTCCACCAGGGCCGCCGCGCCATCGCGCTCGACCACCAGATCGTCCGGCTCGACATCCTCGACCAGATCGAACTGGTACTGGAATCCCGAGCAGCCGCCGCCTTCGACGGCGACACGCAGTTTCAGCGGGCGCCCCTCGGTCATGCCGAGCGCCTGGATTCGGCGCGCGGCCGAGGGGGAGAGGGTGACGGACTGTGTTGTCATGTGCGTTAAACCAAACCTTGGCCTGTTCTATATGTGATCACAACCGGCTTCGACCAAGAGGCCTCTAGCCAGATCGGTTCCATGGCCGTCATGCCGACCCCCCGCGCCGTCTACGCCGAAGACCCCGCCCGATCGCGCGGACGCAGATTCCCGGAGGCCGAGAGCGCGACGCGCACGCCATTCGCCCGCGACCGCGACCGCATCATCCACGCCACCGCCTTCCGCAGGCTTAAGGAAAAGACCCAGGTCTTCGTGGCCCACGAGGGCGACAATTTTCGCACCCGGTTGACGCACTCGCTGGAGGTGGCGCAGATCGCGCGGTCCCTGGCCACGGCGTTGGGGCTCGACGCCGACCTCGCCGAGACCATCGCCCTGGCCCACGACCTCGGCCACCCGCCGTTCGGCCACGCTGGCGAGGATGAACTGGAGCGCCAGATGAGCGACTTCGGGGGCTTCGACCACAACGTCCAGACATTCCGGGTGATCACCCGGTTGGAGCGCCGTTATCCGCGCTTCGACGGCCTGAACCTGACGTGGGAGACGCTCGAAGGCGTGATCAAGCACAACGGTCCAGTGTCCGACCGCCTGAACCGCCCGTCGTGGCGGGCGATCGCGGCGTTCGATTCGGAGTTCGACCTGCGGCTAGACGGCTGGGCCTCGGCCGAAGCGCAGGTCGCGGCGATCGCCGACGACATCGCCTACAACAACCACGACGTCGACGACGGGGTGCAGGCCGGGCTGTTCGGTCTGTCCGAGTTGCTGGACGTGCCGCTGATCGGTCCGATCCTGGACGACGTCCAACGCCGATACCCCGACACCGACCCGTCGATTCAACGGCTGGAGGCGGTGCGCGAGATGATCGGGGCGATGGTCGGCGACGTGCTGGCCGAGACCCGCCGTCGGGCCGCCGACAGCCGCGTGGCCTCGGTCGAGGACGTGCGCAACCTGGACCACGCCCTGGTCGGCTTCTCCCGCGACATGGCTGAAGACCTGGCGCGGCTGCGCAGCTTCCTGATGGAGCGGATGTATCGCCATTGGCGCGTCAATCGGACGCGCAGCCAGGCCCGCCGTATTCTGGCCGAGATGTTCCAGTTGTTCATGGCCGAACCCGACGTCCTGCCGACGGAGTGGTTCGCCCGGTCGCAGAAGCGCGACGAGGACGGGCCGGCCCAGGTGGTGTGCGACTACATCGCGGGGATGACCGACCGTTTCGCCATCGAAGAGCACCGCAAGCTGTTCCACCTCGAGGTCTGGAACTAGGGCCCGCTCCGGGCCTGTTCCGCAAGGCCCGGGCCGCCAGCGTCCCCAGAGGGACGATTGGTCGCAAAGGGGCGGTTCGAACGCGGCGCCGCTTCGGTAGACTGCATGCCTGCGCACGCGTGATTCGCCCGGATCGCGCCGCCATTCGTTTCGGAGCCTTCGCGATGAGCGACCAAGATCGCGGCGCCTACACCCCGCCCACCGACTCGCCGCTGTCGTTCGACGCGCGCCAGCCGGTGAGGGGGTCTCGGCCGCTGCCGCTGACCCTGATCGCCAGCGGCGTGGTGCTGGTGCTGCTGGCGATCGCCATCGTCGCGTTCTACCGGTCCGGCGTGCGGCAGGCTGGCGAAGCCCCACGGACGGTTGGCGTGCCGGTGGGCGAGATCACCGCGCCTGCACCAGCCGACGCCCAGCCGCAGGACGCGGCTGCGGGGCTGCAGATCTACAAGTCCGAGGCCGGAGAGCCGGCGACGCCGGTGTCGCCGACCTTCACC
>NZ_JAUXZW010000289.1 GCF_030693805.1 Phenylobacterium sp.
TTCGGCTGGATGACCCGCTGGCGCCGTCTGGTCCGCGACTACGAGGCCCGGATCGACGTCTCGCAGGCCATGATCCTCGTCGCCATGGGCGGAAACCTGCTACGCCGGACCACCCACCCGTGAGTTTCCAAACGGACTCTATGCTTTGTTGAAGCAAGCTCGACCGCATGAATAAGTCTGCTTGTTGCGGCCCCGACTCAGCCCCCCTCATGCCCCCTCTCTTGAGGATGTCCCAACTGGACGGCGTTAGGGGGCTCGCTATTCTAGCGGTTATCATCCACCATTTCTTGACTCATAATATAAATCTAATATTCGCCAGCCTTGGAACGGTGGGTGTGCAGCTTTTCTTTGTCGCAAGCGGATTCCTAATAACCGGAATACTCGTTAGATGTCGAGAGAGTATTCTGCGCAATAATACAAATATTTTTCACGAAATTAAAACATTCTATATTCGCCGATCAATTAGAATATTTCCTCTGTATTATATTTCTTTGGTCACCCTAATCGTATTTTCGGCCCCAGACATAAGAGAGTACGCACTATGGTTGAGCACGTATACGATCAATTTAAAAATGATAGATCAAGAATGGATGATAGCCACGGCAGCCCACTTTTGGAGTCTTGCTATTGAGGAACAGTTCTATTTGATTTGGCCCTGGATAGTACTGCTGTTACCTTTCCGGTGGTCATTAGCTATATCAATATTTCTAGTGTTAGCCGCAATTGTGACGCGATCATATTATGTTTATACGTGGATATTGCTAGATTATGGAGACAATCTAGGCGCTTGGATGTCAACGGCTTCCAACTTTGATAGCCTAGGCATCGGGAGCGGAATTGCCTTGGCGATTCATATTGGAATCGCCAATCAATGTATGTATTCATAAATGCTGCCTTAATATTATGCTCGATTGGAATGTCCATAGTCGCACTTTGCGGATATTTCAATTTGACTAAATACGCAGACACGATAACGACCAATTTCTTCTTATCTGGAATATTCGGCGCGATCATTTTCCATTCGTCTAGCGGTATCGGCGGGGTCGTGGGAAAGATATTAGATTTTTCACCACTAAGATACACCGGGAAAATAAGCTATGGATTATATATTTTTCACCCAATACTCTTAGATATCGCTAATAACATTGCAATGAACAGCTCGACTGCACATGAAGTTTCGAGATATATATTGATCTCAACTGTTATTGCCACGTTCTTGCTTGCTGGATTCTCTTGGAAGTTTTTTGAAAGCCCTCTCAACCGCCTGAAGGACCGGCTTTCACAGACCAGTTCGAGACAGTGACTTGAGGCGGGCGGCGCGCTTGCGTTGGCCCTGAAGTTATCCGGAGCGATGCAGGCCTAATGTCAGAATGTTGTCATCTTCAAGTTCCGCTATGGGTCGAAAGCACTCACCGGCTTGCGGCCGAAAAGCCGACCAAACTTGAGTTATGGCGCTTTGCTTTCGGCCTGAGCGCGCCGATATTTACACGCCTTTCTTCGCAGCACAGGTCGCGCTAGGGGCATGATGCGGATCACGTTGTCGTTTGTGCACGACGCCGCGGCTATCGACGAACGGGCCGCCCCGGCGGCCGCGCCAGCGCTCTGAATTAATACGGAACACAGGGAAACAATTCGACCTGAGGTTGTTTATTACGTAGAGGTAACCTCAAATGCAATTCCAACGCGTCCTATTCGTCGATGACAATGTGCTGTGTAATCTGGAAATGTGCGACGCGCTGCGCGGTCATGGATACCGCGTCGTTTCGACGTTCTGCGCAACGGCAGCTTTCGAAGTCCTCGACCGACACCAGTATCTCTCTGCGTTGATTACAGATATCGACCTGGGACCAGGACCCGACGGTTTCGATTTAGCGCGGCACGCGCGTGCCGCCTATCCTCACCTGCCTGTGGTCTACATTTCCGGCTCGGCAGCGAAGCGTCACGCCGCCGAGGGCGTGGAAGGCTCGATCTTCATCAGCAAGCCGCTCGGGTCTCGCGACATGATCGCGGCCGTGGAAAGCTCGATCACCCACGCCGAGACGTGATCTTGTCGATGCGGCGCAATCGGTCTTTTGGCGGGGCGGGTTCGGACTTAGGATGCTCCCGGTTCAAGGGAAACGTCCGCCATGGCCGCGCTCTTCCAGTCGACCCTCGCCCTGTGCGCCGTGATCGCGGCGGCGCTTGGCCTGGCTGCGCTCGCCGTGCTGCTGCAACGCCGTCGCGCGGGCAGAGCCCGGGGCGTGTCCGACGACAACGTTATCGCCCCGCTGGTGCGGCGCTTCGAGGAGGAGCAGCTGGCCCGCATGGAAGCCGACGGCTTTCCCATGTGGCGCCCCGACCCTGAGAAGCTGAAGCGGATGACCACCGTCCGCGACTAGGGCGCCACCGGCATCCGAGGGAAGTCGCGGCTGCGGAACCGCAATTTTAACCACCTGCCTGTATCAAAGACGGCGAAAATCGAAAGCTTCGCCGCATGACCCCTGACGACAGCACGCCGATCGCCGATCGCCGCCCCGCCTCGCGGGCCGCGCGGCTGCTCACCTTCCTGGCCGACCGGAGAGGCGCCATCGCCATCTGGTTCGCCCTCGCCGCGCTGGTGCTGGTGATGTTCGTGTTCGGCGCCGTCGACCTCAGCCGCATCCAGTCGACGCGGACGCGATTGCAGGATGCAGTGGACGCCAGCGCCGTCGCCGTGGCGCGGATCGGACCGCAGACCGACGCGCAGATGGATCTGGCCGGCGACAAGATCCTGAAGAGCGAATACCGCGAAGGCACGTCGAAGCTGACGGTCTCGACCTTCAAGAGCGCACCGGAGAACAGCGTCGCGGTGAACGCCCAGGCGACCCTGGATCCGCTGGTCTCGCTGATCTGGCGCGGGCCGATCAAGATCGAGGTCAGTTCGCTGGTCAAGCGGGGCCAGGAGTCCCCCGTGGAGCTGGTCATGGTGCTCGACACCACCGGCTCGATGAGCGGCGCGCGCATCACCGCGCTGAAGGTTGCGGCGAAAAACCTGGTCACCAAGATGACGCCCAGCGGCGTCACCAACGTCAAGCTGGGCATCGTGCCTTTCGGGCAGTACGTCAACGTCGGCGTCGCCGCGCGCTACCAGCCGTGGGCCGATGTACCGGTGGACTATTCGGTACCCGTGACGCCCCCTTGCACGACGATCACCAGCAAGACCACATGCCAGACTGAGAAGTACGCCTGCACGAAGGTCAACGACGGCGTCCCTTACAACACCACCTGCAGCCGCAACATCAACTGCGTGACCACGCCGGTCAACCCGCCGCAACAGAACTGCCCCGCGCCGTACGTCAACAAGTACACCTTCCGCGGCTGCGTCGGCTCGCCGCCCTATCCGAAGAACGTCACCGACAACGACACCTCGCGCCGCTATCCGGGCTATCTTAACGTCAACTGCGGCGCCGAGATCACGCCGCTGACCACGAACAACAGCAAGATACTATCGGGCATCAACGCCCTCACAGCCACCGGCGAGACGTATCTGCCGGCTGGCCTCGCCTGGGGCTTCAACATGCTGTCGGCGCCGATTCCGCTGACCGAGGGTGCGGTGTACGACGCCACTGGGAAGAACCTGAAGCCGCGCAAGGCGATGATCCTGATGACCGACGGGACCAACACCCTGGCGCTCAATCCGGGATCGGGGACCACCAAGGGCCAGCACACGGCCCCGTCGGGGACCCGCACGATCGCCCAAACCAACGGCTATACGACCGAACTCTGCAACAACATCAAGGCGCAGAAGATCGAGGTGTTCACCGTAGCCTTCGAGGTCACCGACGCGACGGTGAAGGGCATCCTGCTGAACTGCGCGAGCGACCCGGCGCACTACTTCGACGCCGCCGACGCCGGCAAGCTGGACGCCGCCTTCCAGAACATCGCCGACGCCCTGCGCCAGATCTACATCGCCAAATAACGACGCGGTGGCCGGCGCGCTTCTCCCTGGTTAAGGTGCCAGCACACCAACCAGGGAGAGAGGCCGAGATGCCCGCCTATGTGATCGCGATCCGCGGCGAGACCGACGCCGAAGCCTACGCCGCCTACGGCAAGAAGGCCGCGCTCGCGCGCGCCGACCACAAGATCACGCCGCGCGTGCGCACCAGCGAGGTGATCGCGCTCGAGGGCGAGCCCGCCGAAGGCATAGTGATGCTTGAGTTCCCCAGCGTCGACGAGGCGAAAGCCTGGTTCAACAGCCCCGCCTATCAAGAGGCGCGGAAAGAACGCGTCGGCAAGGTCGACTACCGCTTCCTGTTGGTCCAGGGCCTCGAGTCCTAATCGCGGCGGGTCATCGCCGCGGTGAGGCTGCCTGAATAGGCCGCGTGGCCCACGTGGGTCAGGCGCGACTCCATGTCGGCCCAGATCTCGCCGCCCAGGTCGCGCCAGCGCCGGCAGAAGGCGTAGTCCTCCGACAGGTACTGGCCCGTCTCGGGTTCGATCATGGTGTCGAACACCATGACCGCCTCCGGCGCGGCCTGGTCGGCCATGTCGCCCATCCTGGCGCGCAGTTCAGGGTGGGCGGCGACCACCCGCGCCACCGCCTCGCGCTTGATCATCATGAATCCGGTGCCGACGTAGGCCACCTTGGCGAAGCCTGCGTCGTCGACCTCGACGCTGCTGTCGGGCGTCGGGATGAAGCGGATCACATAGCCGACCGAGGCCGCCTGCAGATCGGCGACGCCGGCCTGAGCCGCGCGACGGGCCTTTTCCCAATCGATGGACTTCAGCGGATAGACCCCGCCGGCGAGATCCTTGTCCGCCGCCAGCAGGCGCATGACGTTCTCAGGCCGGAAGCCGATGTCCGCGTCGCAGAAGAACAGATGGGTCGCCGAGGATTCCAGGAACTGAGCGGCGAGCCGGCTGCGCGCGCGGGTGATCAGCGCATCGCCGCCCATCAGCTCGACATGCAGGCCGATCCCCTGCGCATGACATGCCGCCTGCAGGTCCAGCACCGAGCGCATGAAGGCGATATTGGCCAGGCCGCCGTAGCAGGGCGCAGCCAGGTAGAGCGACGGCGATGGCGCCTTCATGGGGTGGCTCCTCGATGCGGCATGACCGGTGCGCGGGCGCCCGCGTGGTGAAGCCTGCGGCGATACGTCAACTTTTCCAGGTTGAAATATGATTCTTGAGTCATCTTCGCTATTTGAAGTGTCGATGTCGCGCCCGGGGGGCGCGAGTTGTGGTCTGGGGAGACAATACTTTGAGTGAGCCTTCCACCAAGGCGCCTGATCCGATGGACATCGCGCTAGGCGCAGCGGTGCGGATTCGCCGGCGGACGATCGGCATGTCCCAGGAGGCCCTGGCCGAGCAGTGCGGGGTAAGCTTCCAGCAGGTCCAGAAGTACGAGAACGGCGCCAACCGGATTTCGTTTTCCCGACTGGTGCAGATCGCGCGCGCTTTGCGCTGCCGTGTGGTTGACCTGATGGACGTGCTCGACACGCCCGACGCCGAGGCGGTCAACGACCTGGATCTGTTGACGCGCATCCGCACGCCGGGCGCGACGGATCTGCTCGCGGCCTATGAACGGCTGCCCAGCGAGGCGCGGCACACGCTCGTGCAATTCCTGCAATCGCTGGCTGCCCGCAGCGAGACTCCACGCAACCGCGCCGTCGCCTGAACCCAGGACGCCGAGCGGTCGCGGGGAGCGCTGGTCGGGGTTAGATGGCTTTCAGATCGACCGCCGCGGTCTTGCCGCGTTCTTCGGTGAGCTGATAGCTGACCTTCTGGCCTTCGTTCAGGCCGCTCATGCCGGCCCGCTCGACGGCGGAGATGTGGACGAACACGTCCTTGCCGCCGCCCTCCGGCTCGATGAAACCGAAGCCCTTGGTGCTGTTGAACCACTTCACGGTGCCGTTGGCCATGTCCGCGCGTCTCCTGGAAGTCCGGGTCGAGGGCGTCGGTTGGCCCGGCGCCGATGCAACATCTCAATCAGATGGGGAAGCGGCGATTTTTGGACCGCTCGCGGCGTGTCTTAAGAGGGCGCGCCGAGATGCGCGGAATGGTCGTTGTTTCCCTGTCGCAGGGTGAGGGTCAACGCGCGGCGCAGTCAACCTTCAGCCAGCACGTGATCGATCACCGCGCGCGCTTCAGGCGCCGACCAGTCCGCGTCGCCAGCCAGTCGGCCGCGCTCGACGCCGTCAGGTCCGAAGATCACCGTGGTCGGCATCCCTGTCGCCGGCGGGGTGAAGGCGAACGGCAGTTTGAACTTCGGGTCCGCGTAGAACTTCAACGGCGCGTGCTGACCGATGAACTGGCGCGCCTTGTCCTGGTCCTTCTCGCCGTCGATGCTGACCGCCACCACCTCCACCGGCTTGCCGGCATAGGCCGTCTGCAGCTTGGCCAGCGTCGGCATCTCGATGATGCAGGGCCCGCACCAGGTCGCCCACATGTTCAGCACCACAACCTTGCCCTTGAAGTCGGCCAGCCGCACCGGCCTGCCGGCCGCATCGTAGAAGCTGTTGGCGGGCGCCGCCGTCGCCTCGGCAGGCGTGGTCAGCTTGGCCATCTCGCCGCGGGCCAGAGGCTTCAGCCCCGCGTCGCGCGTGGGATTGGTGGAAGCCTGCACCATGATGTAGACAACGGCCGCGACGCCGAGCCCGGCGGCGCCCCAGAGCGCCCACTTCAAGAGGCCGGCCCTGGGCTTGGCCGTTGAATGATCGCTCATATGACCGACGACTCCTCGAACGCTTCGAACCGACCCGCCGGCGGCGGACAGGCGATGTGGGGCGGTCGCTTCTCGGACCGGCCGGATGCGCTGATGCAGGCGATCAACGTCTCCATCGGCTTCGACCGCCGCCTTGCGCCCCAGGACCTTGCGGGCTCGCGGGCGCACGCCGCGATGTTGCTCAAGCAAGGGGTGATATCAAGCGCCGACGAAGCCGCGATCCAACAGGGCCTGGACGCCATCGCGGCGGAGATCGCCTCGGGCGCCTTCCCGTTCCGCGAGGAATTCGAGGACATCCACATGAATGTGGAAGCCCGCCTTCGCGAGCTGATCGGGCCGGCGGCCGGGCGGCTGCATACGGCGCGCTCGCGAAACGACCAGGTGGCGCTCGATTTCCGCATGTGGGTGCGTGACGCCTGCGCCGGCGCCCAGGGCCAGATCGTCGCCCTCCAACGCGCTCTGCTGATCCAGGCTGAAGCGCACGCCGAGACCCTGCTGCCGGGCTTCACCCATCTGCAGCCGGCCCAGCCGGTGACCTTCGGCCACCACATGATGGCCTATGTGGAGATGTTCGGCCGTGACGCCTCGCGCTTCGCAGACGCGGCCGCGCGGATGAACGAGAGCCCATTGGGCGCGGCCGCGCTCGCGGGGTCCCCCTTCCCCATCGACCGCCAGGCGACGGCGAGCGCGCTGGGCTTCGACCGGCCGACCGCCAACTCGCTCGACAGCGTCTCGGCCCGCGACTTCGCGCTGGAGGCGTTGGCCGCGGCGACCATCTGCGCCACCCACCTCTCCCGGCTGGCGGAAGAGATCGTGCTGTGGATGACGCCGCAGTTCGGGTTCGTGAAACTGTCGGACGCCTTCACCACCGGCTCCTCGATCATGCCGCAGAAGAAGAATCCCGACGCCGCCGAGCTGGTCCGCGCCAAGGCAGGCCGTCTGCTGGGCGCCTTCACTCAACTGGTCGTGGTGATGAAGGGCCTGCCGCTGGCCTATTCGAAGGACATGCAGGAGGACAAGGTCCCGACCTTCGAAGCCTTCGACGCCCTGGAGCTGTCACTGTCAGCGATGGCCGGCATGGTCGCCGACCTGACCCCGAACGTCGAGCGGATGGCCGCCGCGGCCGGCGCCGGATTCTCCACCGCCACCGACCTCGCCGACTGGCTGGTGCGCGAGCTTGGCCTGCCGTTCCGCGACGCCCACCATGTCACCGGCGCCGCTGTGAAGCGCGCCGAGGACGCCGGCTGCGATCTCGCCGGCCTGCCGCTCTCGGAACTCCAGGCGCTGGAGCCACGGATCACCGCGGGCGTTTATGAGGTGCTGACGCCGCTCGCTTCGGTCGTCAGCCGCCGCAGCTATGGCGGAACAGCCCCCGATCAGGTCCGCGCCCAGGTTGCGCGTTGGAAGGAACTCCTGCGATGAACCGTCTCGCCCTCGCCGCCGCCTTCGCCGCCGCCACAGCCCTCGCCGGCTGCGGCAAGCTGGGTGATCTGGAACGCCCCGGCCCGCTCTACGACGCCGACC
>NZ_JAUXZW010000298.1 GCF_030693805.1 Phenylobacterium sp.
TGGTGGGGATCAACACCATGCACCCCAACCGCCTGGTCGCCGAGGCTTTGGCCAACGACGCGATCCCCGAACTCTCCGGATATTCCAGCGTGCGCCGCGAGGTGAAGTACGGGACCAACAGCCGGGTGGATTTCCTGCTCCAGGGTGAAGGCCGGCCCCCGGCCTGGCTGGAGGTCAAGAACTGCCACCTGATGCGCACACCCGGTCTGGCCGAGTTCCCCGATTGCGTGGCGGCGCGCTCGTCGAAGCACCTGCGCGAGCTGCAGGCGATGGTCGCGGCGGGCGACCGGGCCGTGGCGCTGTTCGTCGTCCAGCGCACCGACTGCGAGGCGTTTTCGGCCTGTCACGATCTCGACCCGACGTTCGCCGCGGGCCTGGAGCGCGCGGCTGACACGGGCGTGGAGGTGCTGATCTACGCTTGCGACGTCAGCCCGCAATCCGTTGGGATCGCCAGAGCGATCCCATGGCGCAGATGACCTGAGAACACTAAGCTCTTTGCGGTCGCAGGTTTTCACGCGCGTCGATAGCATGGGTGAGCTATTTAGGAGGGATGAACTCAGAATGACTACATCAGGGTCTGAGCCCGACCCGAGATCTCGCGATTACTCGGAAGTCGACTCCCCTGAGAAGGCCCGCCTTCTGGTGCAGTCCGGCGATCTGATCGCACTCATGATGCTGCCGGAGGAATTCGGCGGATACCGAGATCCTCGAAATATTGTGTTCGTGCCGGCATTCGTAGAGCTTCTCAAAGATAAAATCGACAATGGCCCTGTTCGGCGTCTTGTCGAAGAAGGACGGGTCGTAGAATATACCGTCAGTCCCGCTTACGCCGGCAAATGCATGGTCCCCGTCAGCTTGACGATCATGGCGACCAGTCCCGAGATGATGGCGCACTACATCCCAATCTGGGGCTCGGGCCTCGATCCGCGGCGTTAGAGCGGGCTGCGCACGGGGGCCACGAGGCCCGACCTCGTGGCGCAGGCCCCGCCTCCGACTCTCCTCCAAAGTTGGGCCGTTGACGGCGTAGGCGTCGCGCGCGCTACTTGCGCTGCGCGGGCCGCCAGCGCCCATCCATCAGGGAAGTCACCATGTCAGCGACCCCGCTTCGTCCCGAGACGCTCGCCGTTCACGCCGGCTGGCGGGCCGATCCCTCGACCGGCTCGGTCGCCGTGCCGATCCACCAGACCACATCCTACCAGTTCCGCGACACCGAGCACGCCTCGGCCCTGTTCGCCTTGCAGGAGCTGGGCAACGTCTACACGCGGATCATGAACCCGACGACCGACGTGCTCGAGAAGCGCATCGCCGCGCTGGAGGGCGGCGCCGCGGCGCTGGCGGTGGCGTCCGGACAGGCGGCCTCGGCCTATTCGGTGCAGAACCTGGCGCGGGCCGGCGACAACATCGTCAGCTCCACCGACCTCTACGGCGGCACCTGGAACCTGTTCGCCAACACCCTGCGCGACCAGGGGATCGAGGTGCGGTTCGTCGACCCGGCGGACCCCGAGAGCTTCCGCCGCGCGACCGACGATCGTACGCGCGCCTACTACGCCGAGACCCTGCCGAACCCGAAGCTGCAGGTGTTCCCCATCGCCGAGGTGGCGGCCATCGGGCGCGCGTTCGGCGTACCGCTGATCATGGACAACACCGCCGCCCCCCTGCTCTGCCGTCCGTTCGATCACGGCGCGGCGATCATCGTCTATTCGGCCACCAAGTACCTGGGCGGGCATGGCACCTCGATCGGCGGCCTGATCGTCGACGGCGGCAATTTCGACTGGGAGGCCGCCGGCGAACGCCAGCCGCTGCTGAACACCCCGGACAAATCGTACCATGGCGCGGTGTGGAGCGAGGCCGCCAAGCCGCTCGGGCCGATCGCCTACATCCTGCGCGCCCGCGTGGTGGCGCTGCGCGACCTTGGCGCGGCGATGTCGCCGTTCAACGCCTTCCAGATCATCCAGGGCGTGGAGACGGTGGCCCTGCGCATCGAGCGGCACTGCGCCAACGCCCAGGCGGTCACCGACTATCTGGCCGACCGAAAGGGCGTCACCCGGGTGATCCATCCCTCGCAACAGACAGGGACGGCGCGCACGCGAGCCGATACCTACCTTAAGGGCGGCTATGGCGGCCTGGTGGGCTTCGAGTTGGAAGGCGGCGTGGAGGCGGGCCGGCGGTTCATCGACGCGCTGCAGCTCTTCTACCACGTGGCCAATATCGGCGATGCCCGCAGCCTGGCCATCCATCCGGCCTCGACTACCCACTCGCAGCTGACGCCCGAGGAACAGGCCGCCACCGGCGTCTCGCCCGGCTATGTGCGGCTGTCAGTGGGCATCGAGCACATCGACGACATCATCGCCGATCTGGAACAGGCGCTGGCCGCGGCGCTGGGGTGACCCCGCTTTGGCCCCTTGCGGGTCTGAGAAGGTCGCCCACCTGACGTCGGCGTTGAACTTATGTGCTAGGATTGCGACATAGGTCGCGTGGCGCGGCCCGAGGCGCTGCGCCCGCGGGATCTGGAGTTCAGGCATGTCCATCACCGACGTCATCGAGACTGAGCACCGCACGGGGCAGATCAAGATCCACGGTCCCGAGGGCTTCGAGGGCATGCGCCGCGCCGGCAGGCTGGCGGCGGAATGCCTGGACATGCTGACCCCCTACGTCGTGCCGGGCGTGGTCACCGACCACCTG
>NZ_JAUXZW010000304.1 GCF_030693805.1 Phenylobacterium sp.
GTCGGCGTTGCCGACTTCCGCCAGCACCTCGTGGCAGGTCTTCTGCATGACCTTCGCACGGGGATCATAGTTCTTGTAGACCCGGTGGCCGAAGCCCATCAGGCGGTAGCGGCGATCCTTGACGCCCTGGACGTACTCGGGGATGCGATCGACGGTGCCGATCTCCTTGAGCATGTTCAGCGCTTCTTCGTTGGCGCCGCCGTGCGCCGGGCCCCACAGGCAGGCGATGCCGGCCGCGATGCAGGCGAAGGGATTGGCGCCCGAGGAGCCGGCCAGCCGCACCGTCGAGGTGGAGGCGTTCTGCTCGTGGTCGGCGTGGAGGATGAAAATCCGGTCCATGGCCCGCGTCAGCACGGGGTTGGGCTTCCAGTCCTCCGCCGGCACCGAGAAGCACATGCGCAGGAAGTTCTCGGCGTAGGACAGATCGTTGCGAGGATGCACGAACGGCTGGCCCTGGGAGTATTTGAACGCCCGTGCGGCGATCGTCGGCATCTTGGCGATCAGACGGTGCGACGAGATCATCCGTTGGGAGGGATCATCGACGTTGGTGCTGTCGTGATAGAAGGCGGAAAGCGCGCCAACCGCCCCGACCATGATCGCCATCGGGTGGGCGTCGCGGCGGAAGCCCTGGAAGAACCGGTCGAACTGCTCGTGCAGCATCGTGTGGTAGGTGATCGTATGCTCGAAGTCGGCCGCCTCGGGCGCCCGCGGCAGCTCGCCATGCAGCACCAGGTAGCAGGTCTCGAGGAAGTTGGAGTTCTCGGCCAGTTCGTCGATCGGGTAGCCGCGGTGCAGCAACACGCCCGCGTCGCCGTCGATGTAGGTGATCTTGCTTTCGCAACTGGCCGTGGAGGTGAAGCCGGGGTCGTACGTGAAGACATCGGTGTCGGCGTACAGCTTGCGCACGTCGACCACGTCCGGGCCGAGGGTGCCGTGAAGCACCGGGAGTTCCACCGTTTTTCCGCCTAGATCCAGCTTCGCCGTGTCGCCCATGCCATCCCCTCTCGAGATGAGAAATTAACGTCTCTTTGTCGCGCTTATAGCGCGTTAGGCCCGTGGGGAAAGCGCATCGTCGATCCGCGCCAGGCTTTCGGTCCGACCAAGCGCGCTGAGCGCGCCGGCGAGGTCAGGTGCGGGTGATCCGCCCGATAATGCGGCGCGCAGGGCGGGCCCGAATTTTCCGATCCCGACGCCCTCGGCTTCGGCGAAGGCGCGGATCGCAGGCTCGAGGTGCGCGGGTGCCCATTCGGCGAAGCCGGTCAGCGCCGTTGCCAGCCGGCCAAGACGCGCACGCGTCTCGTCGGTGAGCATGGCGAGCGCCTTCTCCGGCAGTTCCAACGGCCGGCGATGCAGGACGAATGCGGTCAGGTCGGCGAGTTCCAACAGCGTCTTGGCGCCGTCGCGCACCAGCGGCACGGTCCGTTGCAGCGTTTCGCGATCCTCTGCGCTCAAGGTCAGGCCTCGGCCCTCATGCAGCGTGGCCACCATGGTGCTCAGGCGCACGACCTCGGCCTGGCGGATGTAGTGGTTGTTGATGTGGTTGAGTTTCGCCCAGTCGAGACGCGCCGGCGCGCTGACCACGTCAGCCACGTCGAACCAGGAGATCGCCTGCGCGTCGGAGAAAATCTCGTCGTCGCCGTGGCCCCAGCCCAGCCGCGCCAGGTAGTTGCGCATGGCCTCCGGGAGGTAGCCCATCTCGGCGAACTCGCCCACCGCCTGGGCCCCGTGGCGCTTCGAAAGCTTTGATCCGTCGGGGCCGTGGATCAGCGGCAGGTGCGCCCAGGTCGGAACCTCCCAACCAAGCGCCTGGTAGATCAGGGTCTGGCGCGCGGCGTTGTTCAGGTGGTCGTCGCCGCGGATCACATGGGTGATCCCCATGTCGTGGTCATCGACGACCACGGCGAGGTTGTAGGTGGGCGCGCCGTCGGAGCGCAGCAGGATCAGATCATCTAACTCCCGATTGCGGAACGTCACCGGCCCCTTGACCAGATCTTGGACGATTGTCTCGCCATCCGCGGGACCTTTGAAACGGATCACGTGCGGGCGGTTGTCGCCCGCGTCGGCCGCGCGTTCGCGCCAGGGCGAGCGGATCGCCCGACCCTCAGCGCGGGCCTTTTCGCGTTCGGCGGCGACCTCGTCGACAGTCATGTAGCAGCGGTAGGCTGCGCCGCGCGTCAGCAGGTCATCGACCGCTTGGCGATGCAGGTCGGCGCGGGCGGCCTGGAACACCGCCGGGCTGTCAGGCTCGAGCCCCAGCCACGCCAGGCCGTCGAAAATCACCTGGACGGCGTCTTCGGTTGACCGTTCGCGGTCGGTGTCCTCGATGCGCAGCAGGAACTGGCCGCCGGTGTGGCGGGCGTAAAGCCAGTTGAACAACGCCGTTCGCGCGGTGCCAATGTGCATGGAGCCGGTGGGCGAGGGGGCGATACGGGTGACGACGGGACGGTCGGGCATCGAACTCAGGGATGAGGATGAGGCGCCGGCCGAAATAGCCGGAGCGCGGGCGGGGCGTCTTAGCACGGCGCTTCTCAGGGCTCCTAGCGCGTCTGGAGCCGTGGCGTGGCTGGCGGCGCAGCTTCGCGCCCAGACAGACCGGCTGACGCTTTGGGCGCCCGTCGCGCTGGGATGTGGCGCCGGCGTGTATTTCGCCCTTCCGAAGGAGCCGTTCACCTGGACCGCGGGACTGGTGGCGCTGGCCTCCGCGGGCCTGTGGGCGGCGGCGCGTTGGGCCTCCGGCCGTCGTTGGGCTTTCGTCGGCCTCATCCTGCTGTCGGTGGCTCTGGCTGGATTCGCGCTCGCCAAGCTGCGCACGCAAAGGGTCGCCGCGCCGGTCGCCATCGAAAGCGGGCGCCCGCAGTTGGTGGAGGGTTGGGTGGTGGACGTCGCCAGCCCCGGACGTGGGGGACCGCGCGTGCTGATCGCGCCGATCCGCGTCGGAGACTGGAGCGCCGCCGAGACGCCGGTGCGCATCCGGATGACACTACGCGCCCTGGCCGATGTTCCGCCCCCGGGACGAGCCATGAGGCTGCTGGCGATCATCAATCCACCGCCCCCGCCTGCCAGCCCGGGCAGCTACGACTTCGCCCGCGACGCCTTCTTCGAGAGCGTCGGCGGGGTCGGCTTCGCCCTGCGTCCGCCGGTCGCGGTCACCGCCGATCCGCCGCCGTGGCGCCTCGGCCTGACCATGAGGGTCAACGCCGCGCGCTGGGCGCTGGCGGAGCGCATCGTCGCGATCATGGGCGTGGAGACCGGCGGCCTGGCTGCGGCCATGACCACGGGCCAGGAAGCCTTCATCCCACAGCAGCAGGTGGACGACCTGCGCGCCGCCGGCCTCGCGCACATCATCTCGATCTCCGGCCTGCACATGGCGATCGTCGGCGGGTTCGCCTTCGCGCTGGTGCGGCTGGTCGGAGCGGCGTGGCCGTGGCTCGCGTTGCGGGTTCCGGGTAAGAAGCTCGCGGCCCTGGCGGGGCTCGCGGCGGTGTCCGGCTATCTGGTGATGTCGGGCGCGCCGCCGCCGGCGACGCGGGCGGCGATCACCGCCGGGGTCGCCTTCTTCGCCATGCTCATCGACCGTCAGGCGATCAGCCTGCATGCGCTGGCCATCGCCGCTCTCGCCATCCTGGTCGTGCAGCCCGAAGCGGTCACCGAGCCAGGGTTCCAGATGTCTTTCGCCGCGACCGCTGCGTTGGTCGCCCTGGCCGAAGCCTGGACGCGGCCGGCGCGAGAAATCGACGTGCCTTGGCCGATCCGCGCCGTCCAGGCCCTGGGCGCCTGGATCGTACTCAGTCTGGCGGTCAGCTTCGTCGCCGGCCTGGCGACCGGGCCGTTCGCGCTCCAGCACTTCAACAGGGTGTCGACCTGGGGCCTCTTCGCAAACCTGGCCGTGGCGCCGATCTCCTCGTTCGTGATGATGCCGGCCCTGGCGATCGGAGCAGCCCTGGCGCCGCTGGGCCTTGGCGACTGGCCGTTGAAGGTTGCGGGCCTCGGCATCTCCGCGATGCTGTCGGTCGCGCGGATCACAGCAGGCGCGCCGAACGCGAGCCTGCTGTTCGCCAGCGCACCGGCCTGGGCCTTGCCGGCCTCGTTCCTGGGCTTGCTCTGGCTTTGCCTGTGGAAAGGGCGGCTGCGATGGCTGGGATTGCCGCTGGCGCTGGCGGTCCAGTTTGCGCCGCGCCCGCCCGCGCCCGACGCCTGGGTCGCCGCCGACGGTTCAGCGGCCGCAGTACGCTCGGGGACTCGCGCTGTGCTGCTGCGTCCCGACGTGAAGCTGTTCGCAGCCGAACTCTGGGCGCGCCGCCGTGGCCTTGAGCCCCAGGGCGATGCTGTCATCCGCGATCAGATGTTCGACTGTGATCGCTGGAGCTGTGCGCCGCTGAAGGGCGCGCTGACGCCGGTCGCGGTGATCTGGAGCCTGCGGCCGGTGAAGCCAGAGCGGCTGGCCGCCTTGTGCGCAAACGCCGAGCTTGTCGTCACGCGAGGTGGGCTGGACCCTGCCGTCTGTCCGCAGGCCAGGGTGCTGCAGGCGGCCGATTTCGCGCGGGGCGGCGCGCTGGAGACGCGGCGCGAGCCTGCCGGCTGGACCTTGGTCTGGGCCCAGGACCTGCGCGGACGCCGGCCCTGGAGCTGGAACTGGGGCCGCTGAAGCCTAGTGGTAGCGGCGGATCAGGCCGACCAGCTTGCCCTGAACGGCCACCTGGTCGGGACCGAAGATGCGGGTCTCGTAGGCCGGGTTCGCGGCTTCCAGAGCGATCGAGGCGCCCTTTCGACGTAGCCGCTTCAGGGTGGCTTCCTCGCCCATCACCAGGGCCACGACGATGTCGCCCGAGGTCGCCGCGTCGGTGCGCTTGATCACCACGAAGTCCCCATCGAGGATGCCGGCGTTGATCATCGAGTCGCCCTGGACCTCCAGCACGAAGTGTTCGCCGGCGCCCAGCATGGACTCCGGAACCGGCAGGCGGTCGCGCTCCTGCTGGATCGCTTCGATCGGCGTGCCGGCGGCGATCTTGCCCAGCACGGGCAGGTCGCGCACATCATTGGCGGCGATCGGCGCCACGCTATCGCCCGGGGCCACCAGTTGGGGCCTGAACGGCTGCCGGCCGCGGGGCGGAGCCGCTGCGGTGGCTTCCTGCGGCAGTTTCACCACCTCCAGCGCCCGGGCCCGGTGAGGCAGGCGGCGCAGGAAGCCGCGCTCTTCGAGCGCCGTGATCAGCCGGTGGATGCCGGACTTGGACGCCAGATCCAGCGCCTCCTTCATCTCGTCGAACGACGGAGATACGCCGGTCTCCTTGATCCGTTCGTGGATGAACATCAGGAGTTCGTGTTGCTTACGGGTGAGCATGGCCGTGCGCCTCGGGAACAAATCGCAAACGTTGCTCGATGTTCTCTAGGTGTTCTGGATTAATGTCAAGTTACTACCCAAGTTCATGATTTTCTGCAGGATTCACGAAAACGCGAGCGCCGCTTGGAGGCGACCTCGGACGGCGACTCAGGCGAGGAGGGCGCGAGTCGCCGAGGCCACGTCGGCTTGCCGCATCAGGCTCTCGCCGACCAACATGGCGCGCGCGCCGAAGCCCTGCAGGCGGGCCGCGTCGGCCGGCGTGAAAATGCCGCTTTCCGTCACCAGCAGCACGCCGCTCGGGATGCGCGAGGCGAGCCGTTCGGTGATCGCCAGGTCGGTCTCGAAGGTCCGCAGGTTGCGGTTGTTGACACCGAGCAGGGCCGCGCCAAGGGCGAGGCCACGATCCACTTCGGCCTCGTCGTGCGCCTCGACAAGCACGTCCATTCCGTGCCGCGCCGCCTCGCTGAGCAGGTCTGCGGCGAGTTTGTCGTCGCTGATCGACAGGATGATCAGCACTGCGTCGGCGCCCAACGCCCGCGATTCCGCCACCTGCCAGGGGTCGACCAGGAACTCCTTGCGCAGACAGGGGAGGGAGGCCGCCTCGCGCGCCTGGCGCAGAAAGGCGTCATCGCCCTGGAAACTCGGTGCGTCGGTGAGCACGGACAGGCAGGCCGCGCCGCCGTCCTCATAGGCCCGCGCCAGCGCCGGCGGGTCGAAGTCCTCGCGGATCACCCCGCGTGACGGCGACGCCTTCTTGATCTCGGCGATGAGCGCCAGCCGGCCTGCCGCGCCGTGACGCTCCAGAGCGGCGCGGAAGCCGCGCGGGGTGGAAGCCTGCGCTGCGGCGGCTTCGATGGCGGCCTGAGGTCGCGCCGCCTTGCGGACGGAGACTTCGTCGCGCTTGTAAGCGGCGATCTGTTCGAGGATGTCGCTCATGCCTCAGCGCCTGCGGGCCGGCTGATCGCCACCAGCTTCTCCAACGCGGTCGCCGCCGCGCCATTGTCGATCGCTGTCGCCGCCAGCGTGACGCCCTCGCTGAGCGTCTCGACCTTGTCGGCGATCAGCAGGGCGGCGGCGGCGTTGAGCAGGACGATGTCGCGATATGACCCGGTCTGGCCGTCCAGCAGCGCGCGCAGCGCCTGCGCGTTCTCGGCTGGGGCGCCGCCGGTGAGGTCGGCGGGTGCGCTACGCGGCAAGCCGACGGCCTCAGGCGTGATCCGGAACAGGCGTACCTGCCCGTCGCGCCACTCGGCGGCATGGGTTTCGCCCGTGGTGGTGATCTCGTCCATGCCCGCGCCATGCACGGTCCAGGCGCGTTCAGCGCCCAGCGCGCCCAGCACGCGGGCCAGCGGCTCGACCCAGCGCAGGTCGAAGACGCCCATGAGCTGGCGCTGAGCGCCGGCGGGGTTGGTCAGCGGTCCCAGCAGGTTGAACAGGGTGCGAAAGCCCAGCTCGGCGCGGATCGGCGCCACGTGGCGCATCGCAGCGTGGTGGGCGGGTGCGAACATGAAGCAGATGCCGGCCTCGTCCAGCGCGCGACGCTGCTGGTCGGCGGTGACGTCCAGATTGACGCCAAGGGCGGCCAGCACGTCACCCGCGCCGGAGCGAGACGACAGCGCGCGATTGCCGTGCTTGGCGACCTTGAGGCCCGCGCCGGCGGCGACGAAACCCACGGCGGTGGAGATGTTCAGGGTGTGCTGGCCGTCGCCGCCGGTGCCGCAGACGTCGATCACCTGCAGCGAATGCTCCAGGGGGACAGCGGCCGCGCGCATGGCGCGCGCGCTGGCGGTGATCTCGCCGACGGTCTCGCCGCGCATGCGCATGGCGGTCAGGGCGGCGGCGACCTGGGCCGGCGTCGGCTCGCCGCGCAGGCAGGCGGCGAAGAAGATCTCGGCGTCGGCTTCAGACAGGGTCGCGCCATCGGCCAGGCGGCCCAGCAGCGGCTTGAAGGCGTCCGACACCGCTCTAGACGGGAACTGAGCGGCGCGCGGCGGCGAGGTTCAGGAAGTTCGCCAGCAGCGCGTGGCCGCCCTCGGTGGCGATCGACTCGGGGTGGAACTGCACGCCATGGATCGGACGGCTGCGATGCTGCAGTCCCATGATCTCGCCGTCCTGCGTCGAGGCGGTGACCTGCAGCACGTCCGGCAGGCTATCCCGCTCCACGGCCAGGCTGTGGTAGCGGGTGGCGGTGAAGGGTTGAGGCAGGCCGGCGAATACGCCTTGGCCATCGTGCTCGATGGCGCTGGTCTTGCCGTGCATCAGCGTCTTGGCGCGCACCACCTGGCCGCCGAAAGCCTGGCCGATCGCCTGATGCCCGAGGCAGACGCCGAAGATCGGCAGGTCGTCGGGCGCCGTCTCCAGCAGTGATAGGCAGATCCCGGCTTCGTTGGGCGTGCAGGGGCCGGGCGACAGCAGGACGCCCTCAGGCCGCAGACCCAGCGCCTCATCGACGCTGATCGCGTCGTTACGCACGACACGCGTCTCCGCGCCCAGTTCGTTCAGATAGTGAACCAGGTTGTAGGTGAAGCTGTCGTAGTTATCGATCACCAGGATCATGCGGGCCTATCTAGGCCGTGAGGAGCCCGCCGCCAAGCCGTGCATTGCGCTGGACCGCGCACGCGCAGATGCTCGCGCCCATGGCCGTAACCGATTCATCGATCGACGCCGAGGAGATGGCCAGGGTGCGTCGACTGCTCGCAGACGCACCACTGCAGCGCGCACCGATGTGGCCGGCGGTGGCGGCCGCAGCGTTTGCGGCGATCAGCGCCTTGTCCCTGGCGGCGGCCATGGTCGTCGCCCCGCCGGTTGTGGTCGAGCATCCCCTGGAGCAGCCGCGCTAGAGCCGCTGCAAGGTCGCTCCCTCGCTGACGTAGGCCGACTCCCTCGACCCGCCTTGCGTACGCGCCTCGCTCACGGCTTGCGCCTCGGCCTGTTGCGCGACCCAGGCGATCGGCATGCGGAAGTTGAAGCCCGTCTCGTCCGCGTCGGAACGGACGCTGAGCTCGCCGGCGCGGGCGCGACAGCTTCTAGGCGTCCTCAGCGTGCGACGGCGGCCGTCAGGCGGCCGTCGCGCCGAGTGGGGAGTTCGAGGTTCGGCGTCGCGGCGAAAGCCGCGCCGTCCGAGACGCTGCCCCGGATCACGCCGGCCACCAGGTCGCGGAACCAGCGGTGGGCGGCGTCGGCCTGGAACTGGGGATGCCAGCTCTGGGCGATCGCCAGGTCCGGGGTCTGGAACGGCAGGTCGAAGGCGTGCACGGCCATGCCTTCTCGGATCAGCGATCGGACGAACGAGGCCGGCGCGGCGGTCACGAGATCGGAGTGCGCCGCCACCGAAACCGCGGCGCGGGCGCTGGGGACGATCAGGGTCACTCGCCGCGCGAGCCCGAGGCGTCCCAGGGCTTCGTCGATAGGCCCCCAGGCCTGGCCGCGGCGTGACCGCACGATGTGCTCGACCGCGGCGAAGGATTGCGGCGTGATCAGCTCGTCGAACAGCGGATGGCCCACCCGCGCCGCGCCCACGAAGCGCTGGCGAAACAGCGTCTGGCTGATGATCTCGGGCGGGTGCACGCCGCCGGAGCCTAGCTCCAGGTCGACGCGGCCGTTGCGCAGCGCGTCTTCGCTTTCGCGGCCTTCCGGTGCGAAGCGGAGCGACACGCCAGGCGCCGCCGTCTTGACCGCGCGCACGATCGCGCCGCTGAGCGATGTGGCGAGATCCTCGTTCGACTGGATGGTGAACTGGCGCGCCAGGGTGGCGGGGTCGAACTGCGGCGGCTCGAGCAAGGCGCGAGCGTCTGCGATCAGCTTGCTCAGCACCGGACGCAGGGCGCGCGCCCGGGGCGTGGGGGCGAGGCGCTGGCCGGCGCGCACCAACAGAGGGTCGTCCAGCATGTCGCGCAGGCGCGCCAGGATGCGGCTCATGGCCGGCACGCTGCGGCCATAGCGGCGCGCGGCGAGGGTGACGTTCTCTTCCTCGAGCAACAATTCGAGTGCGACCAACAGGTTGAGGTCCAGAGATTGCAACGGACGCAACATGGTCGTCGCCACCTTTCGTTCGTGCACAGACTGCGGGCCTCACGCCCGGCCGTCAACTTAGCCAGGGCACTGTACGTCGCGGACGGAACATGGAATCTTGTCGGCACAGCCGTCAGTCTAACAATTGTTCGACAGATAAATCAGCACATGCGATCGGACCGAAGCCGGGCTGTGCCGGCGATGCGAAGTCCGGGGCGGAGGAACAATCCATGGCGTATGAATTCGTGAAGGTCGAACGCGAAGGCCCGATCACCATCATCACCCTCAACCGCCCGGAGAACCTCAACGCCGTGCACCCGCCGGCGAGCTTCGAACTGCACGAGGTGTTCAACGCCTTCGCCGCTGATCCGGATCAGTGGGTTGGAATCGTCACCGGGGCCGGCGAACGCGGCTTCTCTGCGGGCAACGACCTGAAGTATCAGTCCTCGGGCGGAGTGATGGGCGCGCCGCCCACCGGCTTCGCCGGCCTGACGCAACGCTATGACCTGACCAAGCCGCTGATCGCCGCGGTCAACGGGGTGGCGATGGGCGGCGGGTTCGAGATCGCGCTCGCCTGCG
>NZ_JAUXZW010000324.1 GCF_030693805.1 Phenylobacterium sp.
GAGACGGGCGGCGTCGCCAATGTAGCGTTGCCGTCCGCGCACGACAATTCCGAGTACACCGTCATGAGCTATCGCAGCTATGCCGGCGCCCCGCTTACCGGCTATACGGCCGAGGCCTTTGGCTATCCGCAAACCTATATGGCGAACGACATTCTCGCGTTGCAGACGCTGTATGGCGCGGATTTCACGACTCACAGCGAAAATACCGTCTACTCTTGGAGTTCGACGACCGGGCAGCAGTTCATCAACGGCGTTGCGCAGCTGGCGCCAGGTTCAGGCACCGGCGGCTCGTCGAACCGCATATTCGAGACGGTGTGGGACGGCAACGGCGTCGACACCTACGACTTCTCGAACTACACGACGGCCTTGACGGTCAACCTCAATCCTGGCGCATTTTCGATTACGTCTGCCACGCAACTTGCCTATCTCGGCAACGGCCACTATGCCTCGGGCAACATCTTCAACGCCTATTTGTTTAACGGCGACGTACGATCCTACATCGATAATGCGATCGGCGGTTCGGGCAACGATACCATTACAGGAAACGCTATCGCCAACACGCTGATCGGCGGTGGCGGTAACGATACGCTGAACGGCGGGGCGGGCGACGATCGGCTGGTCGGCGGCGCTGGCTTCGATACACTCACCGGCGGTAGTGGCGCCGACACGTTCGTGTTCGCCTTTGGCGACAGCTCGGCCGCGAGCGGCCAGCACGACCTGATCACGGATTTCTCGACCGGTGCCGACCACATCGATCTCAGCGCCATCGACGCGATCGCAGGCGGCAGCTACGATTTGTTTCGCTTCATCGGGAGTTCGGCATTCTCCGGCACCGCCGGCGAACTCAATTATTCCTACAACAGCGCGCTGGGCGTCACCACGCTGCAGGGCGATACCAACGGCGACCGCTTTGCGGATTTCGTGATCGATATTAGAGGGAACATCGCGATAAGCATCGGCGACCTAATCAATGCTTATTTGGCCTCGGTTTCGGCGGTAGTCATTGAGTCGTTCGGCTCGACCAAACTGGACAGCATCGGCAGCAATTTCTATCTCGATGCCGTCAGCAGCGGTTCGGCGACGGGGCCTTCGCTGAAATGGTCGGGAGCAGATTTCTATACGGGCGAACTGGGTGGGTGGACACCCATTGGTGTCGAGAAG
>NZ_JAUXZW010000327.1 GCF_030693805.1 Phenylobacterium sp.
GCCGGCGGCCGCGCCGACCGCTGCGCCGACCGGGCCGCCGACCACCGCGCCGCCGACCGCGCCGGTCGCCGCGCGCTGTTCGGTGGTGTGACCGCAGGCGGCCAGGGTGAGCATCAGGCCCGCGGCGGCCAGCAGGTTGAAAGTCTTGCGCATATCGGTCCTCCGGGGTGAAGCGTTGCTGCAAGAACGGCAAGGCGAAGATGAGGTTCCGAAGACCTGCGCAGACTCTTGGATTCGTTCATCCTTAATGCTGCACTGCAAAATTAACTTGCCGCCAAGCCTGTTTTCGGGCACACACCGACTCGAAACTAACGCAAAGCCTGTTCCACTCGTGGTCGGACAGGCCCGCTCAATGATCCGTCGCCAGCACGTGCAGGAACGGTTCGGGGCACGTTGACGGGGGGCTCTTTTCGCCCTCGCCGAATAGGACACGAACCCTTTTGCATTCTCAATTTCAGGCGCATGCCCTCGGGCATGGGCTGACCGCCGCTGTCTTACGGGGCTCAGGCGTGGGCGCGGCCCTCGCGGGGCTCTATCTGGCCGTCGGGCTCGCGCAGGGCGCAGCTCCGCAGCCCGTGGTCGAAGCCGCCGCCACGACTCATGACCACCAGCGCCTGTTGGTCGCCTATTCGACCGGGCCGGAGTCGCCGCGGCCCGCCGCCGTCATTCGTCAGAACGTCGAAGCCCCTGCCGATGGCTTCAAGCTGGTCAGTTCCAAGCGTTCCACCGATCTGAAGCGCGGTGGCGAACTCGATTGCCTGACCAAGGCGGTCTATTTCGAAGCCCGGGGCGAGACCCTGACCGGCCAGGCCGCGGTCGCCCAGGTGGTGCTCAACCGCGTGCGCCATCCCGCCTTCCCGAAATCCGTGTGCGCCGTGGTGTTCCAGGGCTGCCAGTTCAGCTTCGCCTGCGACGGTTCGCTGCGCAGGGCGCACGAGCCGGGCGCCTGGCGTCGGGCCCACACGATCGCGGCGCGCGCTCTGGCTGGCGCGGTGGTCGCCGAGGTCGGCGGCGCGACCCACTTCCACGCCGCCGCCGTGCGCCCCAACTGGGGACCGGGGCTGCAGCGGGTCTCGCAGGTCGGCCTGCATGTCTTCTATCGCCTGAACCGGGGCGCAGTGCGTCGCGCGCCGGTGGAGCAGGCGACGCTGGTTCGCCTGGACCAGGCGCAGGAGGCCGCGCCGCAGGCCTATCGCATCGCCTCGGTGATGCCCGCGGAGGTGACGACCGAAGCTGCACCTCAGCCGGCCCCCGCCGCGGAGTCCGAAGCGGCGGTGACCCAGCCAGCCGTCTGATCCTGCTCGCCCATTCCCGTGATTGCGGGTCGGGCGGGGCTTGTCGCGGCGCTTTTCGGCGCGGAATGTTCCCATAGCGAAGGGGACCCAACCGCATGTCCGCAGCACATAACCAGCAATTGTCGCAGCAGCTTCTCGGCCGCGGCTATGAGGCGCTGACGCCGATCCAGCGCAGCGTCATCGACCTGATCGCCGTCGAAGAGCCCAGTGGGATCAATCCCGCCCTGATCATCGACGACCGCAAGTTCGGCGAGCGGTTGTCCGACAAGGTGGCCGCGGTCGGCGGTTCCTGGGCGTTCATCATCGCTTTCGGCCTGATCCTCGCGCTCTGGATGGGATGGAACGTGCTCACCCGCGGCGGCAAGCTGGCGTTCGACCCCTATCCGTTCATCTTCCTGAACCTGATGCTCTCGACGCTAGCCGCAATCCAGGCGCCGGTGATCATGATGAGTCAGAACCGGTCGGCCAAGCGCGACCGCGAGGCCGCCGAGCACGACTATGTCGTCAACCTGCGCGCCGAACTGGAGATCATGCACCTGCACGACAAGCTCGACGCCCTGCGCCAGGCCGAAATGGCCGACCTGCTGCTGCGGCAGAACGAGCTGCTGCAAGAGATCCACGCCGCGGCGAACGTCAAGCGCGCGCCGCGCGCCGCAAAGCCTGAGGCGGCTGGCCGAAAGCCCGGATGAAGGCGCGGCGCATCCGTTCCGGATCACCGAAGCCGGTGGCCTGCGCCACACGATCGATCGGCTGGGCGCTCGCCTCCACCTGATCGCGCGCGGCCTCCAGGCGCAGGCGCTCCACCGCCTTGGCCGGCGTCAGACCCGTGGCCGCGACGAAGGCGCGGGAGAAATTGCGCGGGCTCATCGCGGCTTGCGCCGCCAGCCGCTCGACGCTGAGCGGTTCGGAAAGTCGCGCGGCCATCCAGGCCAGCAGGCTGGCGAACCGGTCGGCGTGGACGCCGATGTCCCCCAGCGCCGAGTGTTGGGACTGCCCGCCCGGCCGGCGGCGGTGGACCACAAGCTGTTGAGCGGTGCGAAGCGCAATGGCTTCACCCAGATCAATGGCGATCAGCGCCAGGGCCAAGTCGATGCCGGCGGTGATGCCCGCGGATGTCCAAACCGGGCCGTCGGGCACGAAGATGCGGTCCGGCTCCAGGGTGACCTGCGGAAAATAGCGGGCGAACTCGGCTGTGGCGCTCCAATGCGTGGTGGCTCGTCTGCCCTCTAGCAGACCGGCCTGGGCCAGCATGAAGGCGCCTGTGCAGACGCTGGTCACGCGGCGTGCGCGCCCGGCCGCGGTGCGCACCCAGTCGACGAGGCCCGGCCGTCGCACCGCCTGGCGCACGCCGTCACCGCCGGAGATCACCAGCGTGTCCAGGGCCGCGTCGTCCAGCGCCGCCGCGCCTAGGGCGGCCCCGCTGGTGCTGGCGACCATGCCGGCCTGCTCGGCGATCACTTCGATGCGGTAGGCGCCCGGAACGAACCGTCCGGCGATCTCGAACGCCGACAGCGGCCCGGCTGCGTCCAGCAACTGGAACTGGTCGAAGATCAGGACGGCGATCCGCCTGGTCATGGCTTAAACAGTGGGAAGTTTGTCATTTCAGCCATTCGATAGCCCAGGCACTCTGAATGCGTCAAATCCCAGGAGGCGGGTGTGACCCAGACCAACCCAGAGATCCGCATCGTCTTTCCGCTTTATCCGGGGGTCACCCAGCTCGACTTCACCGGCCCTCACCAGGTGTTCAGTCGGCTGCCGGGTGCGAAGGTGACTACCGCCTCCATCGGCGGCCAGCCGGTCGAGGCCGATGGCCTGGTGTTCTCCAGCCTGGCCGACCTCGCCGCCGTCGAAGGCTGCGACGTGCTCTGCGTGCCGGGCGGTCTCGGAACCAGCGAGGCGATGCTGGACGAGGCCTACATGGCTCAGATCCGCAGGCTCGGCGCCGGGGCGCGCTACATGACGTCGGTCTGCACCGGCTCGCTGATCCTGGCGGCCAGCGGTCTGATCCGGGGACGACGCGCCGCCTGCCATTGGGGCTGGCGCGAACTGCTGGAGCTGTTCGGCGTGGTCCCCGACGAGGGCAGGGTGGTTCGCGACGGGAACCTGTTCACCGGCGGCGGCGTGACCGCAGGACTCGACTTCGCCTTCGTCGTGGCGGCGGAACTGGCTGGCGAAGAGACCGCCCAGCGCATTCAACTCGGCCTGGAGTATGCGCCCGCTCCACCGTTCGACGCCGGCCGGCCTGAGACGGCGCCCACGGCTGTGGTGGAGGCCGCCCGCAAGGCCATGGCCGGTGCGCTCGATGGCCGCCGGGCCGCGGCCGCCGAAGCGGCGTCTCGGCTACACTCGGTGTGAGCGGTTTGCTCAGCGGTTCTGCTGATTGCCCTGGTGGGTCGTGTTCTGCCGGATGTTCCCGTGGCGGCCCTGTTCCTTCAGGTTGATATCGGCGTCGCCGGGCTGGTCCGACTGGACGCCGCTGACATCGTCGCGTCGCTCGCGATCCTGGCCCTCGATGTCGGGCTTCTGCCCCTTGAAGGCGCGTTGTTCCGGCGGAATCGGTGGAGCTTTCGTCATGGTGTTTGCCTCCTTGCAGGAGAAGCAACACCCTGCAAGCCGACCGGGTTCCTCGTCGCTCAGGCGGCGTCGAGGCCGATGTCCAGCACCGGCGCGGAGTGGGTGAGCGCCCCGACGCTGATCACGTCAACGCCGGTTTCGGCGATGGCGCGCACGGTGGTCAGCGTCACCCCTCCCGAGGCTTCCAGCGTCACGCGGCCGGCCGCCCGGCGCACGGCGGTCGCAAGGTCGCCGAGGTTGAAGTTGTCCAGCATGATCACGTCGGGCGTATAGCGCAGCGCCTCGTCGAACTGGTCGAGACCGTCGACTTCGATCTCGATCTTGGTCAGGTGACCGCAGGCCAGGCGCGCGCGCAGCAGGGCTTCGGAGACGCCGCCGCAGGCCGCGACATGGTTGTCCTTGATGAGGATGGCGTCATCGAGACCGAAGCGGTGGTTGACCCCGCCGCCGCAACGGACGGCGTACTTCTCCAGATGGCGCAGGCCGGGCGTCGTCTTACGCGTGTCGACGATGCGGGCCTGGGTCCCGGCGACCGCGCTGACATAGGCCGCCGTCAGGGTGGCCACGCCCGATAGTCGCCCGAACAGGTTCAGGGCCGTGCGCTCGGCCGACAGCACGGCGCGCGCGTTCCCCTCGACGCGCGCCAGCACCGCGCCGACCGCTGCGTGGGAGCCGTCGGGGGCGACCACCTCGAAACGGACGGTGGGATCTAATTCGGCGAACGCCAGCCGCGCGCAGTCGAGGCCGGCCACGACTCCGGGCTGGCGGGTCGCGAACACCGCCGACAGCCGCGCGTCCGCGGCGATGCAGGCCTGGGCGGTGACGTCGCCGGCGCGGCCGAGGTCTTCGGCCAGCGCGGCGCGGACCACGGGCGCGATCAGCAGGTCAGGGAGCGGGGAAATCATTCGGCGGCGATGCGCAGGCGCGCGTCCTGGTCGACGTCGGCCAGATTGACGAAGGTGCGCTTGGCGTCGGGCGAGGTCTGCGGGAAGTCGCTGCGGAAGTGTCCGCCGCGGCTCTCATGACGCGCCAGGGCGCAGGCGGCCACCAGACGCGCCGCGCTCAGCACCGCGCCGCGACCGTGGGTCAACTGGAGATCGTCGATCATCCGCAGCAGTCGGGTCAGCCCTTCGGCGTCGCGGACGACGCCGGCGTCGCGGCTCATGGCCTGGCGCAGGTCCTGGACGGCGGATTCGGGCAGGTCGGCCCCGATCAGTCGGCGCGTCGCCTGGGTCGCATGTTCGGCCGCCTGCGCGGCGGCGACGCCGGCGCGGGCGCCGAATACGGCCGCTTCAAGCAGCGAGTTCGAGGCCAGACGGTTTGCGCCGTGCACGCCGGTCGAGGCGCATTCGCCGGCCGCGAACAGCCCATCCAACGAGCTGCGCCCGTCGGCGTCGGTGACGATCCCGCCCATGTGGTAGTGGCAGGCCGGCGCGACGGGGATCGGCTGGATCCGCGGATCGATGCCGCCGGACAGGCAGGCGGCGAACACCGTGGGGAACTCGGTGGGGAAATGATCGCCCACCGCCTGGCGTGCGTCCAGGAACGCGCCGCGCCCGGCGATCCGTTCGGCGTGGATGGCGCGCGCCACCACGTCGCGCGGCGCCAACTCGGCGTCAGGATGGTAGCCGGTCATGAAGCGTTCGCCGGCGGCGTTGATCAGCACCGCGCCTTCGCCCCGCAGAGCCTCGGTGGCGAGCGGCGCAGGATCGCGGCCGATGTCGATGGCGGTCGGATGGAACTGCACGAATTCCGGGTCGCCAATCAGCGCGCCCGCCATGGCCGCAAGCCCCAGGCCTTCGCCACGCAGCTCCGGCGGCGTGGTGGTGTCGGCGTAGAGGCCGCCGATGCCGCCGGTGGCCAACACGACGGCCGACGCGGTGATCTCCAGCAGGCCGCCGTGCTCCTGCGCCACGACGACGCCGCGCACGCCACCGGCCGCGTCCAGCAGCAGGCCGCGCAGGCGCAGGCCGGAGCGGATCTCGATGTGCGACGCCGCGAGGGCCGCACGCGAAGCGGCTTCCATGATCGCATGGCCGGCCTGATCACCCTTCACTCGCGCCACGCGGGCGCGGGAGTGGGCGGCCTCCAGACTCTGGACGAAGCCGCCTTGAGCGTCCCGGTCGAACGGCGCGCCCAGGTCGGCCAACGCCCTGACGGCCTCGGCGCCGTGATCGGCCAGGAGCCGCGCCATCGCCGCGTCGACCAGGCCCGCGCCGGCCGCCACGGTGTCGGCGGCGTGCAGAACGGCGTCGTCGTCCGCGCCCAGCGCCGCGGCCATGCCGCCCTGCGCCCAAGCCGACGAGCAGCCGTGATTCAGCGCGGCGCCGGTGAGCACCAGGACCTTGCGCGGCGCGGCCGCGAGGGCCGCGGACAGCCCCGCCAGGCCGGCGCCGACGATCAGCACGCCGTCATGTCGGATACGTCCGGTCATGGCCGGGCTCCTTCCTTCCCCTCGCGGGAAACAGGCGTCGATCCGAGCGGGCTCAGATCAGCTCCACGTCCACGTGGTGGCGGGCCTTCACCAGGTCGTAGCGAGCCGGGATCGGGGGCGGCGGCAGGTCGACCATGCGCTGCACGGCGAGCCGCGCCCGGTCTGCGATCGCCGGGTCCACGGTCACTTCGTAGCGGTCGTAGGCGAGCGACTCGTAGATGTTCTCCAACGTGATCCGCTTCATGTGCGGGCACAGGTTGCAGGGCCGCACGAACTCGGTGTCTGGCGCGTCCGCAGCGACGTTGTCGGCCATCGAGCACTCGGTGATCATCACCACCTGCTTCGGCTTGCGGGTGATCACATAGTCGTTCATCGCCGCGGTCGAGCCGGTGAAGTCCGACAACTCGATCACCTCGGTCGGGCATTCCGGGTGGGCCAGGATCTCCGCGCCCGGATAGGCGGCGCGCAGTTCCAGGATGTCCTCGCGGTTGAAGCGCTCATGCACTTCGCAGCGACCCTGCCAGGCGATGATCTTGATCGGCGTCTGTCGCGCGACGTTGCGGGCGAGGAACTCGTCGGGGATCAGGATCACCCGATCGACGCCCCATTCGCGGGCTGCCTGCTCGACCACCTGCACGGCGTTGGCGGAGGTGCAGCAGATGTCGGTCTCGGCCTTCACGTCGGCGGTGGTGTTCACGTAGGTCACTACCGGCACGCCCGGATAGCGCTGCTTGATCAGCCGCACGTCGGCGCCGGTGATCGACGAGGCCAGCGAGCAGCCGGCCAGCAGGTCGGGGATCAGCACGGTCTTTTCTGGCGACAGGATTTTCGAGGTCTCGGCCATGAAGTGCACGCCGGCCTGGACGATGATCTTGGCGTCCGAGCGCGCGGCTTCCTTGGCCAGGCCCAGGCTGTCGCCGACATAGTCGCCGACCCCGTGGAAGATCTCGGGCGTCATGTAGTTGTGAGCGAGGATCACGGCGTTCTTGGCGCGCTTCAGCCGATTGATCTCGGCGATCAGCGGCGCCTGCTGGCGCCATTCCATCGGAGTGACCTGACGCTTCACCTTTTCCCAAGCAGGCGCCGTCGTGCGCTCCACGTCGGGGGTGAAGGGAAACTGCGTACCATCCGCCACGGCCATCCTCCTTATGCTCAATTTGAGCATTTCTTCGGCCTCAAAAAACGCCGCGTAAGGTTCGGTCCTTCCGTCGGCGTCCCGATTATGCTCAAGGCGAGCAAAAGTCGTAAGCGACATATAGACCCACATTGCGCCGGCGCCAAGGGCCTTCGGCTCACTGTCTCCGGGTCAGGCGTCCTGAGGCGTGCGCTCGAGGACCTGGTCGATCATCTCGGCCAGCGCGACCGAAGCGTAGGGCTTGCGCAGCAGGGGCCAGGGCGCGCCTTCGATCGAAACCAGAGCCTCCCCGGTATAGCCGGAGCTGAGGATCACGGGGAGGGCAGGGTGCAGCGCCACCGCTTCGTGCGCGAGGTCCACGCCGGTCTTGCCGCCTGGCATCACCACGTCGGTGAGCAACAGGTCCACGCCCGGGGTGATGCGCAAGGTCGACATGGCGCTGTCGGCGTCGGGCGCACGCACCACCTCATGGCCGAGATCCTCAAGCATGGCGGTGACCATGTCTCCGACATCCTCATCGTCTTCGGCCAGCAACACCTTCAGCGCCGCGCGCTTCGGCTCGCTTCGGGCGGTCGGCTCCTGCGGGCTCGACAGGACGAGCTCGTGCGAGAGCGGCATGTAAAGGCGCACGGTGCAGCCCTGGCCGGGCGCGCTGGACACCGTCGCGCCGCCGCCGCTCTGATGGGCGAAGCCGTAGACCTGCGCAAGACCGAGACCCGTGCCCTTGCCGGGCTCCTTGGTGGTGAAGAACGGTTCGAACGCCCGGGCGATGGTCTCGGCGTCCATGCCGACGCCGGTGTCGTGCACCGCGACGCAGACGTAGTCGCCGGCCGCGACGCCTTCCACCTCGGAGCGTGCGACGTGCGCCACCTGGCTCTCGATCCGGATCACCCCGCCGCTGGCCACCGCATCACGGGCGTTGACCACCAGGTTCATGATCGCGGCGTCGAACTGAGTCGGGTCCAGCCGCGCGACGGCGTTGTGGGCGGCCGGCATGACGGTGAGGCTGACCGCTTCGCCGACCGCGCGCCGCAGCAGCGGCTCGGCGTCGAGCAACAGGGCGTCGACGCTGACCAGTTCGGGCTTCAGGGTCTGGCGACGCGAGAAGGCCAACAGCTGTTGGGTCAGGCGTTCGCCGCGCCGCGCCGCGCTCTGTGCCGCCTCCAGCATGCGGTCACGCCGGGCCGCGTCGTTCGGGTGGCGCTGGACCAGGTCGATGGCGCCGCTGATCACCGTCAGAAGGTTGTTGAAGTCGTGGGCGACGCCGCCGGTGAGCTGGCCCACCGCCTCGAGTTTCTGTGCGCGGCGCAGTGCGGCTTCCGCCTCGTCGCGTTCGGCCAGCGCCGCCTCGACGCGCTCGGCGAGCAGGTCGTTGATGTGCAGCAGGTCGGCCTCGGCGCGTTTGGCGTCGGTGACGTCGATGGCGACACCGACAAAGCCCACGAACTCGCCTGCGGGCCCGAACCTGGGTTGCGACACCGAGCGCAGCCACCGATCGACGCCGTCGGCACGGCGGTAGCGCGCCTCCAGAGAGAAGCGCTCGCGCCCGGCTTCCCCGGCGCGCTGTTCGGCCAGGATGCGCGGCAGGTCCTCGGGATGCAACCGCGTGCGCCAGTCAAAGGTGAGCGCGACGTCGTAAGGCTCGCCCAGGAAGTCCAGGTAGGCGCTGTTGACGAATTCGCGCGTGCCGTCGAGGCGGCTCACCCACATCAGCACCGGCGCACTGTCGGCGAGGCTGCGGAACCGCGCCTCGCTCTCGCGCATCTGCTGTTCCGCCAGGCGGCGCTCAGTGACGTCAATCTTCACGCCGAGCGCGCCGATCACCCGCCCGTCGCCGTCGCGTCCGGCTTCACCGCGCGACAGCATCCACCGCTCGGCGCCGTCGGCGGAAGCCTCGCGATACTCATGCGGCGCCACATGGCCGTCGCTCGCCGCCGCGGCGTGCGCCTGGCGAACCAGCTCGGCGTCGTCGGGATGCACGTTGCTCCACAGCGACTCCTCGCCGTCCCCCAGATAGCTCCAGACCCCGACGCCCCCGGCCTCCTGTGCGAGGCGAAGGCGCGCCTGGGTCTCTTCCAGAGCCTCTCGCACCGCGTGCTGGGCCTCACGCATCTCATCGAGCCGCACAAGCGTACTGCGGAAAGCGTCGGCGAACAGCACCACCACCGCGCCCGACAGCATGAACATCGTTGTCAGCGCAGGCGTCGGGCCGTTGGTGAGGGTGCTGGGGGCCAGCAGATTGAGCCCGATCGCCGCGACCAGCGTCGCGCCGCCCCATCGCGCTCCGGCATACAGCGTCACCGCCAGCAGCGCCGGGAGGTAGGTCACCGACAGGCCGAGCCCGCGGTCGAACCCCAGGAAGAGGACACGGAAGACGATCGCCGCGGCGAGCGCAACGACGCTGAGCGCGAGCGCGTTGAGCAGCGGCGGGTTTCGGCGAGGAATCAGCCGAAGCGGCCATTCGACCGGCGTCATCGGCGGGGCGGCTCCCAGTCAGTCGCGCAACCCTGCAGCGACCCAGTCAGCATGGCTGCGCTGGTCCCAGCGCGCAACAGACGATATCCCCAGGCCATTCGCCGCCACGCGGGGCGAACCGGGCCAGATGTGAGCGGCAAGCTGAAGACGATCTTCGCAATGACGGCCCGGCGGCTGGCGTTCTGCGCCCTGGTAGCATCGACGCTTGCGTCGAGCGTCGCCTGCGTCTCGGTGCGCGGCGCGCCCAACGGCCACGCCCGGGGTGTTGCTGCGGTGTCCGGCGACCTATCGGACATCGGCCTGGGGGCGCTGATCGCCGACATGGACCCGGCCATGCTGGCGCTCGCGCGGCGTCACGATCCCGGCGGCCGCAGCGCGGACACGTGGGGCCGCCCGGTCGGCTGGGCCAGTTTGGACCTGACCACCGCGCCGGACCTGGGCATTTCCGCGCCAGACGCACAAACCGCTCGCGAACTCAACGCCTTGCGCCCATTTGCTACATCACCCGTGCGACCGATGCGGCCGTTCATGCTGCAGGCCGGGCCGCTCGACGCCGAGCGCGCCCTGCAGTGCCTCACCCAGGCGGTGTACTATGAAGGCGCGCGCGAGCCGATGAAGGGTCAGCAGGCTATCGCTCAGGTTGTTCTCAACCGCTTGCGTCACCCGGCCTATCCGAAATCGGTGTGCGGCGTCGTTTATCAGGGCTCGGCGCGGACCACCGGCTGCCAGTTCTCCTTCACCTGCGACGGATCGTTGAAGTGGGCGCCGGAACCGGGCCTTTGGGCGCAGGCCCAGTCGGTGGCCCGCCGCGCGCTCGCGGGCTTCGTGATGCGCGAGGTGGGGCCGGCGACGCACTACCACGCCGACTATGTGGCGCCGTACTGGGCGCCGACCCTGGTCAAGCTGAAGCGGGAAGGCCTGCACATCTTCTATCGCTGGACGGGGCCTTGGGGCGAGCCGCCGGCGTTCACCGGCCGATATGCGGGCGGCGAAGCAAGCCTCGCCCAGTCAGTTCTGGAAGGCCTGGATGCGCGCACCCAAGGCCTGCTCAACGCATCACGCCTGCGCACGGTGACCTTGTCGGTCGGCGGCGAGACCCGCCAGTACACCGTCGCCGAACCCTCGATCAACGGAGCGCCCGCGGTCAGGCCGCGTGGCGTGATCCCCGGGCGACGGCAGCCGACGGCAGAGGAGATCGCCACCATCAACGCCTCGCTGGCGACGATGGAGCGCGACATGGCGAGCGAACCAACGCCTGCGCCCACGCCGGCGGCGCCCTGATATGGCGCTCGATCCGCGCGACGGCGTGTTCAGCCTGGGCCCCGTCGGGCTGATCGTCTTCTATGTGGCCGACCTGACGCGCGCGATGACCTTCTACGGCGAGCAACTTGGCCTGAGACGGCTGCTGCTGGGCGAGGGGCAGGCGCTCTACGACTGCGGCGACGTTCGGCTGTCGCTGCAGGAGACGCCGCAAAGTGCGCAGCTCACCGCCGCCTCGCCGGTGTGCTTCCGAGTGTCGGACATCGTCACTGCCCGACGCGAGTTGGAAGAGCGAGGCGTCGCCTTCACCGACACCATCCAACTGGTCGCGATCCTGCCGGAGCATGACCTGTGGATGACCTATTTCCGCGATCCGGACGGCCATCCCCTGGCGCTGACCGCAGAAGGTCCCAAGGGTTTCCCGCTGGTCTAGGCGGGGATCACCAGACGCCGATCTTGGTCGCGTCGGCGTGGGGAATCGGATGATGGGCCTTGCGGTGATCCTCCTCGGCGAGGAACCGCACCGCCTCCAGCGCCGCCATGCAGCCCATGCCGGCTGCGGTCACCGCCTGGCGATAAATGTCGTCGGTGACGTCGCCGGCCGCGTAGACGCCGGGGATCTCGGTGGAGGCCGTGCCAGCCTTCACATCAAGGTATCCGCTGGCGTCCATGGCGAGTTGACCCTTGAACAGCTCCGAAGCCGGCGCGTGGCCGATGGCGATGAAAACCCCGTCGCAGGGAAGATCGCGGGTCGCGCCGCCGTTGACGTCCTTCAGCCGCACGCCGGTGACGCCCATGGGGTCCTGCGAACCCAGGACCTCCTCGACGCCGTGGTTCCAGATCACCTCGATCTTCTCGTGTGCGAACAGGCGCTGCTGCAGGATCTTCTCGGCGCGCAGCTCGTCGCGGCGGTGCACGAGGGTGACCTTCGACGCGAAGTTGGTGAGGAACAGCGCCTCCTCGACGGCGGTGTTGCCGCCGCCGACCACCACCACCTCTTTGCCGCGATAGAAGAAGCCGTCGCAGGTTGCGCAGGCCGAGACGCCGAAGCCCTGGAACCTCTGCTCTGACGCCAGGCCCAGCCACTTGGCCTGGGCGCCGGTGGAGATGATCACCGTGTCGGCGAGCCACACCTGACCGCTGTCGCAGACCAGCCGGAACGGTCGCTTCGACAGGTCGGCTTCGACCACGATGTCACCGATGATCTCGGCGCCCACATGCAGGGCCTGGGCGCGCATCTGCTCCATCAGCCAGGGGCCCTGGATCACCTCGGCGAAGCCCGGATAGTTCTCCACATCTGTAGTGATGGTGAGCTGGCCGCCGGGCTGGATGCCCTCGAGCATCACGGGCTCGAGCAGCGCGCGTGCGGCGTAGACGGCGGCCGTGTAGCCCGCCGGGCCCGATCCGACGATCAGGCAGCGGGTGGTTCTGGGTTCGGAAAGTTCCTGAGACATGTGATCTAGATAGGAGAGATTCTGGAGCGTTGCGATGGATCGACAGTGGAAAGCTGTGGGTTTGGCGTCAGGGATCGCCGCGGGCATCGTCCTGATCCGCGGGCTGGGCGCGCGTTCGATCGCCCTTGCGGCGCTGATCGGACTGGCCGGGGGCGTCGCGGCGAGCGGCCCGCTCAGGATTAACGACGACTTCAGCGGCGGGGCGTAAGAAGGCTCTCACCGCGCGAGAGTCCGAAACCCATGCCGCCAGCCCTGCCGCCCGAGGTCGAGATCGCTGGCCGCAAGGTCGGCGCAGCCCACCCGCCGTTCGTCATCTGCGAACTGTCCGGCAACCACAACGGCAGCCTGGAGCGGGCGCTGGCGATGATCGACGCGGCGGCCGCCACCGGTTGTGACGCGATCAAGATCCAGACCTATACCGCCGACACCATCACCCTGGACGTCGACCGGCCGGAGTTCCGCATCCATGGCGGGCTGTGGGACGGGCGCACGCTCCACGAGCTCTACCGCGAGGCGCAGACCCCCTACGAATGGCACGCGGCGCTGTTCGAGCGGGCGCGGGCGAACGGGGTGATCCTGTTCTCCAGCCCGTTCGACGAGACGGCGGTGGACCTGCTCGCCGGCCTGGATGCGCCGGCCTACAAGATCGCCTCGTTCGAGGCGGTCGACCTGCCGCTGATCCGCTACGCCGCCGCACGCGGCAAGCCGCTGATCATCTCCACCGGCATGGCCAACCTGGACGAGATCGAAGCCGCCCACGCCGCGGCCATTGAAGGCGGAGCCGCCGGCGTGGTGCTGCTGCACTGCGTGTCCAGCTATCCGGCGGCGATGGCCGACGCCAATGTGCGCACTGTCGCCGATATGGCCCAGCGGTTCGCCTCGCCCATCGGGCTGTCTGACCATACGCCGGGCTCGGCCGCCTCCGTCGCGGCCGTGGCCCTGGGCGCCAGCGTCATCGAGAAGCACTTCACCCTGGCCCGCTCCGATGGCGGACCCGACGCGGCGTTCAGCCTGGAGCCCGCGGAGTTCACCGCCCTGGTCGCAGACTGCAAAGCCGCCTGGGCCGCGCTCGGCCGCGCGCACTACGACCTGCTGGGGTCGGAGCGCGCCAACCGTCAATTCCGCCGCTCGCTCTACGTGGTCGCCGACGTCAGCGCAGGCCAACCGCTGTCGAAGGCCAACCTGCGCTCGGTGCGTCCGGGCCTGGGCCTGCCGCCTGGCGATCTGGATGCGGTGTTGGGCAGGCCGGCGGCCCGCGACCTTAAGCGCGGCGAACCGCTCGCCTGGGACATGGTCGTCCGCTAGCCGGCGTACGCCGAGCTGTTGACGGGCAGGGCGGCGACCTGGGCTGAGGTGAACGCCGGATCGATCGGATACAGCGCCTCATAGACCCGCCGCACGAAGTCCAGGTCCTGTGGCGCGTCCACCGTCCAGCGCAACTGCGGCATGGGCGTGTCGCTGACCACGGACCCCAGTCGAAAGCGCTCCGGCCGACGGTAGAGAAAGGGGGTCACGTGTTCGCGCTCGTAAGGGTCGACAGCCTCTCGCCAGGCAGCCTCCAGCGCCGCGGGCGTCGCCGCCTCGACATCCAGGCCGTGCGGGAAGGTGCGCTCCGGGGCGGTGTTGTTGGTGTAGTCGAAGCCGCCGGCCACATGGGCGTCGACCACCGTGTCGACCACGGTCCAGTCGCAGAGCGGGCAGTCGGCGGTGAGCCTGACCACCGTGCTGGCGGGGCCGAACGCTTGGATGGCGCCGTGGAAACGTCCCAGCACGTCCTCAAGGGAGCCGCGATGGACCGACACGCCCAGGCTATCGCAATAGGCCGCAAGGGGATCGTCGCCGGAAAGGCCGCTGGTCGCCACCACCAGGCGGTCGAGGCTGCGGGCGCGGCGCAGACGCTCGATCTGCCGGCCGATCATCGGCACGCCGAGCACGTCGGCCATCACTTTGCCCGGCAGCCGCGTGGACGACATGCGGGCCTGCAGGACGGCCAGGATCATCGATCAGGCGGCCGAGGCGCTGAGCGGCGAGGCGGCCTGAATGGCGGCGGTCAGGCCGACGCTGATCTCGGCGAAGCGCGCGCCGGTCGAAGGGCGCTCCCAGGCCCCGGGCACGAAGCCGCCATCGGTCCGCCGCTCGAACGCCTGCAACGCACGCCAGGCGTCCAGGGTCATGACGCCGGTCCGTGACGGTGTGAGGGTCGCCAGCCGTTCGCCGATCCGCGCCGGCTCGTCGGTGAAGGCCGACAACAGCTTCTGCGCCTGACAGCGTACGACGCCCTCGGGCGCCGGGCCGGCGCATTCGACGCAGGCCAGGGTCTCGCCCCGGCTCTCATAGACATAGACGCGGAACACCACGCCGCCGGCGGTGAAGTCCTGGACGACGAACGGCGCGGCGCGGGTCAGGCGCACCTTGAACACATGGCTGAGCGCGCGGTCCGCCCCTGTGGTCGCCCGCCGCATGCCCTGGGCGGCCAGCAGCGGCGCCGGGTCGTCCGCCCAGACGAGGATTTCGCGGTGGTTGCGTTCCATGGCCGCGCGCGCCGAGGGGAGCGGCCCCAGCGGGATGTCGACGCCGATGTTCTCCAACGCCTTGCGCATCGCGCTGCGCAGGTTGCAGAAACCGCCTCGGGGCAGGCTGACCGTGCGGCCGAGTCCTGACAGGCCGCAGCCGTTGGCCAGGGCTTCGGCCGGCGACCGCAGCTCGCTGACGCCCAGGATGTCGGCGGCGCTGGCGTGCACCTGGTCGAGCCAGGCCTGCAGTCGCCATTGGCAGTAGCGCGACAGCGGCCCCTCGACCTCCGGGCGGTGGACGCGAAGGGCGTCGCGAAGCGTGATCGGGGTGGACGTCACCGGGGATGCCTCGGCGGCCCCCTCGATCACCGGGCCCGCGTAGCCGTCGATCGCTGTGGGCTCCCCACGCAGCGTGGGATTGAGCGAGCCGCAATCGAGCTCGAAGCTTTCGAAGGCCGCGCCATGCCATTCCAGCAGCCGGCGAAGCGGGTCGGTGGAATCCCCGAAGAGGGTGCAGTCGGGGCGCAACTCCAGGCCGTCGGCGCGGTGTGGCGACGAGGCGTCGTTGCGGGCGTGGAGCGTTATGTCGCGAGCGCCCAGCCTGTGCGCTTCCAGCGCCGCGGCCGCGCCCAGGAGGCCGCCGCCGACGATGCGAACCTTGCTCATGCCCAGCCCCTGAACCTTCCTGCGAAGGCA
>NZ_JAUXZW010000328.1 GCF_030693805.1 Phenylobacterium sp.
ACCTGCCGGCGCTTCCTCGTCGTCGTCGAGGAAGGCGATCAGCGGCGCGCGCGCGACGCCCAGCGCGGCGTTGCGGGCGTTGGCGACCCCGGCCCGCGGCTCGTGCAGGTAGGTCACCGGGAACGGCGCCTCGGCGGCCCGCGCCTCCACCTGCGCCTGCGCCGAGGGCAGGACGTCGTTGTCCACCACCACCAGCTCCAGCGCGCCGGCCTCGAAGCCGGTCTGGGCGAGGGCGGAGCGCATGGCCACGGCCAAACCGCCCGGCCGGCGCTGGGTGGGGATGACGATGCTGATCCGCGGTTCGCTCATGCCTGATCAGAACCATCCTTGCACGATCGCCCGCAGCGGGTTCGCCGGGTCGAGCAGCAGCTTGGCGGTCATCGCCAGCGAAATCACCACCAGCAGCGGGCGGATCAGCGAATGGCCCCAGCGCATGGCGGCGTGCGAGCCAAGGTAGCCGCCGATGAACTGTCCTGCCGCCATCGCCGCCCCGACCACCCACAGCACGTGGCCTGCGCCCGCCAGCACCACCATGGCGACGATATTGCTGGTCAGGTTCAGCGCCTTGGTGTGGGCGGTGGCGCGGGTCAGGCCCATGCCCATCAGAGTCACCAGGCTGAGCGCGAAGAACGAGCCTGTGCCAGGGCCGAAGAAGCCGTCGTAGAAGCCTATGGCGGCCGCCACAGAGGCGTAGGCGAGCGGCGTCAGGCGCGCGTGGGAATCGGCGTCGCTGACCTTGGGGCCGAACAGGAAATACAGCGCGATCGCCACCAGCAGCAGCACCATCAGCCAGCGGGTGTCGGCGACGCTGAGGACGGCGGCTCCCAGCAATGCGCCGGCGGCCGTCGCCAGGATCGGGATCCTCAACGCGTTGAAATCGATGCGACCGGCCCGCCAGAAGTTCCACACCGCCGAGGCCGTGCCGACGCTGGACTGCACCTTGTTGGTGGCTAGCGCCGCCACCGGATTGATCCCCGCGGCCAGCAGCGCCGGGACGGTGATCAGCCCGCCGCCGCCGGCGATCGCGTCGATGAAGCCGGCCGCCGTCGCAGCCAAGGCCAAGAGGGCGATGATCTCTGGGGCCAGGTGGGTCATCGGTCGAAGACCTGGTCACGGAGCTGCGCCCACTGTTCCGCAGGCTGCGTGGCGGTGACCCTGGGCCAGTCCGCCGTCTGGTTGCGGAACCAGGTGAGCTGGCGCTTGGCGTAGTGGCGCGTCGCCTGTTTGGCGCGGATCGTGGCGTCTTCGAGCGAGACCGTCCCAGCCAGATACGCCGCCAGGTCGCGAACGCCCAGCGCGCCCATGGCAGGCAGCGCCGGGTCCAGGTTGCGAGCCGCCAAAGCGCGCACCTCTTCAAGCGCGCCGGCCGCCAACATCGCGTCGAAGCGTGCGTCGCAACGGGCGTAGAGCGCCTCACGCGGCGGGTCGAGCACCACCCCGCGCCAGGAGCCGGAGGCGAGGACGGGGTGTGTGTCGGCCTGCCAGTCGCTGATCGAGCGGCCTGTCGAGCGGGCCACCTCCAATGCGCGGACCAGCCGCTGCCGATCGCCCGGCGCGATGCGCGTCTGCGCCTGGGGATCCAGCGTGCGCAGATCGTCGCGCACCGCGTCCTCGCCGCTCGTGTCGAAGCGCGCCTCGGCGGCCCGCCGCGCCGCGCCGGGAACCGCCGGGATCTCGGCCAGGCCGTCGGTCAGCGCGCGGAAGTAGAGGCCCGTCCCGCCGACCACGACGGCCGGCCTGTCGCGCGCGGCTAGCTCGTCCAGCACCTGCGTCGCGGCGCGCAGCCAACGACCCGTCGACCAGGCCTCGGCGGCGTCGGCGATCCCGAACAGGTGGTGGGGGGCGTGGGCCTCCTCGGCGGCGTCGGGACGCGCGCTCAGCACGCGCAGGTCGGCGTAGAGCTGCATGGAATCGGAGTTGACGATCTCGGCCCCGGTCTCGCGCGCCAGGGCCAGGGCGAGCGCCGACTTGCCGCTTGCGGTGGGGCCGGCGATGAGCCAGATGCGGGGCTCCATGCAGCTCGCCCTAACCCTCGTCAGCCCCGACCCGGACGCCGGCGCCGCCGCCGTGTCCATCCTGCCCGCAGCGCTCGCAGGCGCCGGAGCGCGCGTCAAGGAGCCCCGCGCATTGGGCCCTGGGGCCATCGACCTGTTGATCGAGGGGGAGGACATCGCCGCGGTCCGCGCCGCCGCCGAAGCTGCGCTGATCGGACGCCCGGTCGACATCTGCGTGCAGCCCTGGGAAGGGCGGCGCAAGCGGCTGCTGATCGCCGACATGGATTCCACCATCATCGGCTGCGAATGCCTCGACGAGCTCGCCGATTTCGCCGGCGTGAAGGCTCAGGTCTCGGCGATCACCGAGCGGGCGATGCGCGGCGAACTGGCGTTCGAGGGCGCGCTGCGCGAGCGGGTGGCGATGCTCAAGGGCCTGCCGCTCAGCGCGCTTCAACAGACCTACGACGAGCGGGTGCGGCTGAACCCCGGCGCGCGGACGCTGGTGAGAACCATGGGCGCCGGCGGCGCGCGTTGCGTGCTGGTCTCCGGCGGCTTCACCTTCTTCACCGGACGAGTCGCAAAGGCGGCCGGCTTCCATGCCGATCGCGCCAATACGCTGGGCGAGGGCGCGGGCGCCCTGGACGGCACGGTGGGCGAGCCGATCCTCGGTCGTGAAGCCAAGCTCTCGGCCCTGCAGTACGAGGCCGCGGGAGTGGACGCGCCGCTCTCGGCGACGCTCGCGATCGGCGACGGGGCCAATGACCTGGCGATGATCGAGGCGGCGGGACTGGGCGTCGCCTATCGGGCCAAGCCGATCGTCGCGGCGCAGGCCGACGCCAAGGTTGACCATGCCGACCTGACCGCTCTGCTCTATTTCCAGGGCTATCGCGCCGCCGAATTCGTCACGGACTGAGGCGATGAGCCTGCCGCGCCCCGTCCGCGCCGTGGTTTTCGACATGGACGGCCTGCTGGTCGACAGCGAGACCCTGGTGTTCGCGGCGCTGCAGGTCGCCGCGGCCGGCATCGACGCCGAGCTGCCGTTCGAGACCTTTCAGCGCATGGTCGGGCTGCCGCAAGCCGCCAGCGACCTGATCCTGGTCGAGCACTTCGGCCCGGCGTTTTCGCTGGAGGGCTTTCGCGACGAGGTCCGCGAGCGGATGCACGAGGCGCTAGTCGCTGGAGCCTGCCTGAAGGCCGGCGTGGTCGAGCTGCTGGATCACCTGCACGAGATCGGCCTGCCGTGCGCCATCGCCACCTCGTCGAGCCTGGAGTCGGTGGGGCGGACGCTCGGACCGAGCGGCCTCGTCCCACGCTTCCGGGCGTTGATCACCCGCGATGTGATCATCCATGGAAAACCGCACCCGGAGCCGTTCCTGCGCGCCGCCGAGGCCCTCGGCGTCGACCCGGCCGATTGCCTGGCGCTGGAAGACTCGCACAACGGGGTGCGCGCGGCCCATGCGGCAGGGATGATGACCATCATGGTGCCCGACCTGCTGCATCCGACGGAGGAGATGCAGTCGTTGTGCGTACGCATCGCGGCAGACCTGCACGAGGTCCATGACCTGCTGCGCGCGGCGGCTGCAACAGGCTGAATCACGGATTGATTTCGGGGCGCACGGCGACTCGCCTAGGAGACGCCATGACCCTGCCTCGCCGCGTCCGCGCCGTCGTCTTCGACATGGATGGCCTGCTGGTCGACACCGAAGGCCTCTACAGTGAGGCGCTTTCCACTGTCGCGCTGCGCGACGGCGTGGAGATTCCGCCCGAGGTTCTGCTCAGCACGATCGGCAACGCGTGGGCGGTCAGCGCCGAGCTCCTGCGCCGCCATTTCGCCGCAGGCTTCAACCCGGACGCCTTTAGACTCCGCGTAATGGAACGCTTCCACGAGATGGCGCAGGCGAAGGTGGCGTTGAAAGCTGGCGTGTTGGAAATTCTGCAGGCACTCGACGACTTGGGGCTACCACGGGCCATCGCCACCTCGTCGCAGCGCGAAGACGTCGAGCACCACATCGGCGGCCACGCGCTGCTCGAGCGCTTCGACGCAGTGCTTGCGCATGGCGACTACGCCCGCAGCAAGCCGGCACCGGATCCCTACCTGGCCGCCGCTGCGGCGCTGGGCGCGGTTCCCCGGGATTGTCTCGCGCTGGAGGATTCGCACAACGGCGTACGCGCCGCTCATGCGGCAGGGATGATGACGATCATGATCCCAGACCTGCTCGATCCCACCGAGGAGATGCGCTTGCTCTGTGTGCGGGTCGCCCGTGATCTTCACGAGGTCGAGGCGCTGTTGCGCGACGCCGCGCTCGCTTGAAGGCGCGCCCCGCTTGGGGCGTGACGGAGGGGGCGTTACGTCAGCCCGGCGCCCCATACGGCCGGGTGATCACCTCCAGCACGTGGCCGTCGGGGTCGAGGAAGTAGACGCCGCGACCGTCGTCGTTGCGGTTGATCTCGCCCGAACGCGTGCGGGCAGGGTCCGCCCAGTACTCCAGGCCGCGCGCCTCGATGCGCGCGAAGACGCCGTCGAACTCGGCCTCGCTGGTCAGGAAGGCGTAGTGTTGGACGGTGACGGCCTCGTCCTGCTGGTAGAAGTCGAGCGACACGCTGTTGTCCATCTCCACCACCATGAAGTGGTAGAACGCAACCGGATCCGGCCGGCCCAGCATCTGGGCCAGGAACGCCGACGACCGGTGCTTGTCGCTGCACCAGACGATGGTGTGGTTCAACTGCACGCTCATGACGACCGCTCCGTGATGCGGAGGCAGGATAGGTCGATCTGAGGCGTTCCTCCAACCTGTCGAATCCGGCTCTCGCCGGAGGAGCGGGCGTCTACTTGGCGCCAGGCCCGCGGTCGAAGTAGCGGAAGAAGGCGCTGTCGGGGGAGAGCACCATCGTCGTGTCGCCCTGGCCGAGAGAAGCCTCATAAGCCTGCATGGAGCGATAGAAGCTGGCGAAGCTCGGGTCCTTGCCGAAGCTGTCGGCGAAGATCCGCGTGCGCTGGCTGTCGCCCTCGCCTCGGGTGCTCTCGGCGACTTCGGTGGCGGTGGCCAAGGTGATCGCCACCTCCTTGTCCGCCGAGGCGATGATCTCGCGCTTCTGCTGCTCGCCGACCGCACGGATCTGCGCGGCTTCCTGCTGACGCGAAGTCTGCATGCGCCGATAGACGGCGGCCTGGTTGGCGGCGGGCAGGTCGGCGCGCTTGATGCGCACGTCGATGACGCTGATGCCCAGGCGCGAGGAGGCGGCGCGCCGGCTCACGTCGATGCGGGTCTGACGGACCAGCTCGGCGCGGCGCCCGGAGATGATCTCGTTGGAGGTCGCCGAGCCCAGGGTCTGGCGCAGCGCCGAATTCAGCAGCCGCTCGATGCGGTCGGCCGCGGTGCGGTCGTCGCGCAGGGTGCGGTAGTACTGAAGCGGGTCGTTGATGCGGTAGCGGATGAAGGCGTCAACCACCAGGCGCTCCTGGTCGGCGGCGATGATCTCTTCCTGATCGGCTTCCAACGAGAGGTTGCGCCGGTCCAACTTCTTCACGTTCTCCATGAACGGGACCTTGGCGTGCAGGCCGGCCTGCTGGCGGCCGGGCTGGTTGATCACCCGCACGGGCTCGCCGAAGCGGAGCACAAGAGCCTGCTCACGCTGTTCGACGACGAACAGGGTGTTGGCGAGCACGATCACCACGAGGATGGCCAGGATCGCCCAGCCGGTGAGCCGGCGGTTCATGGGCTTACTCCGGCGTCGACTGGCGCAGCCGGAACGGGGACCGGAACCGGGGCCGCCTGCGGCGTCGGTCCAGGCGCGGCCGGATCGAGCGAGCGCGACGGCGCGGTCTGGGTGCGCGCGCGGAAGACGTCGGGCGGCAGGATGATCGGCGCGGACGCGCCCTTGCCGTCGACGATGACCTTGTTGGACCGGGCGAGCACCCTCTGCATGGTCTCCAGATACAAGCGTTCGCGGGTCACGGCCGGGGCGCGGCGATATTCCACCAGGATCTGGTTGAAGCGCGCAGAGTCGCCCAGCGCCTCGCGCACAGCCTGTTCGCGGTAGCCCTGCGCCGACTGGGTGATGCGCGAGGCGTCGCCCTTGGCTTCATTGATCACCCGGTTGCGATAGGTGTTGGCTTCGTTGATCGCCGACTCGGCGTCCTGTCCGGCGTTGGCGACTTCACGGAACGCGGCGACCACTTCCTGCGGCGGGTTGGCGCTGCGGATCTGCACTTCGACGACGTTCACGCCGGCGCTCCAGCCGTCGAGCGTGCGCTGCATCAGTTCGGCGGCCTGCAGCTGGACCTGGCCGCGGCCGCGGGTCAGCACCTGCTGCAGCGGCGTCTTGCCGATCACCTCGCGCATCGAACTCTCGGCCACGGCCTTCACCGCGTCTTCGGGCGAGCGCAGGGTGAACAGGTATTTGGACGCGTCGGACACGCGCCAGGTGACGCTGAAATCCAGGTCGATGATGTTCTCGTCCCCGGTCAGCATCAGGCTTTCTTCGGGGATGTCCGCGCCGGCCGAGCCGCCGACATCGATGCGGTTCAGGCTGGTCACCGCGACCTTCTCGACCCGTTCCAGCGGCGCGGGCAGGTGGTAGCGCAGACCCGGCGTCTCGGAGCGCGAATAGGACCCGAAGGTGGTGACCACGCCTTCTTCGTTGGGCTGGATCACATAGATGCCGGAGGCGGCCCAGAGCGCGAAGGCGACGCCGGCGATGGCGACCACCGCGCCGGGACGAACACCGCCGCCGCCGGGACCGCCCAGCAGGCCGCGAAGCCGCCGCTGCAGGCGCTCGAGCGCCGCGGTCAGGTCGGAGCCTTCGGGGCGGCGTGGACCGCGTCCTGGCCCTTGCGGGCGTCGGGACTGATTGCGGCGATCACCGTCGTCCCCCTGCGGGGGCGAGCCCCAGGGGCCGGGATTGGCATTGTCGTTCCAGGGCATAAGCCGTCGCGTCTCGTTCGTATGTCCCGCGCGGCTGCGTCGTCGGCCCGGAGGGGCTTGTAAACCGGCGCTGTCGCCCGGATATGAGACCCCTTGATGGTCAAAGCAAGACATAGCCGCGCATGAACGTCCCACAGGGTCCCGATCGCGCTGAAGTGCTGGCCGCGCTGGACCGCGTGCGCGATCCCCGTTCTGGATTGGGATTGTCCGCCGCGGGCCTCGTGCGAGGCCTCGTGCTGTCGCCCGGCCGCGCGGCCTTCATGCTGGAGGTCCCGGCCGCCGACGCCGAACTCTACGCGCCGGTGCGCGAGGCCGCCGAA
>NZ_JAUXZW010000329.1 GCF_030693805.1 Phenylobacterium sp.
CCGAAGGTCACCGAACGGGCGCCGATCGTGATCGTGATCGTGTCAGCCTGGGTCGGCGTCGCCGCATTGTAGACGACCGTCACCGCATTCGCGGTGCCGCTCTGTACAATAACGTTATCCGTGGTCAGGATCGCGAGGGCCTGGGCCGCCGTGATCGTCTCGTAGGTGTAAGTCGCCATAGATCTCTCCAGTCTGTGTCACATGGACCCCCGGCACGCTTGACCTCCATCCCCGATGGAGCAGTCCCAGCGGTCCATTCTCCCGAACGCCATAGCGTCGCTACAGCGGAAGGTTAAACGAGCCCGAGGGAAGACCTATCGGAGTCGCGGTTTTTGCGCAACACCAAAAAGGGTCCCGATCAGGGTGCCTAATCCGTTAAATGGCCGGCGAATGCTAAGGTCTGGTTACTGTTCTCGAAACGCGTGACTAAGCGTGTCGGTTATTGGTGAAAGCAGGAAGCCAAGAACCGTCCGTTCGCCGGTCACGATCATGGTGTCGGCAGGCATGCCCGGCGTCATCTTCACGCCCTCGGCGAGCTTGGCGATATCCTTCGGATCGATCCGCAGATCGGCGCGGAAATAGCCTTCTCCCGTCTTGTCGTTGACCAGTCTGTCGGCGGAAACCGTCACCACCTTGGCCGGCAGCGGACTGACCCAGCGACGGCTGACGCCCTGGAGCTGCACGCGCGCGGACATGCCGGGGCGGACGTTCTCCACGTCCTGCGGCCGGACCATGGCGGTGACCACCAGCGGCGTATCGGCAGGGACCACGTCCATCAGGACTTCGCCCGCGCCGGCGACGCCGCCGACGGTGAACTGCGACAAATTGAGCACGTAGCCGTCCACAGGCGAACGCACCGTGGTTTCGGACAGCGTCTGTTGGGTCGCCGACAGTCGCGGCAACGCGTCGGCCAGCCTGGACTGCATCTCGCGCATGCCGTCGGCGGCCTCGGTCTGGCGCTGATTGCGCAGCGCCGACATCTGGATGCGCGCCTCGCCCATCTGCTCGCGGGTCTTGGAAATATCCGATATGAGCTGCCCCTTGCGCCCGCCCAGGTCGGCGAGCGCGCGCTGGTAGCGCAGGATCAGCGTCTTGGGCGCGTAGCCCTTCTCAAAGAGAGTCTGATAGCCCGCCAACTCCTCGCGGGTCAGGCGCGCCTGCTCGTCGACCGAATCCACTTGAGCCTGCAGGCCTTCGACGTTGGTCTCAAGTTGCTGGACGCGCTGTTTCAGCACCGAGAGCTGGCTGTTGAACAACTGCAGTCTCGAGGTGAACAGGAACTGCTGATCGCGCACCATCGAGGCGACGCGCGGGTCGTTCATCCTGGCGTTCAGGTCGGCCGGGAAGACGATGCTGGGCCGCCCCGTGGCCTCCGCCTGATACCGCGCCGACTGCGCCAGCGCCGAATCGGCCTGATTGCGCATCACGTCGAAGCCGGCGCGCGCCTGCACTTCGTCGAACACCAGCAGCGGCTGGCCGGGGCGCACGCGGTCGCCTTCACGCACCAGGATCGCCTTCACCACGCCGCCTTCACGCCGACGGATGGTCTTGCGGTTGGACTCCACACGCACCTGGCCGGGCGCGGACACGCCTGAGCTCAATGGCGTGATCCCGGCCCACAGGCCAAGACCCAGCACCATCGCGCCGATCACCGCAGAGCCGACCACGATCGGGCGACGCACCCGGTCGGTCAGCTCCTGGCTCTTGGCGTCCGGCTCGCCGGTGAAGTTGGGGGCCACATAGCTGCGGCGCAGCGGCCCCAGTTCCAGCTTCATCGACCGGCCTCCACGGCGCGGACTTCAGCCGGCTTGGTGACGCGGTTCATCACCTGGTCGCGCGGGCCGAACAGCTCCACCCGGCCGTCGCGCAGCAGCAGGATCTTGTCGGCGGGCCGGAAGATGTTCGGCTTGTGGGAGATGATCACGATCGTCGCGCCCTTGGCCTTCAGCGCCTCCACCGCGCGCACCAGGGCTTCCTCGCCCTCCGCGTCGAGGCTGGCGTTGGGCTCGTCGAGCACCACGAACGCCGGCTCCCCCAGCAGCGCGCGGGCAAGGCCGACGCGCTGACGCTGGCCGGCCGACAGCACCACGCCGCCCTCGCCGACCTCGGTCTCGTAGCCTTTGGGCATGCGCAGGACGAGTTCGTGGACGCCAGCCATCTGGGCCGCGGCCACCACTTCCTCATCGCTCACGTCGTCGCGGAAACGGCCGATGTTGTCACGCACCGAGCCTGCGAACAGCTCGGTGTCCTGCGGCAGGTAGCCGACGTGGCGGCCAAGGTCGCCGCGATCCCAGGCGAAGATGTCGGCGCCGTCCAGGCGCACGGTTCCGCTGGTGGGCTTCCAGATGCCGATCAGCAGCCTGGCGAGCGTCGACTTGCCGGCGCCGGACGGCCCGATCAGTCCCATCACCTCGCCGGGCTCGATCACGAAGCTGACGCCGGTGATCAGCAGCTTCGCCGCCCCGGGCGGCGCGAAATTGACCCCCTCGGCGCTCAGTCGTCCCAGCGGCCGCGGCAGGGTGGTCCGCGGCGACGGCGCCTCAGCCTTGGACAGCAGGTTCATCAGCCGCTCGTGGGCGCGCTGGCCGTTGTTCAGCGCCTCCCAGGAGCCGACCACCCGCTCGATCGGGGCCAGCGCGCGGCTGGCCAGGATCATGTTGGCGAACAGCATGCCCATGTGGATCTTGCCCTGGAGGATCAGGGCCGCGCCGATGGCGACGATCAGCACCTGCATCCCCATGCGCACGGCGCGGATCGTGTCGCCCAGCACGTTGGAACGCTCGCTGGCGGCGACGCCGCGCTCGACGGCCACGGCGCGGAACCGCGACCACGCCGCGCCCAGCGTCGGCAACATGCCCATGGCGCGCACCACCTCGCCGTTGCGCAGCGCCGAATCCGTGAACGCATAACTGCGCAGCGCCGCGTCGTTGGCTTCCTTGAGCGCTGGGCGGGTCGCCTTCTCCTGCATGAGGGCCAGGACCAGCAGGGCGACCGCGCCAGCCGTGGTCACCACGCCGATCAGCGGATCGATGATGAAGAGGACGATCAGGAACACCGGAATCCACGGCAGGTCGAAGATCGCCGCCGCGCCTACGCCGGTCAGCGTCTGGCGGAAGGTGTCCATGTCGCGCAGCGCCTGGGCGCGCGCGCCAGGATCGCCGCGCACCGCAGCGTCGAACAGGCTGGAGAAGATGTGTCCGGAGGCGCGCTGGTCCAGCAACGTTCCGTAGTTGATCAGGATGCGGGCGCGATAGTTGTCGATGACGCTGGAGATCGCGAAGATAAACAGCGTCACCGCAGTCAACGCCCAGAGCGTCGCCTGGCTCTGGCTGATCATCACCCGGCCATAGACCTGGAAGGTATAGAGCGGCATGGCCAGGTACAGCAGGTTGCTGACCAGGCTGAACGCGAAGGCGAAGCCCAGCGGGCCATAGCCTTCGCGCAGGGCGCGCGTGACCACGTTGTCGGGCTGATTCGCCAGATAGCTGAACATCTTCATGCGTGTCGCGCCGTCTCGCGAAAGCCCGTGGTCGCCAATCGCCGTATCATATCAGGCTATGGTGAACGAAGCCCGGCCGACCCAGCCGTAACGCCGCAGCGGCCGGAACGCCGAGGGCGGCCGACAGATGATCGGCGCGGACTCGCGTGTCAATGGGCCGGTCAAAGGGTCGCGGCGCGGGATCGCGGCCACGCCCGTTCCACGGCATGCTAAGAAGCCTCGCGAGGCGGTTTGGAGGCGTCATGTCGAGGGTGGCCATCATCGGCAGCTGCATTACGCGGGACCTGTGGCCTATCCAGGGCGAGCCGGCGAATGAACTCTTGTACATCTCGCGCACCAGCCTCCCGAGCCTGTTCAGCCCGGCGGTGGAGGGCTTCCAGCCTGCCGAGGCGCTTCCCAATGGCCTGAAGCGTCACCAGCACCAGGCCATGGTCAACGACCTGACCAAGACCACGATGGCCCAGCTCGTGACCTGGCGTCCGACCCATCTGATCTTCGACTTCATCGACGAGCGATTCGACCTGCTGGCGATCGGCGCCGCGCTGGCCAGCCATAGCTGGGAGCTGGAGACGTCAGGCTACCTGTCCCAGCCGGCGCTGGCGGCCGCCCGGCCGATCGCGCGGCTGGGCGGAACCTGCGACCGGCTGTGGATGGAGGCGGTCGGCGAGATGCTGGCGCTGATACGCGCCACGCCGCTGCGCTCCGCGCCGCTGATCCTGCATGAGTCGCAATGGGCGACCCACTATCGTGCGGCCTACGAGCGCTTTCGGGCGATCGAGAATGTCGAGCTATGGGGCGGCCGCCCCGCCGACCTCGGCCGGCATAACGCCCTGCTGGACCGTTACCAGGCGGCTTTCACCGCGCTCGCGCCGGAAGCCGCGCGCATCAGCGCACCGGCGCAACGCATCGCCGACGGCGATCATCGCTGGGGGCTCAGCCCGTTCCACTACATCCCCGAGTACTACGCCGAGATCTGGCGTCAGCTGCGCGCCCTGGGCGTCTGAGCTGGCTCTAGTCCGCCCGGCCGCCCCGCGCCCAGTGCTCCAGCGGGGTCATGCCGCGCGCCAGATCGTGCGGCCGCGCGGCGATATACGCGGCGTTCGGGAATCCGGGCCTCGGCTCGCCGATCCGCCACGCGCCGCCTTCCAGGTAGTCGACCAGCGGATTGGCGCCAGGCGTGAGCCCAGCTCCGCGCACCGCCATGTAGTGCGGCGCGTCGAACCAGGCGCTGGGATTGCGGCCCTCGCGCGCGCCGGTCAGGACATAGTGGGTAAGCGGCTCCATGCCGGCGTTCTGCACGTCGGGGTACTGCTCGAGATACCAGAGTGGATCGAACAGCGGGTGCGGCTTCAGCCCGCGCCGCCAACCCTCGCGCAGGTAGTGAAGCAACGAGGCGTCTGCGGCCTCCTGTGGTTCGAGCTGGCCGCGATACCAGTCGACATCGAACAGCGGATGCGGGCTGAGGCCTGCCGTCGCGCCGTCGCGCAGGTAGTGATCCAGCGGATTTACGCCCGCCCCGGCCAATCCAGGGATCAGCGCGAGATAGTGCGCGACGCTGAACAGCGGATGTGGGTCGACGCCGTCCGCCGCGCCTCTCAGCACGAAATGCTCAAGCGGCGAGAGCCCGGTGCGCGCGAGCTCGCCGGCCTGGCTCGCACGATAGAAGGCTGGATCGAACAGCGGCCCCGGCGCGCGGTCTTCCAGCCGGCCATCGATCAGGTAGTGGACCAAAGCCCCACCTCGTTTGGCGGCGGCTCCCGGATTGGCCTCGAGATACCAGGCCTCGTCGAGGAGCACGTCCGGCTGGGCGGCCGGATCACCGCGCCGCATGGCGTAGCGGAGCATATTGCGCAGTGCGCCCAGCCGTGGGCGCAGGCCGGCGCCGTCGACGCGCCAGAGGCCCGAGCGGGCGATGATCGCGGCGTGTCCGACCGGCCCGGCGAGCTGCAGCCAGCGGTCGATGCGGCGGCTGAGGCGGTTGCGGCGGCGTTCGAGGCGCGGAGACGACGCGCGATGCAGGGCCAGCGTGCGGGCGCGGAGGTCGGCCAGGGATTGGGCGCGGGCGGCCAGCGCGTCGC
>NZ_JAUXZW010000330.1 GCF_030693805.1 Phenylobacterium sp.
CGGGTGCGCAGCCTGACCCGCCTGAAGATGGTGATCGACGAACTGCGCGACCGTGAGGCCTCGGGCCGCCGCATGGGCGTGATCGCCGGCGCGGCCTCGCGCCTGGGCGGCTCCGGCGGTCGCATCCTGATCATCGACGACCATGAGCGCCAGGCCCAGCGGGTCGCCGCCGAACTGGCGGTCGAGCATCGCCCGGTGGTCGAGAGCGATCCGGAGAAGGCGCTGATGACGGCGCGCGGACCGGTCGACCTGGTGATCGTCAACGGCGCCTCGCGCGGATTCGATGGACTGCGCCTGGCCGCCCAACTGCGTTCCGATGAGGTCACCCGCCATCTGCCGATCCTGGCCATCGTCGACTTCGACGAGCGTCCCAGGCTGGTCAAGGCGCTGGAAATCGGCGTCAACGACATCCTCTCCAAGCCGATCGACCCGCAGGAGCTGTCGGCGCGCGCGCGCACCCAGATCCGCCGCAAGCGTTACACCGACTACCTGCGCGACAACCTCGACCACTCGCTGGAACTGGCGGTCACCGACCAACTCACAGGCCTGCACAACCGCCGTTACATGGCCGGCCAGCTCGACGCCCTGGTCCAGCGCGCGGCGCTGGGCGGCGATCCTGTTTCGGCGCTGCTGATCGACATCGACCACTTCAAGAAGATCAACGACGGCTTCGGCCACGACGTCGGCGACGAGGTGCTGCGCGAGTTCGCGGTGCGGCTGGCCTCCAACGTGCGCGCCATCGACCTGCCGTGCCGCTACGGCGGCGAGGAGTTTGTGGTGGTGATGCCGGACACCCAGCTCGAGGACGCCCAGCGCATCGCCGAGCGGATCCGCCTGCACGTGGCGGGCGCGCCGTTCCGCGTGATGGCCGGGGCCGAACTGCTGACCGTGACCATCTCGATCGGCGTGGCGGCCACCATCGGCGCCCTCGACCGCCCCGACGCCCTGCTGAAGCGCGCCGACGAAGGCCTCTACGAAGCCAAGGCTTCGGGACGCAACAAGGTCATCGCCCGCGCGGCGTGAGTCTGAGCCGGTCCCCTCCGTCGCTCCCATGGGTCGCGCCACCTCGCCACAGGCGGGGTCGGAGGGGGCGATAGCAGTCCCAAAACGCAAAACGCCCGGTCCAGGGACCGGGCGTTTGACTCGATAAATCAGCTGTTAGCGTGATTTACTTGATCTTGCCTTCGCGGAACTCGACGTGCTTGCGCACGACGGGGTCGTACTTCTTCAGCACCAGTTTGTCGGTCTTGGTGCGGGCGTTCTTCTTGGTCACATAGAAGAAGCCGGTGTCGGCCGACGAGTTCAGGCGGATCTTGATTGAGGCGGGCTTCGCCATGGTCGGTCCTTGAGCGGGCCGGCGGGAACGCCGCCGGAGGTGTTTCTTAAAGAGCGCGGGACAATACGAATCGCGCCCGCAAAGTCAATGCGATGCAGCGCGGCGTCAGATGTGGCTGATGTGCCGCTTGCGGCGGATCATGCGCATGAAGGGGATCGGCAGGTTCGGATTGTCCAGCCGCGCGACCACTTCGCTGACCATCATGCGGGTGACGTCGGCCAGATCCAGGCCCAGTGCGTCGTCGATGTCCAGCCAGTCGATCTGGTCGAGCTCGCCGCAGTCGGGCTGGCGTTCCAGGCTGGTCAGCCGCTCGGCGTCGGCCATGAAGAACCGCGCATCGAACCGCTTGTGGACGAATGGCGGGGTCACCGCGCGTCCGACGAAGCGTAGCGCCGCCAAATCGGCCAGCGCGCCTTGGGCCAGGAATTCCCGCCAAGGACCGACCGCCGTGCGCGGCGGGGCGGCCTTGGCCAGCAGCAGGCCGGCCTCTTCGAACGTTTCGCGAATCGCCGCCATGGCCAGCGCACGACCGCGCGCGCCGGGGGCGGCCACATGCAGCTTGGCCTCGACCTCTGGGCTCAGGTCGGTAGCGAATGGGGCGCGATAGTCGGACGGGTCGATGCGCCCGCCGGGGAACACCCACTTGTCGGGCATGAAGTTGTGCGTGGCGTGGCGGCGGCCCATCAGCACGCGGGGCTTCGGCCCGTCGCGCCGCACGATCAACAAGGTTGCGGCATGGCGCGGACGTACAGTGCGCTGGGGCGCGGATGCGGCGGCGTCGTCTGACATCGCTCAAGCATAGGCGGCGAGGCGGCCAGGGAAAGGCCGGGAACGCGAAAAGTCCCAGGAGAATCGATCTTGGGGATAACGCCGACGTGTCCGCCCCTTGGGTTGTGTCGGGCGGCCCGCGTTCGCAGGTTGGGACCGAATCTCGCCCTTCAGGAGCCGAATGCCCCATCATACGCCCTTGCTCGCCACCATCGTCGCCGGCCTGGTGACCGCCTTCGTGCTCGGCGCCATCGCCCAGCGACTGCGCCTCTCGCCTCTGGCCGGATACCTGCTGGCCGGCGTGCTGGTGGGCCCGTTCACGCCGGGCTACGTGGCCGACCAGGCGATCGCCAACGAGCTCGCCGAGATCGGCGTGGTGCTGCTGATGTTCGGCGTGGGCCTGCACTTCTCGCTCAAGGACCTGCTGGCGGTGCGCAAGATCGCGGTGCCGGGAGCGATCGTGCAGATGGCGGTGGCCACCGCCCTGGGCGCGGCGCTGGGGCATGCTCTGGGCTGGAGTTGGGTGGCGGGCGTGGTGTTCGGCCTGGCGCTGTCGGTGGCCAGCACCGTGGTGCTGCTGCGCGCCCTGCAGGAGCGCAGGATCGTCCACACCAACCGAGGCCACATCGCGGTCGGGTGGCTGATCGTCGAGGACATCGCCATGGTGCTGGCGCTGGTGCTGCTGCCGGCTATGGCGGGGGCGATATCGTCGGGCGGCGACGCCGGGGTCATGCAGACCTGGATCATCCCCCTGGCGGTGACCCTGGCCAAGGTCGCGGCCTTCGCCGCGGTGATGCTGGTGGTCGGCGCCCGCTTCATCCCTTGGGTGCTGCACTACACGGCCCACACCGGGTCGCGGGAGCTGTTCCGCCTGGCGGTGTTGGCGATCGCGCTGGGCGTGGCGGTGGGCGCGGCTTACCTGTTCGGCGTCTCGCTGGCCCTGGGCGCGTTCTTCGCCGGCATGGTGCTGGCCGGCTCGCCGCTCAGCCAGCGGGCGGCGGAGGAGACGTTGCCGCTTCGCGACGCCTTCGCGGTGCTGTTCTTCGTCTCGGTGGGGATGCTGTTCAATCCGATGGTGCTGGTGCGCGAGCCCTGGCCGCTGCTGGCCACGGTGGGGGTCATCGTCATCGGCAAGTCGCTGGCCGCGCTGGCGATCATCCGCACCTTCGGCCACTCGAACCAGACGGCCCTGACCATCGCCGCCAGCCTCGCCCAGATCGGAGAGTTCTCGTTCATCCTGGCGGGCCTGGGCGTCGGCCTGGGCCTGCTGCCGCCGCAGGGCAGGGACCTGATCCTGGGCGGCGCGATCATCTCGATCCTGCTGAACCCGCTGATCTTCAGCCTGCTGTTCGCCCATACCAACCGAGCGGCTGCGAAAGCCGCGGCCGCGGCCGAGGACGCCGCGGTCGACCTCGTCCCGACGGCCTTGAGCGAGCACGCGGTGCTGGTCGGTTTCGGGGTGATCGGCGCCTCGGTCGCCGAGAGCCTGCGCGAGGGGGCCCAGGCGGTGGTGGTGATCGAGGTCGACGAGGCGGCTGCGCTACGGGCGCGGGCCGCCGGCCTGGAGGCGCTGGAAGGCAACGCCGCCGACAGCCAGGTGCTGGCCGCCGCCGGCATCAAGCGCGCCACGCGGCTGTTCGTGGCCATCCCCGACGGCTTCGAAGGCGGCCAGATCGTCGAGCAGGCGCGGCGCGCCAACGCCAAGCTGGAGATCGTCGCCTGTCCGCGCTCCGACGCCGAAGCCCAGCATCTGCTGGCCCATGGGGCGGACCGCATCGTCATGGGCGAACGCGAGATCGCGCGGGAAATGCTCGCCGCCGTCGACACGCCCTCGGCTCCAGCGCCAAGCGCTACTCCTGACCTGCCCGCTCAATCGGTGTTCGCTGCGCCGGCCCGCGAGCGTGTGATCCTGGAGGACGTGGAGCGCGCGCTGCTGGAGACCCTGCGCACGCAGGACATCTGGCCTGGCGAGGCGCTGTCGCGCGAGACGCTGCAAGGCGCCGCCCACGGCCAGGGCTTCGCGCCGCCGCAGGTCGAGAGCGCGCTCAAGATGCTGCTGGAGCGCGCCTACGTCCGCGATCTAGGCGACGGCCGTGTGACCTTCACCAAGCAGGGCTTCCTCACCGCTGTGCAGGCGGCGACCTAGCGCCGTCGCTGGCCGGCGCGGGACGGTCCGCGCGACTGGGGTCCGCGCGACTGCGGGCGACCGCGCTGGGGGAGCCTCAGACGCGGCGCGGTGGGGTCTGCGGGGGCGGCCTCGCTCAGCATGTCGAACAGCAGCCCGCCGGTGATCGGCGTCGCCTCGGCGAGCCGCACCTGCACGGCCATGCCCAGCGGCCAGCGCTTGCCGGTGCGCTCGCCCACCAGGGCGTGCGAGCGCTCGTCATGGTGGAAGAACTCCGCGCCCAGTCGCGACACCGGGATCAGGCCGTCGGCGCCGGTTTCGGTCAGCCGTACGAACAGGCCGAAGCGGGTGACGCCGGTAATCCGTCCTTCGAACTCCGCTCCCACGCGATCAGCCAGCAAGGCGGCCACATAGCGATCGGTGGCGTCGCGTTCGGCGGCCATGGCCCGGCGTTCCGCCCCCGTGATCAGCTCCGCGGTGTCCTTCATGCGCGAGATGTCGCGGTCGGTGAGGCCGTCGTCCCCCAGGCCCAGCGCGCGGATCAGGCCGCGATGGACGACGAGGTCGGCGTAGCGGCGGATCGGGGAAGTGAAATGGGCGTAGCGATCGAGGTTCAACCCGAAGTGGCCGATGTTGTCGGTCGAGTACTGCGCCTGCATCTGGCTGCGCAGCACCACCTCGTTGACGATCTCGCGGTGCGGGCCTTCTCGGGTCTCGTCCAGCAGGCGATTGAAGCGGTCGGTGCGCACCGCCTCGCCCTTGGACCAGGCGATGCCCAGGGTGCCGAGGAATTCAGCGAGCGAATCGATCTTCTCGCGGCTGGGCGCATCGTGGATGCGGTAGATCAGCGGCGTCTTCTTGCTCTCCAGCGTCTCGGCGGCCGAGACGTTGGCCTGGATCATCATCTCCTCGATCAGTCGGTGGGCCTCCAGCGAGGCGCGCGGGGTGATCGAGACGACCTCGCCCTCGGGGCTGATGACGATCTTGCGCTCCATGCTTTCGATGGCCAGCGGCGAGCGGGCGCGGCGGCCCTTCAGCATGGTCGCGTAGGCGGCCCACAGGGGCTTCAGAATCGGCTCGAGGATCGGGCCAGTGCGATCGTCCGGCGTGCCGTCGATGGCGGCCTGGGCCTGCTCGTAGGACAGCTTGGCGGCCGAGCGCATCAGGCCGCGCACGAAGCGGTGGGAGCGCTTGCGCCCCGTGGCGTCGAACACCATCCGCACAGCCAGCGTCGCGCGGTTCTCCCCCTCGCGCAGCGAGCACAGTCCGTTGGACAGCACCTCGGGCAGCATCGGCTCGACCCGGTCGGGGAAGTAGACGCTGTTGGCCTTGTCGCGCGCGGTCTCGTCCAGCACCGAGCCCGGGCGCACGTAGGCGGCGACGTCGGCGATGGCCACCCACACGATCCAGCCGCCGGCGTTCTTCGGGTCGTCGTCGGCCTGGGCGAACACCGCATCGTCGTGGTCGCGGGCGTCGGCGGGATCGATGGTGATGAACGGCACGTCGCGCAGGTCTTCGCGGCCGGCGAGCTCAGGCGGCCTGGCGGCGGCGGCCTCAGTCTCGGCCTCGGTCGGGAAGCCGGTCGGGATGCCGTGGGTGTGAATGGCGATCAGCGAGGCGGCGCGCGGCTGGTCCTCGCGGCCGACCACCTCCAGCAGCTTGCCGCGATGGGCCCCGAACCTGCGCTCGGACGGCATCACCTGGGCCAGCACCAGGTCGCCGTCGCGCAGTTCCTGGGCGGTCGGGTCGGTGAGCACCAGGGTGTCTTTGGAGCGGCGGTCGACCGGCTCGACGCGGACCTCGCGGCGGGACTTGCGGATCACCCCGAGCACCCGGTGCGCGCTCTGGCCCAGGCGTTTGATCATCCTGGCCTCGATTTCGCCGGTCTCCAGCCGCTCGAAGCGCACCAGCAGCCGGTCGCCCAGGCCGGGCGCGCCGCCGCTGGCCTCCGACCGGTCGGGCGCGAGACGCACCAGCGGCGCGTCCTCGGCCTTGGCGAGTTTGACCATCAGGTCGCCGTCGGTGTCACGGTCGACCACGTCGGCGACGCCCACCGGTGGCAGGGCGCCAGCCTCGGCCACGCCCTTGCGACCGCGACGGGCCAGCGCGCCTTCTTCCTCCAGCACGCGCAGCAGGTCGCGCAGCGCCTTGCGGTCAGCGCCCTTCAGTCCGAACGCCTTGGCGATGACGCCGCGATCGGCCTCGCCGGTCTCGCGCACGTACTTCAGCAGCGTCTCGCGGTCGGGGAGGCCCTGCGGCAGGCGAGGCGGACGGGGTGTGCGGGGCTTGGCCATCGGCCTTTGTAACGCAGGAATCGCCGTGGCGTCGCGGGGCGGGTGGGATGACGTTCGTGGGAGGCCTCAGCCGCTCGCCTTGGCCTTCTTCGCGGCCGGCTTCTTGGCGGCCGCCTTCTTGGCCGCAGGCTTCGCCGCGGAAGGTCGGGTGGCCTTCTTCGGGGCCGCCTTGGCCTTGGCGCCACGAGCCGGCTTCTTGGTTCCAGCCGCCTCGGCGCGGGCGGCGAGCAGGCCGACGGCTACCTCAAGGGTCAGGTCCTGTGGATCGGTCCCCTTGGGCACGTTCGCATTGGTCGCGCCGTGTTTGATGTAGGGACCGTAGCGGCCAGGCAGGATGCGCACCGGCGCGCCGTCCGCCGGGTGGACGCCGAGGTCCTTCAGCGGCGCGGGCTCGCCTCTGGCGCGGCCCGGGCCGGCCGCACGCTTTTCGGCCAGCAGGGCGACGGCGCGGTTCAGACCGACTTCGAACACCTCGTCCACCGACGACAGGTTCGCGTAGGTGCCAGCGTGCTCGACGAACGGGCCGTAGCGGCCGATGCCCGCGACGATGGGCTTCGCATCCTCTGGGTGGACGCCGACCTCGCGGGGCAGGCGCAGCAGGCGCAGGCCCTTTTCCAAGTCCATGGCGGCCGGCGGCCAGGTCTTCGGCAGGCTGGACCGCTTGGGCTTGTCGCCTTCGCCCAGTTGCACGTAAGGGCCGAAGCGGCCGCTCTTCAGGAACACCGTCAGGCCGGTCTGGGCGTCGAGGCCCAGCTCGCGGTCGCCGCCCTGGGCGTCGGCCTCGTCGCCCTCGGACTGGGCGAGCGGACGGGTGTGGCGGCACTCGGGGTAGTTGGAGCAACCGATGAAGGCGCCGAACTTGCCGGTCTTCAGCGACAGCTGGCCGGCGCCGCAGGTCGGACAGGCGCGCGGGTCGCCGCCGTCCTCGCGCGGCGGGAAGATGTGCGGACCCAGCGCCACATTCAGCGCGTCCAGCACCTGCGTCACCCGCAGGTCGCCGATCTCGCCCACCGCGCCGTGGAAGTCCTTCCAGAACTCGCGCAGGAGCACCTTCCAGTCGAGCTCGCCCGCCGAGACCTTGTCGAGCTTCTCCTCGAGGTCGGCGGTGAATTCGTACTCGACGTACTTGAGGAAGAACTCCTCCAGGAAGGCGGTGACCAGGCGGCCTTTGTCTTCCGGAATGAAACGGTTCTTGTCCATCCGCACATAGGCGCGGTCGCGCAGCACGGTGAGGATCGAGGCGTAGGTCGACGGGCGACCGATGCCGAGCTCCTCCATCTTTTTGACCAGGGTGGCTTCGGAGTAACGCGGCGGCGGCTCGGTGAAGTGCTGATCGGCGCGAGCCGCCAGGACCTTGGCGTCGGCGCCTTCGCGGATCTGCGGCAGCCGGCCGCCGTCCTCGTCAGCGGCGTCGTCGCGGCCCTCTTCGTAGGCCGCCAGATAGCCGTCGAACTGGATCACCTGGCCGGTGGCGCGAAGCCCGGTCTTGCCGTCGGCGCTCTCCAGATCGACCGTCGTACGCTCGATGCGCGCGGCCTCCATCTGGGAAGCGATCATCCGCTTCCACACCAGCTCGTAGAGCCGGCCGAGGTCGGCCTCCAGGCGCAGCGAGCCCGGATTGCGCGCCAGGCTGGTCGGGCGGATCGCCTCGTGAGCCTCCTGGGCGTTACGGGCCTTGGTCTTGTACTGGCGTGCGCTCTCAGGGACGTAGGTGGGCCCGTACAGGCCGCTGATCACCTCGCGGGCCTCGGTGATGGCTTCCGGCGCGCTCTGCACGCCGTCGGTCCGCATGTAGGTGATGAGGCCCACGGTCTCGCCACCGATGTCGACGCCTTCATAGAGCCGTTGGGCGGCCTGCATGGTGCGCTGGGCGGAGAAGCCCAGCTTGCGCGAAGCCTCCTGCTGCAGAGTCGAGGTGGTGAACGGCGGCGGCGGGAAGCGCCGGGCGGGCTTCTTCTCGACGGCGGCGACTGTGAAGGCCGCGGCCTCGACGGCGGCGCGCGCGGCCTTGGCCTCGGCTTCGGCCGCCAGGTCGAACTTGGTGAGCCGCTTGCCTTCGTGCTTGACCAGGCGGGCGAGGAACGGCTCGGCGCCGGCCGCGACGTCGGCCTCGACGCTCCAGTACTCGCGGGTGCGGAAGGCTTCGATCTCCAACTCGCGGTCGACGATCAGGCGCAGGGCGACGGACTGCACGCGGCCGGCGGAACGGGCGCCCGGCAACTTGCGCCACAGCACCGGAGAGAGCGTGAAGCCCACCAGGTAGTCGAGGGCGCGGCGCGCCAGATAGGCGTCGACCAGCTCCATATCGATGTCGCGCGGATTGGCCATCGCCTCGGTGACCGCCGACTTGGTGATGGCGTTGAACACCACGCGCTGGACCTGCGCGCCCTTCAGCGCCTTCTTCTTCTGCAACACCTCCAACACGTGCCAGGAGATCGCCTCGCCCTCGCGGTCGGGGTCCGTGGCGAGGATCAGTCGGGTCGCGCCCTTGGCGGCTTCCGCGATCTCGTTCAGCCGCTTGGCCGACTTGACGTCGACGTCCCAGCTCATCGCGAAGTCCTCGTCCGGGCGCACGGAGCCGTTCTTCGCCGGGAGGTCGCGGACGTGGCCGTACGACGCCAGGACCTTGTAGTCCGGGCCCAGGTATTTGTTGATCGTCTTGGCCTTGGCCGGGCTCTCGACGACGACGACGTTCATGGGCGGAGCGATGGGCGTGATCCTAGGCGGACGGCCGCCCTCGCGTTGAAAACGGCGCAAGGGGGCAGGGGGCGCGAAAAGTGGGGTGCGCGCCTGATGCTGTCAACGTCGCACGATCTGGGGGGCCAGATCACGCTGAAACCGCCATGCCGCCGGGAAGCAGTTCGGCGCGCCCGGCCAACGACAGCTCGATGAGGGCGGCGAACACCACGGGGGCCGGCGCACCGACAGCCCGGACAAGTTCGTCGCAGGACACCGGCGTCGGCGACAGCAGCATCGCCACCGCCTCGCGGATCCTGCCGGCGTCGACATCCGAGGCCGGTCCGCCTGCATAGCGTGGCGGGCCGGGCTCGCGGAGGCCGGTGAAGCCCTCGATGGCGCGCAGCACGTCCTCGGCGCCTTCGCAGATCGCCGCGCCCTGGCGGATCAGGTCGTTGGAGCCGCGGGCCCTGGGGTCGAGCGGCGATCCGGGCACCGCCAGCACCTCGCGCCCCTGTTCGGCGGCCAGCCGTGCGGTGATCAGCGAACCCGAACGGGTCTCCGCCTCGACGACGACCACCGCGCGGGACAGCCCGGCGATGATGCGGTTGCGGCGCGGGAAGTCGCGGGCTTGCGCCTGACGACCCGGCGGATGTTCGGCGACCACTAGGCCGTGGGCGATAATGCGCGCGTACAGGCCGTGGTGTTCAGGGGGGTAGATGTTGTCGATCCCGCCGCCCAGTACGGCGATCGTGCCGGCGTCGAGCGCACCTTCGTGCGCGGCGGCGTCGACGCCGCGGGCCATGCCGGACACCACCACCAGGCCCGCCGCGCCAAGCTCGGAGGCCAGCCCGCGGGCGAAGCGCTGACCGGCGGCCGAGGCGGCCCGAGCGCCGACGATGGCGACGCAGGGCCGCCGCAGCAGGGCGAGGTCGCCGCGCGCCCAGATCACCGGCGGCGGCGGGTCGAGCGCAGCGACGGCTTGCGGGAAGTCGTCCTCGCACGCGGCGATCAGCCGCGCCCCGAGCGCGTCGC
>NZ_JAUXZW010000333.1 GCF_030693805.1 Phenylobacterium sp.
GAGACGCTGGTCCGACCACGGTGCAGCCAAGATCGCCCAGCATGTCCTCGATCAACATCGAGACAATCATCTCGTCCTCGACGACCAAGACGCGAAGACCCGCGAGATCAGGGACATTGCTCATTCAGTGGGCTCCAGCGCGCGCATCGGCAGTTGCATACGACACGACAATCCCGCGGGATCATAGGTAAGAACGACTCGCCCGGCGAGTTCACCGGCCAAGCCCTGCTCCAGCAGCCGCCCGCCGAACCCGCGCCGGCTCGGCCGCACGACAGTCGGCCCACCTTGTTCGATCCATTCCAGCACCAAATCCAGGCCGGTCACTCGGGAACGGACCAACACCCGGCCGGACGGGGTCGAAAGCGCGCCGTACTTCACCGCGTTGGTGGCCAGTTCGTGCAAGGCCATGCCCAACGCCACTGCGGCCTTGGGATTGAGCCGGACGTCGCGATCGCTTTCCAGCACGAAGCGACCACCGCCGCCTTGGCGTCCGCCTGCGTGAGGACTGAGCTCCATCACCAGGATCGCATGCAGGCTGGCGGCCTCCCAGTTTGCGTCGGTCAACAGGTTGTGGGTCTGGGACAACGCCAGCAGACGTGATTCGAAAGCGTCGCGGAACGCGCCCGCATCGGCCGCCGAGCGCAGCGTCTGGCTGGCGATCGACTGCACGGTGGCCAGGGTGTTCTTCACCCGGTGGTTCAGCTCGTTGAGCAGCAGCCGCTGCCGCTCCTCGGCCCGCTTGCGTTCGGTGATGTCCAGGGAGACGCCGGCCATCCGGCGCACCCCGCCGTGGTCGGCCTTCTCGGCCACGCGACCGCGCGCGTGCACCCAGCGCACGTCGCCGTTTGGATGGATGGCGCGATATTCGATGTCGTAGTCGGCGCCGGTGGCGATGGCGTGCTCGATGGCTGCGCGCATCCGGTCTCGGTCTTCGTCATGGACGGCGGCGACGAGATCATGGAAGCCGAACGTCTCGTCAGGCCTTCGCCCGTAGTTCGCCTTGCAGAGGTCCGAGGCCGTGTAGTCGCGCGTCTCGACGTCGAGCTCCCACGACCCTAGCCGGCCGGCCTGCAGCGCGAACTGCAAGCGTTCGTGGGCGGCGGTCTCGGCGGCGATGTCCAGGTTGACGCCCATCCAACGAACGATCTCGTTGGTCACCGCATCACGGGCCGGCTCCACGCGTGTGAGGAACGGACGCGCCACGCCGTCGCGGCCGCGCAACGGCAACACCAGCTCCAGAGGCTCGCCGGTCGCCTGGGCTTGACGCCAATGGCCTTGCGCGTCGGCGCGCGCCTGGGCGTCATCGACGTCATACCAAAACGCGCCCGGCAGATAAGCCTCCACGCCCACGTAGTCGTGCCAGCGCTGGTTGCGCCATGTCACCCGACCTTCGAGATCGGCTTCCCAGCACAAGGTCGGCAGAGTGTTGGCGATCATCCGGAAGCGGCTCTCGCTTTCGGCCAACGCGGCCTCAACCCGACGGCGCTGCAGCAGATCACGCCGCGCGGCCTCCCCGAGGCGCACATTGTCGATCGCCACCGCGGCCTGGGCGCTCAATCCGTGCAACAGAGGCTCCAGCCGCGGCGTGAACATTCCCGCTTGGGCGTGGCCGAAGAACAGTCCGCCCAACACCTCGCCGCTGCGGGAGACCACCGGCGCCGCCAGATAGCTGCGCACTGGCAGGTGTCCCGTCGGCATGCCGTGGTGCGGCGCGTTGTGGCCGTAGCGAGGGTCCTTGGTGATGTCGTCGGAGCGCACAAGTCCCGCGCCGCTGAACGTCGGCGCGAACACCGCGGTGTTGCGCGGCATGGAGAAGTCGGCGAAGGCCGAGCGCGGCGCGCCTGACAGCGTGTAGAGGGTGTAACTCTCGCCGTCCGCGCCCACGAGATTGTAGAAGAACGCCCCGAACTGCGCGCCGGTCAGTTCAACTCCGCCGTCCACAACGGTCTGGACGACCTCGGAGAGATCGGAACCCGCGCCGATCGCGGCGGCGATGCGGTTCAGCACATCGGCGCGACGGCTTTCTTCGGCGACAGCGTTTTCCGCCATCGCCAACCGCGCGCTGAGATCCTCGAACGTCACCAGAGCCGTCTCGTCCCCGCGCTCGCGCGCGCCAACCATGTGCATCTGGACCGCCGCCCCGACAGCCTTCGCCAATCGGCCAGAACGGCGATGATCGGAAATGGTTCCGTCCGCGTCAGTCCTCCGCCTCCGGCCCTGGCGGCGAGATCCGCAGCGAGGTGACCTGGTTGCCCTTGCGGCCCAGCACTTCGAAGCGGCGCCCATGGAAATCGAAAGCCTCGCCGATCTGCGGGATCGTCTGGGCTTCATGGATCAGCAGGCCGGCGATGGTCACCGCCTCCTCGTCCGGAAGGTCCCAGTTCATCGCCCGGTTGAGGTCGCGGATCGGCACCGCTCCATCGACCAGCACCCAGCCGTCCGGCTGTGGGCGCACGCCGCGCACGGTGACGTCATGCTCGTCCTCGATCTCGCCGACGATCTCCTCGAGGATGTCTTCAAGCGTGATCAGCCCCTGCAGTCCGCCGTATTCGTCCACCACCAGGGCGAAGTGGGTGTGGCGGCGCAGGAAAGCGCTGAGCTGGTCCTTGAGGTTGGTGGTCTCGGGAATGAACCAGGGCGCACGCACGATCGTCGGCACGTCCAACGCCTCGATGCGGCCATCGGCCTGCGAGATCGCCTGCAGCAGGTCCTTGGCGTGCACCACGCCGATGATGTTCTCCGCGTCGTCACGATAGAGCGGCACGCGTGTGTGGCCGCTGTCGAGCACGGCGGCGACCAACTCGCGCGGCGGCAGGTCGGCGTCGACCATGGCGATCGCCGTCCGGTGGACCATCACCTGGCCGACATCCATCTCCGACAGGTCCAGCACGCCGCCCAGCATGTGCCGGTCACGGCTCTCAACCAGGCCTTCCGAGTGGTGGTATTCGACCGCGCCGCGGATCTCCTCGTGCGCCGCCAGCACGTCGACCTCCATCGTCAGACGCACGCCGAACAGCCGCAGGGTCCTCCGCACGATCCACTGGATCGCATAGATGATCGGGCCGAACAGCTTGACGACCACCAGGGTCGGGCCCGACAGCGCGCGCGCCACATCGTCGGACCGCAGGATCGCCAGGGTCTTCGGCAGCACCTCGGCGAACACCAGCACCAGCACGGTCATCAGCGCGGTGGCCGCGGCGACGCCCAGCCCGCCGGGGATCGCCGCGGTGACCACCTGGGTGGTCAGGGCCGAGGCCAGGATGTTGATCAGGTTGTTGCCCAGCAGCACCGCGCCGATCATCGTCTCCTGGTCGGAGAGCAATCGGTTGACCCGCCGCGCCGGCCGGTCGCCTTCCCGATCGAGCTGGTGCATCCGCGAACGGCTGGCCCCGGTCAGGGCCGTTTCAGCGGCGGAGAACAGGGCCGAAATCGCGAGCAGCCCGAAGACGATCGGGGCCAGCGCCAGGATGGCGGTCACGTTTCGGCTCCCTCGGCCTTCAGGAATTCACGTATGGCGTTCGCGTCCACATTACGCGCGACGAAGGCCTGGCCCAGTCCTCGGGCGAGGATGAAGGTCAGTGCGCCACCCTCGGCCTTCTTGTCCTGGGCCATGTGCTCCAGCAGTCGTTCAACGGCGTAGGGCTTGTCGCGCGTCTCGGCCATGGACGTTGGCAGGCCGGCGGCGCGGATCGCCGCCTCGGCGCGGTGGGCGTCCTGCGTCGTGCAGAGCCCCTGCGCGGCGGAGAAGCGAAACGCCAGCGCCTGGCCGGCGGCCACCGATTCGCCATGCAGCAACGCCTCGCCAAAGCCGGTTTCGGCCTCCAGCGCATGGCCGAAGGTGTGGCCCAGGTTGAGCAGGGCGCGGCGGCCTTGTTCGGTTTCGTCCTCGGCGACGATCTCGGCCTTCATCTCGACCGAGCGGGCGACGGCGTGGGCCAACGCCTGGGGCTCGCGCGCCAACACGGCGGGTGCATTGGCTTCCAGCCATTGGAAGAAGTCGAAGTCGCCGAGCAGGCCGTACTTGACGACCTCGGCGTAACCGGCGCGCACCTGCCGCTCGGGCAGGGTGGCCAGCACGTCCAGGTCGGCCAGCACCAGGCGCGGTTGATGGAACGCGCCCACCAGGTTCTTGCCGCGCGGCGTGTCGATGGCGGTCTTGCCGCCGACCGAGGAGTCCACCTGGGCCAACAGGGTCGTCGGGATCTGCACGAAGTCTATGCCGCGCTTGTAGACAGCGGCCGCGAAGCCCGCGAGGTCGCCGACCACGCCGCCGCCGAACGCCACCACCAGGTCGCCGCGGTCCAGCGCCAGCGCCAGCAGCCGGTCGCTGAGCTCGGCCAGCCATTCGAAGCTCTTGGTTTGCTCGCCCGGCGGCAGCACGATGACCGGGCAGGCGAGGCCGGCGGCCTCCAGGCTGGCGGTGAGTTGCGCCCCGTGCAGGCCCCAGACCGTCTCGTCGGTGACGACGGCGACCCGACGGCGGCGCGCGAACGGCGCGATCCGCGCGCCGGCCCGATCCAACAGGCCAGGTCCGATGACCACCTCGTAGGACCGCTCGCCCAGTCCCACGGCGACGCTGCGGATCATTTCGGCTGACTTTCGATATAGGCGGATACGGCTTCGATCACCTGGTCGACGCTGACCTGATGGGCGGCGTCGCTCGTCTCGATCGTGACGTCGGCCTCGCCATAATAGCGGTAACGCGCCTCCGCCTGCTGCTGCAGCACCTCTTTCGGATCGCGCCCGGTGAGCAGTGGGCGGTTGTCCTTGCGCGCCAGGCGTTTGGCCAGCACGTCGAGGTCGGCCTTGAGCCACACCGACACCGCCTTGGCCTTGATCAGGGCGCGGGTCTCGTCGCTGACGAAGGCCCCGCCGCCGGTGGCCAGGATGTGGGGCGGTTCGTCCAGCAGCCGTGAGATCACACGACGCTCGCCCTCGCGGAACGCCGGTTCGCCCAGGTCGGCGAAGATCTCTGGGATGGAGCGGCCGGCCGCGGCCTCCACCTCGACGTCGGCGTCGCGGAATGGCAATTCCAGCACCGTCGCCAAGCGGCGGCCGACACTGGTCTTGCCAACGCCCATCAGGCCCACCAGGGCGATGGTGCGAGTGCGCAGCGGTGAGTAGCGGTCCATGAACAGGGCAGCCATACACGAGCGGCCGGGCTCGCGCCAACTTCCCGCATCAGGTTATGCTGGCGCCTATGATCCGCAATTCGCTTCTGGCCGGTCTCGCGACGGTCTCGATCCTCGTCGGAACGGCGCATGCGCAGGGCGTGGAGGTCGCGCCGCTCGCCGCCCCCGACCTGTTCTCCACCGGGGGGCGCGACACCGGGCTGCCGGCCGACCTGTGGCGCGGCGCCTCGGCCCGCACCCTGGGCGTCGTGCTGCCGTTGATCGCAACCAAGCCGCTGTCGCCAGCCTCGGCGGCGCTCGCCCGGCGGCTGACGCGCGAACCGGTGCAGCACATCCTTGGCCATACCGGCTTTTACGGTCTCGAGATTCTGAGTGATGCGCGCGCCCTCATTCCGCGAACGGACAGCGAGATCGTGGTGGAGC
>NZ_JAUXZW010000334.1 GCF_030693805.1 Phenylobacterium sp.
AGAAGACGACGGAGGCCTTGAATCTCGATGGCGCAAGAGGTGCAGGAACAGACGGCCTATAAGCCCGAAGCTCAGGGCGACGACGGCGGACGGAATCCGTTGGACGTTTCCAGAGCCGCGTCCACCGCCACGGCGAGGAGAGAAAACCACCGGCAGCGGCACGATGGTGTCATGGAGGCAGTGGTCGAGACGAAGAACATGTGGAAAGCGTATCGGCGTGTTGTAAAGAACAAAGGTGCGCCGGGGGTAGACGGAATGACCGTCAACGACCTGGGGTGCTATCTCAAAACACACTGGACGCGTATCAAGGGAGAACTCCTGGAAGGCGTATACAAGCCGGGGGCGGTCCGCAAGGTAGAGATACCCAAACCGAACGGAGGAAAGAGGCAACTCGGCATACCAACGGTTATGGATCGACTCATACAGCAGGCGGTACACCAGGCACTCGAACCGATCTTCGACCCCGAATTCTCACCGCACAGCTATGGGTTCCGGCGCGGCCGGAGCACGCATGACGCGGTGAAGAAGGCGAGAGAATATGTGGAAGAAGGGCGGCAATGGGTGGTGGACATCGATCTGGAGAAATTTTTCGACCGGGTTTCGCATGATGTCCTCATGGCGCGTGTCGCGCGGAAAATCTCGGACAAGAAGCTATTGAAGCTGGTTCGGCGGTACCTCCAGGCAGGAATTATGGTGGACGGGATAGAAACGGCGAGAACAGAAGGGACACCGCAAGGGAGCCCGTTATCGCCGCTACTGTCAAACATCATGCTCGATGATCTGGACAAGGAACTGGAAACCAGAGGGCATGCTTTTTGCCGTTATGCGGACGATTGTAACATCTATGTCGCGAGTGAAAAGGCGGGGATCAGGGTCATGGCATCAATCACGCGGTTTTTAGCCGAAAAGTTAAAACTACGGGTGAATGTCGAAAAGAGCGCGATTGACAGGCCGTGGAATCTCAAGTACCTCGGATACTCGATGACAAGCGAGCAGAAACCCCGACTAAGGCCAGCGGATAAATCCGTGGAACGACTGAAGACGACCCTGCACGCAGTCTTCAGAATGGGTCGAGGCCGCTCGATAGTTCGTACAATCGCAACGATTTCGCGGATTCTGCGCGGATGGGGGCAATATTATAAGTTGTCCGGAGTAAAAGAGATATTCAGGAAACTCGATGGTTGGATTCGACGAAAACTCCGATGTCTATTCTGGATACAGTGGAAACGTCCGAGGCGTCGCTACCTCGCTCTCATGAACCTTGGTTTAGATGATAAAACCGCGAAATGTTCGGCGACTAATGGACGGGGTTCGTGG
>NZ_JAUXZW010000345.1 GCF_030693805.1 Phenylobacterium sp.
CGCCTTCATGGGCTACGTGCTGCCCTGGGGCCAGATGAGCTTCCACGGCGCGGTGGTGATCACCAACCTGTTCGGCGCGCTGCCGATCGTCGGCGAGTCCATCACCACCTGGCTGTGGGGCGGCTTCGCGGTCGATAACCCGACGCTGAACCGCTTCTTCTCGCTGCACTACCTGCTGCCGTTCATGATCGCCGGCGTCGTCGGCCTGCACATCTGGGCGCTGCATGTCCCCGGCAACAACAATCCGCTGGGCGTCAACGTGAAGTCCAAGGCCGACACCGTGCCGTTCCACCCGTACTACACGGTGAAGGACGGGTTCGCGATCGGGGTGTTCCTGATCATGTTCGCCATCTTCGTGTTCTATAATCCGAACGCGCTGGGTCACGCGGACAACTACATCCAGGCCAACCCGCTGGTGACGCCGTCGCACATCGTGCCGGAGTGGTACTTCCTGCCGTTCTACGCGATCCTGCGGGCCGTGCCGGACAAGCTGATGGGCGTGCTGCTGATGTTCGGCGCGATCGCCATGCTGTTTATCCTGCCCTGGCTCGACACCTCCAAGGTGCGGTCCATGCGCTATCGGCCGACGGCGAAGCTGTACTTCTTCATCTTCCTGCTGGCCTGCCTGGTGCTGGGCTATTGCGGCGGCAAGCTACCCGACGACCACGTGATCCCGAGGCTGTCGACCTTCCAGCTGCTGGATGCGGACCTGAACAGTTTCGTGTGGCTGTCGCGGATCGCGACCGCCTACTACTTCGCCTACTTCCTGGTCGTCCTGCCGATCCTGGGCCTCACCGAGACCCCGTCGCCGGTTCCGGAATCGATCTCCGAGCCCGTCCTGTCGCACCCGGCCACCACGCCGGCCGGCGCGGCGGCGTCGCCTGAAAATAGAGGTTGAGCCTAAGATGCTGCGTAAAGGTATCGCTCTCGCGGCGCTCGGGTTGCTCGGTCTTGCGAGCCCGGCGGCGGCGTCTGGCACCACCAGCGCGCCCCTGAAGCACGTTGAATTTGGTTTTGAAGGACCGCTGGGCAAGTTCGACCCTGAACAGCTTCAGCGCGGCTACAAGGTCTATCGGGAGGTCTGCGCGGCCTGCCACGCGATGAACCTGCTGACGTTCCGCAACCTCGGGCAGAAGGGCGGGCCGTTCTACGATCCGAAATACCCGAACTCGAACGACAACCCTTACGTCAAGTCGATCGCCAAGGACTATCAGGTCAACGACATCGATTCCGAGACGGGCGACGTGGTTCAGCGCGCCGGCACTTCGGCCGACAAGTTCCCGAACCCGTTCCCCAACGAGCCGGCGGCGCGGGCCTCGAACGGCGGCGCGCTACCGCCGGACCTGTCCGTAATCATCAAGGCGCGCCACCACGGCCCGCAGTACGTCTATTCGATCCTGACCGGTTATAAGAACCCGCCCGCGGGTCTGAAGGCCAGCGCGACCCAGCACTACAATCCCTACGTGCCAGGCGACCTGACGGCGTTCTGGAGCGGCCCGCACGACAAGGTGCCGGTCGGCGGCTTCATCGCCATGCCGCCGCAGCTTGCGGACGGCAAGGTGACGTTCGACGACGGTTCGCCCTCGACGGTGGACCAGCAGGCCAAGGACGTCGTGGCGTTCCTGACCTGGGCGTCGGAGCCCAAGATGATGGAGCGCAAGCAGTTCGGCCTGGGGGCGATGATCTATCTGCTGATCTTCACCGGCCTGCTGTACGTCAGCTACCGCCGCATCTGGCGCAACGTCGCCCACTAGCGTCCAGGTCGCGCGTCTCGTCTACGGAGCCGGGTCGCGCGCCTAGTCTTCCAGCATCAGCAGCCGGCCGTGCGGGAAGTCGAACCGCCAGGCGTGCCCGGCCAGGACCGGGGCGCCGATGACGCCCTCGACGCCATGCGGGACCGCCTCGGCCAGCAGCAGGCCCGCCAGCAGTTCGGCGATCAGGTCGCCGGCGAACGACAGTTCGCTCAGCCGCGCCGCGCCGATCCCGCCCGGATAGAGTTCCTTGGGGTCGGTCGCACTGGGAACCTGGGCGTTATGCTCGTCCAGACGCACCGCAAGGTCCTGTCCGGTGGCGAGGATGAAGCGGCCCCGCCGCGCACGGGTCCCGTCGCTCACCGCCGCTTCGGCCGCGGGCCGGCCGCCCATACGTCGCAGCGGCACAACCAGGCCCGCGTGCACCGCCGGCGCTTCACGCGTACGCCACACCGCCAGTCGGCAGGGCGCGAACCGTATGTCGACCACATAGTGCGACAGCACGTCGGCGCCGATGACGCCGGCGATCGGCGTCGGCATGGCGACGCTGCGCGCGTCGAGATCGGCGACCTCGATCGTCTGACCGGTCCGACGCAGGCCGGCGAAGCGCACCTCGCCGCGGAGCTCGACGGCCGTGTCCTCCGGCGTCGACAGGCCGGCGCCTTGCGTGCGGGTGTCGTGGAGCTGGGTGCGCGCGGTCCCCGTGTCGATGATGTAGTCGCCGGCGATCCCATGCACCGAGGCGGCCGCGACCAGCTGCGCGCCCTCGAACCAGCAGGCCGTTTCGCCGGCGCTCGCCGTGCGGGCCCCGATGGCTAACGCGGCGGCCGAGGCGGCCAGGACGAGGCGGGCGAAGCACTTCAAGCGTCAGGCGTCCTGTTCGGATCATCATAGCCAAGCCCGCGCGCCTCGGCGATAAGCGCCGCACGGCGTGGAGCCTGCCCGGAGCGTCCTGGGCCCGCCGCCTGCGAGTGTGCGCCGATGAACCTGGCCGAGATGATCCGGACGATCCCCGACTACCCGAAGCCGGGGATCATGTTCCGCGACATCACCACCTTGCTGGGCGACGCCCGCGCCTTTCGCCGCGCGGTGGACGAACTGGTGCAGCCGTTCGCCGGCCGCAAGATCGACAAGGTGGCCGGGGTCGAGGCGCGGGGCTTCATCCTGGGAGGGGCGGTAGCGCACCAGCTGTCGGTGGGCTTCGTCCCGCTGCGCAAGAAAGGCAAGCTGCCGTATACGACCGTCGCTGCGGAGTACGCGCTGGAATACGGCGTCGACACCATCGAGATGCACGCCGACGCGATCACGGCGGGCGAGCGGGTGATGCTGATCGACGACCTGATCGCCACCGGCGGCACGGCGATGGCCTCGCTGGAGCTGCTCAGGCGCGTCGGCGCGGAGGTCGTCGCTGCGGCGTTCATCGTCGACCTGCCGGATCTGGGCGGCGCCGAGCGCCTGCGCGCCGCCGGCGTGCCGGTCTCCACCCTGGTGGCCTTCGAGGGTCACTGAGCCCTTCGCCATATCGGCGCCCAAAGGGCCCGTCAGGATCGCACCCATGGCCTTCACGCGCGCGTGGGTGAACTTCAAGCGGATGCAGGACGTGGCGGCCGCGGCGGCCGTGCTGATCTATGCGGGCGCGGTCGTGCGCGCCTTTCAGGTGCTGCCAGGCGGCAGCGAGCTGATCGTGCAGCGTGCGCTGATCTGGCCGGCGATGTTCATGACCGTCTCCCTGCTCGTGCCACTGGCGACGCCGCCGCTTCGCCGCCTGCTCGGCCGCTATGTGTGGATGAGCTACCAGGCCGGATTCGGTCAGACCCCGGCCTCAGTTCTGGGCGGCATTGGCCTGCTCTGCGGCGCGGCGCTGTTCATCTACTGGCAGGTGGCGGCGGTCGCCCATGGCGGGCGTTATCCGGCCGGTGTGTTCTCCGGTTACGGAGCGGGGATCGGCATCATGCTGGCCCAGGCGCTCTTGGTTCGGGTGCTGGAGCGCCTGCCGGAAGTGCGCCGTCTGATCGAGGAACCGTCGTGACCGCCTTGCCGCCGATCTCGCAGGCGCGGCCGTCGCGCAGGACGGCGTAGGCGGTCACCGAGGTCTTCGGCGGACGCGCCGAGGCGGTCCAGCCGACGTTGGGGTTATCGACCTGCGGCACGACCTGAGGCACGTCCGGTCGGTTATCGCCGCCCGCGCCGACGCCGACGATCCTTCCGTCGCCGCCCACTAGCACCAATTGCTTGACGCGCTGGTCGGCGAGCGCGTCCCACGCCCAGCCAGCGCCCCTCCAGGCCGCACCCGATGCGCCGGGCGCCGGCGTCCAGGCGTCGAACGCCCCGGTGCACTCTGTCCGTGGCGCGACCTTCAGCACCTGGCGCAGGGGGCGACCGGTCCAGCGGCCTCGCGGCTCGGCGAAGATCGACAGCCGATGCTCGCGCAAGAACGCCGCCAGTTCGCGCGGCGTGGCCGGATCGGGAAACAGCCGGGTCAGCGCCTCGTCGTCGGCGGCGCCGGACAGTAGCGCCTCGGCGCCCAGCGCCACCTGGCCGCGCCACAGCCCGACCACGCCGAACATTTGCCCCTGCAGGAAGACGATCTGATGCGCGGCGAGCCCGAGCGGGAGCAGCATGATGAGCTTCGGCCACCACGCGGCGCGGGCCTGCGCCTGTAACGTCCAGAACGTCAGCTGGGCCGCCCAGAACCAGGCGGAAGGGGTCACGTAACGGCTGGACAGGGCTTGCTCCAGGCCGAAGCTCAGGCGGCCCAGGGCGGTGACGCCGGCGCTGGCCATGACGAACAGCGCGACGCCCAGCAGCGCGAGCTGCGCCGGACTTCGACTGCGCTGGGTGCACACGGTTGCGGCCATGATCGCCACCCCCGCCATGCCGGCGAACCCCAGGATCATCGCCTGCTGCACACCCCACAGGCCGCGCCAATCGCCGAGGTAGACCGCGACATAGGATGCGAAGGCGAGGGGGTCGGCGAGCGCCAGGGACGGTGGCGAGTGGCCTGCGACCAGGTGGAAGCCGTGCAGGTACAGCCCAGTCAGGACAAACGCCGCCGCGAGCGCCACGGCGGCGGCGCGCAGTGGCAGGCGGGCGATCACGGCGACAGCGGCCATGGCGGCGCCGGCCAGCACGCCGTTGGCCATCGAGAAGCTCGCCACCGCCAACAGGGCGAAGGCGAGGCCCAACCTCGGCCAGTTCAGGACAGGCGCATCGCGCGCGCCGAGGCAGAAGACGTAGATCGCCCAGGCGGCGCAGCAGTAGACGCCGACGAACTGCACCTGGAAGCCCCAGACCAGGTTCTCCCACTGCAGGAGGCTGAACAGCCCGGCCGCGGCGACGGCGGCGGCGCAGGCCTTCAGCGGGGTGCCGCCACCTTCGCGCGCCATGACCAGAAACAACAGCGCGCCCATGGCCTGGATCGCGAAAATCGCCGCGGTGTTCAGGTAGTTCGACCCGCCGGTGAGTACATAGTCCCCCAGCAGAATGATCCGCGGGAACAGGATCCGGTGCTCGTTATGCTGACGCCACAGGTCCTCGAAGCGCAGGCCGTGATCGAGCAGGGCGCGGTACTCGTTCACCGTCGCCCACTGGTCCATGTAGGGGACGCTTTGGTGGGTCGAGAGCACGGCGATCAGCGAGGTCGCCGCGACATAGGCCGGCAGCAGAAGCACTACGCCGGCCACGGCCAGGCCGAGCAGATGGGCGGGGCCCCAGCGCGGGCGGTCGATCGGCTCGCGTTCGTTAAGCGTCGCCACGGCCGCCGCCATTGCGGGCGAAGAGGGCGAGGGTGCGCAAGGTGGAGAGCTGCGCCGAATCCGCGTGAAAGCCGCTCGGCGCGACGAAGGCGTGGCCCGCCTTGTACATGTGGATCGGCAGGTCCGGATGGCGCGCGCCGATCGCCTCCACATCCTGGGGCGGGATCAGCGCGTCCTCGCGGCCAAAATGCAGGATCGTGGGGACGCGCGGCGTCTCGGCGACGTAGTCGATGATGTGGCCGCCATAGAAGCAGGAGACGGCGGAGACGCCCTCGCAGCGACAGGCCGCCAGCCACGCCGCCGTCCCGCCGAAGCAGAAGCCCAGGACGAACACCGGGCCCTTCAAGGCGTCGATCGCCGCCTGCACATCCCCCGTGGTGGTGTCGCCCCAGCCCGTCCGCTCTGCGTAGGCGGTCTGGCCGGCGAGGCGTGCGGGGTCGGTATTCTGGTCCGCAAAACCGGGTTCGAACCGGTCGAACAGGCTGGGTGCGAGGGTCTCGTAGCCGTGCTCGGCATAGGCGTCGCACAGCTCGCGGATATGCGGCGTGACGCCCCAGACCGCATGCAGGACCACCAAGCCGCCGCGCCGCGCGTCGGGGACCTGGGCGTGATAGGCGTCGAAGACGAAGCCGTCCGCGCCGCTCAGCCGTACGGTCTCGCCCATGCGCGAAGCGTCCTCAGACGTTGAAGCGGAAGTTGAGCACGTCGCCGTCCTGGACCACGTACTCCTTGCCTTCCTGGCGCATCTTGCCAGCCTCGCGCGCGCCCGCCTCGCCCTTCAGCCGCACATAGTCGTCGAAGGCGATGGTCTCGGCGCGGATGAAGCCCTTCTCGAAGTCGGTGTGGATCACGCCGGCCGCCTGCGGCGCGGTGGCGCCCACCGGAATGGTCCAGGCGCGCGCCTCCTTGGGGCCGGCGGTGAAATAGGTCTGCAGACCGACCAGCTTGAAGGCCTCGCGGATCAGCTTGTTGAGGCCCGGCTCGCTGAGCCCCAGGGTCTCGAGGAAGTCGCCGCGCTCGCCCGCGTCAAGGAGGGCGATCTCGCTCTCGATCTGGGCGGAGATCACCACCGTCTCGGCGTGGTCGCGGGCCGCGCGTTCGGCGACACGCGCCGAGTGGGCGTTGCCGCTTTCGGCCGAGGCCTCGTCGACGTTGGCCACATAGAGCGCGGGCTTCGAGGTGATCAGCTGCAGCATCCGCCAGGCCTTCTCGTCCTCGGGCGGGACCTTGGCGTTGCGCGCCGGACGCCCCTGGTTCAGCTCGGCCAGCGCTAAGTTCGCCAGCCGCAGGGTCGTGGCCGATTCCTTGTCCCCGGTCTTGGCGCGCTTATCGAGGTTGGGGATGCGCTTTTCCAGGCTCTCCAGGTCGGCCAGCATCAGTTCGGTTTCGATGATCTCCAGGTCGGAGATCGGGTCGACCCGGCCCTCCACGTGAGTGATGTCGTCGTCCTCGAAACAGCGGGTGACGAAGGCCACCGCGTCGGTGTCGCGAATGTTCGCCAGGAACTGGTTGCCCAGCCCCTCGCCCTTGGAGGCGCCGCGCACCAGGCCGGCCACATCGACGAAGTTGATCCGCGCGGGGGTGATCTCCTTGGACCCGGCGATGGTCGCCAGCGATTCCAGCCGTGGTTCCGGCACCGCCACGTCGCCGACGTTCGGTTCGATCGTGCAGAATGGATAGTTGGCCGCCTGCGCCTGCGCCGTCTGGGTCAGGGCGTTGAACAGGGTGGACTTGCCGACGTTGGGCAGGCCGACGATCGCGACTTTCAGGGCCATTCGGATCTCGAGGGGTTTGCAGTTGGGCGCCGGTTTAGCCGAGCACGCGGGGCTTGTCGCCGGGAACCGCCGCTGCGCCGCCCCGTCAGTCGCGCGCGCCGCGGGGATCGGCCTTCTCGGCCGGGGCCAGGCGCATGACTTCGGTCTGGTACTTCTCGTCCTCGCCAGCGGCCAGCAGGGGGGCGGCCTCGGCGCAGGCGCGCAGCAGGGCGTCGACCCAGTCCCCCTCGGCCTTGTGGAAATCCGACAGCACGAAGCCCTGGACCAGCGCCTTATCGCCCGGATGACCGGTGCCCAGTCGCGCGCGGCGGAACTCGGGCCCGACCTGGGCGGCGATCGAGCGCACGCCGTTATTCCCGGCCGCGCCCCCGCCGGTCTTCATCCGGAAACGACCAGGGGCGAGGTCGATCTCGTCGTAGAACACCACGAGGTCGGCGGGCTGCAGCTTGAAGAACTTCAGCGCTTCGCCGACCGAACGGCCGCTCTCGTTGTAGAAGGTTTGCGGCTTGAGGATCAGCGCGCGCACGGCGCCTGAGGGCGTCTCGATGGAGCCCTCGCGCGCCAGCGCCTGGAAGCGCCGACGCTCTGGCCCGAAACGCCAGCGGTCGGCGATGGCGTCCACCGCCGACCAGCCGAAATTGTGTCGATTGCCGGCGTAGCGATCACCGGGATTGCCCAGCCCTGCGAGGATCAGCATGGCGCCGTTCCCCTCAGGGCGAGCTAGGGCAGGGGCCGGACCGGTTAGGAGCCGGCGGCCTCGGAGCCTTCTTCACCTTCGCCGGCTTCTTCAGACGCCTGCGCGGAGGAACCAGCGATGATCGCGACCACGAATTCCGGGTCGGCCGTCGCCAAAACGCCTGCGGGCAACGCGAACGCGGAGACGCGGATCGCGTCGCCGATGTCCAGGCCATCGAGATCGTAGCTCAGCTCTTCCGGGATCTGGTCGGCCGGGCAGAGCAGTTCGATCTCGTGGGCGACGATGTTCAGGGTGCCGCCGCGCTTGATGCCTGGCGAGGCTTCATGATTGGTGAAGTGGACCGGCACGGAGATCTTGATCTGCTGGTGAGCGTCGACCCGGTAGAGGTCGAAATGGATCGGCTCGTCGGTGACCGGATGCACCTGGATCGCCTTGGCGATCACCGGCTGCGTTTCCGAGCCGTGCTTCAGGGTCACCAGGTGGCCCAGCAGCTTGCCCGTATAGAGCGCCTTGCGGAACTCGTTGGCGCGCACGGCGATGGCCACCGGGGCCTGGGTTCCGCCATACAGCACGCCAGGCACCTTGCCCTCGCGCCGCGCATCGCGGGCGCCGCCGGTTCCGGTGCGCTCGCGCACTTCAACGTTCAGTACGATATCGGCCATGGCCTCGCCTCAAAACGAAGCCGCCGCGCGAAGCTGCGCGGCGACGGTCTTAACCCGCTCAAGATCTGAAGGGTGCGGGTAGATACACGCCTGAGCCCGCGCTGGCAACGCCCGCGACGCGACGAATTCGACGCGGGCTGAGGCTCAGGGTTTGCGGACGCCCGACGTCGGTGAGGCGATCGGCGTCTGGGTCGCGACGGGGGTCGCCGACGCCACGGTGAGCGGCGACGTGAGCACGTCGACGGGGTTCGGCGCGCCGGCCCCCTTGAGCACGCACATGCCGGTGTCCATCAGGATGTGCTGACCCATGCAGAACACGTCCTCGTAGTGCGGCTTCGACACCGCCAGGCACTGGTAGAGGTTCAGCTTGGACATGTTCAGGCACGAGCCGGCGACCGGCTCCGACATCACCGAGGTGAGTTGCACCAGGTTGGCCTCGCCGGCTTCGCCGAGGACGGCGAGCGCGGCCAGCGCCAGGCTGCGGACCACCAGGGGCGAATAGGGCGGGGCCCCTGGTTGAGCGGCGACCACGCCCAGCGGCGCGCCGCCGCCGGCGGCCTGTTGCAGGCGGAAGGACTCGGCCACGTCGCCGCTCAGCGGCATCGTCGAAAGGCTCTTGGCCTGCGCCAGGCGGATATCGCGGTTGGCGACGTCGGCCTTGGACCAGGAGAAATGCTGGACGCTGTAGGCCGCCTGCTTGACCTGCTTACCTTGCTCGAACACGCGGCGGCCGTCCTCGCCGAGCGCGGTGGTGACCAGTCCGGCCGCGGTGGGCGCGCCGGGGAAGCTCAGGGCATAGGCGGGATTGCGGATGATCGCCTGGGCGATCGACTGGCGCTGGGTCACATCACGCGAATAGGTGCGGACTCCGGCGACGTAGGCGGGATCCTGCAGGGCGGCGATCGCGCCATAGGCCACGGCGCCCTGAACCAGTTGGCGCGGTTCGTAGGCCGCGGCCGTGCGCAGCGCGCCCGAGACCGAAGCGCCGTCGGAAAACGCCGGCGAGATCGCGGCGCTGCGGGCCATGTAGGCGCGATAGGCGCTGGCCTGCTCGATCACCTTGGGGGCCAGCGACACGGCGGGAGCCGGCGGCGCGGGCGGACCGGCGCTCGGCCCGGCGCAGGCGGTGATCACCAGCGCCGCAGCGGCGGCGGCGACGGACAGGGCCGAACGGACCCAGACAGCACGAGCCATCGGCAAATCTTCCCTCAAATTACGCCTACGAAGATAGCACGGCGCGACGGGCGACAATGTGTCTACCGTCCTTAACCGAAGCTGACCAAGCGTCGCCGTGGAGGCCGTCTGAGCGCTAATCGAACAGCTTGGAGACGGATTCTTCGTTGGCGATGCGCCGGATCGCCTCGCCGATCAGCGGAGCGCAGCTCACGTAGCGGATCTTGCCCGAGGCGGCGATGTGCTGCGGACCCTCAATCGAGTCGGTCATCACCAGCTCCTTCAGCACCGAGCTGTTCACCCGCTCGACCGCCGCGCCGGAGAGGACGCCGTGGGTGACGAAGGCCGAAACCTCCGCCGCGCCGCCCTCGATCAGCGCCTCGGCGGCGTTGCAGAGCGTTCCGCCGCCGTCGATGATGTCGTCGAACAGCACGCAGCGTCGGCCGCTGACGTCGCCGATGATGTTGGCGACCTCGCTCTTGCCGGGGCCGGAGCGGCGCTTGTCAACGATGGCCAGGTCGGCGTTCAGCCGGCTGGCCAGCGCCAGCGCGCGCACAACCCCGCCCACGTCAGGGGAGACGATCAGCAGCTCGGCCGCGCGCTCGTAGTTTTCTTTGATGTCCTGGGCGAGGATCGGCGCGGACAGTAGGTTGTCCGTTGGGATGTCGAAGAAGCCCTGGATCTGGCCGGAGTGCAGATCCATCGTCAGCACCCGGTCGGCGCCGGCGCGGGTGATCAGGTTGGCGACCAGCTTGGCCGAGATCGGCGTGCGGCCGCCGGTCTTTCGGTCCTGACGGGCGTAGCCGAAGTAGGGCATCACCGCGGTGATCCGCTTGGCCGACGCGCGCTTCAGCGCGTCGATGCAGATCAGCAGCTCCATCAGGTTGTCGTTGGCCGGATAGCTGGTCGATTGCAGGATGAAGACGTCCTCACCGCGGACGTTCTCGTCGATGGTCGCCCAGACCTCGTTGTCGGCGAAGCGCTTCACCTGGGCGCGCGTCAACGGCAGATCCAGATGAGAGGCCACGGCCTGGGAGAGCGTACGATTGGCGTTGCCGGCCAGCAGCTTCATCAGACCCCCGAATGATAGGCTTATCGCGCGGGCGTTTTAGCAGTCAGGGCGCGCCTAGCAACCCTCCGCCGGGTTCGGTCAGCATGATCGCCGACAGCAGTCGCCCATAGTCCGGTTCCGCGCGCTTGAAGGCGCGTCGATTGGAATAGAACAGGCGCGGTTCGATCATGGTGTCGCGGCCGATCCATTCGCAGCGCGAGACGCCGACCGCGCGCAGGCGGTCGAGCACGAAGGCCGGCAGGTCGAAGCGGCGCTTGTCGTCGCTCGGCCCGGCGGCGAAGTAGCGCCCATAGCCTGTATCGGCGGCCTCGAAGCGTTCAAGGAACTCCAGTCCGACCTCGTAGGACGACGGGCCGATGCAAGGGCCGATCGCCGCGCTGATGTTGTCGGCCCGCGCGCCCAGCTCGACCATCCGCGCGACGCCGGCCTCGACCACGCCGTCGAGGGCGCCGCGCCAGCCCGCGTGGACGGCGGCGACCACACGGGCCTGGGCGTCGGCCAGCAGGATCGGCGCGCAGTCAGCCGACAGCACGCCGCAGGCCAGGCTTCGCGCGCCGGTCGCCACTCCGTCGGCCTCGGGGCGGTCTTCCCACGCCGCATCGGCGCTGACCACCAGGGCCGAGTGGACCTGATAGGCGATGAGCACGGATTCAGGCTTGGTCCCCATCCGCTCGGCGACGCGACGGCGGTTCTGCAGCACGCGGCCTGGATCGTCCTTGGATCCCAAGCCCAGGTTGAGGCTCTCGTAGATTCCCTCCGACACCCCGCCGACGCGGGTGAAGAACGCGTGCTCGACGCCGGCCAGGTCGAGGATCTGCGAGGTCAGGACTTCCAGTCCGCTCATGCGGCCTCCTCGAATGCGGGTGGGATCCAGCCGGGGCTGTGGATGCAGGCGGCTTTGAACAGCTCGCCCATCTGGTCGGCCGCGGTCAACCGCTCGCGTTGGCGGGCGAGTTGCGAGGCCTTGTCGGGTCGAGATGCGCTCAACGCGGCGCAGCGCTCGACGACGCCCAGCCGCGACAGCAGTTCGGCCTGGGTGAGGATCGTCGCGGTCAGCGCGCCCTGTTCGCGGGCCGCGGCCAACACCGCGGGGAAATCTGCGTGGACGGTGAGGTCCGCCTCGCCGGGACAGGCGAGCGGATCCACCTTGGCGTGGGCCAGCAAGGCCTGGAGGGTATCGCCGAAGCCGGGCTCCGCGCGGCCGTAGTCGATGAGCAGCGCCGCGCCGCCGTGGTCGGCGACCAGCCGTCCCAGATGGGCGCCGAACGCGGCCTGGGCAGACGAGACCTCCAGCACTGCTCCGGGCGGCGCGTCGGGCAGCAAGCCTTGCGCGGGGGTGCGCGCCAGGCCGAAGGCAAGGCCGCCGTCCGCGTCCACGCCGACGAGCCGTTCGGCCCAGGCGCGGTCGCGGCGGACGAACTGGCGGGCGGGCAGGCAGTCGAGCAGCTCGTTGGCGATCAGCAGGACGGGCGCCTCGCCCGCGACCTCTGACAGCGCGCCGACCCAATGCAGTCGATCGCCGAGACGTTCTTGCTGCCGCTGCGCTAGCGGGGCGGACGCCTCCACCAGCCAGACTTCGAGCGCCTCGCGGAACCCCGGAACCAGCGTGGCGACGCGAAGGATGTCGCCCATCAACGTCCCGTCGCCGGGGCCGACCTCGACCAGTCGCACCGCGCAGGGGCGGCCGAGCCGCGTCCAGCACTCGGCCAGCCACAGGCCGATCAATTCGCCGAACATCTGGCTGACCAGCGGCGCGGTGATGAAATCGCCGGCCGCGCCCAGCGCCGGGCGTGTAGCGTAGTAGCCGAAGTCGGGATCGTGCAGACACGCGGTCATGTATTGGTCCACGTCGATCGGGCCCGACGTTGTAAGCTGCCGTATCAGACGTTCACGCAGGCTCATCGACGTCCGCTGCAGGAACCGTCACTGGCGTTGCAGGCAGAGGTTCGCGCAGGCCTCGCCAGACCAGGAAGGCGCCGGCGAGCACCATCGGTGCGCTCAACATCATGCCCATGGTCGGAAATGCGGGCATGCCGAAATCAGGCTCGCGGACCGTCTCAAGCGCGATGCGGATCAGGCCGTAGCCCAACAGGAAAACGCCGGCGACCACGCCGCGTCGGTCGAGCATGCCCTTCCTGACCGAGAACAGCAGGATGAGGAACAGGACGACGCCTTCGAGCGCCGCCTCGTAGAGCTGGCTGGGGTGGCGCGGGGCCAGACCCGCCGGGCAATGGCCGTAGGTCTCGATGATCTGCGGATTGCAGAACACCATGCCCCAGGGCAGGTCGGTTGGCCGGCCCCACAGCTCGCCGTTCACGAAGTTGGCGATGCGCCCGAAGAACAGCCCGATCGGCGCGGCGGCTGCGATCAGGTCACCCAGGCGAAACAGGTCCAGTCCGGCGCCGCGCGCGAACAGGACGATAGCGGTGAACACCCCGATGGCGCCGCCGTGGAAGCTCATGCCGCCGCGCCAGACCTGCAGGATCTCCAGCGGGTTCGTCCAGATCAGCGAGGGGGTGTAGAACAGCACGTGGCCCAGGCGGCCCCCGACGATGATGCCGAGGGTCAGCCACAGGATCAGGTCGTCGATCTGCGGTGTCGTTGCGGCCGGCCCACGCATCGGCGCGAGGCGCGGGCTTCGCGCCAGCCCTGCGACATAGCGCCACCCGAGCAGGATGCCGGCGACATAGGCCAATGCGTACCAGCGTATGGCGAGCGGCCCGATCCGAAGCAGGATGGGGTCGATTTCGGGGAACGTCACCGCGGCGCATCTCCAAGTGGTGAGCCGGGTTTAGACGAGATGCCCCTCGCTTTCACCCCCACTGCGCCCATATAGAGACGGACGGCGCCCTAGAGCCGCCTACCAGAGCCCGAGATGCAAACGCAGAACCCGTTCCTTGACGAAATGGCCAAGCTGACCACCGCCGCCATGGGCCTCGCCCAGGCCGCCGGCGAAGAGGCCAAGACCGCCTTCCGCGCCCAGGCGGACAAGGTGGCCGCTGAATTCGACCTGATCCGCCGCGAGGAGTTCGAGGCGCTGAAGGCCGAGATCACCGCATTGCGCGCCGAAGTGGCGACGCTGCGCGGCGTGCAGGCTTCGACGGACGACGTGGCCCCAAACACGTGAATGTTGCTCGCCCCGCACAAGAAGCCGGTGACGTGGCGTGCGGGAAGCGGACTACCCTCAAATAGAACTGGCGATTCGCCGGGCGATTTCCCCGCCCGCCGCCGTACGCGAAAGGACCTCGGGCGATATGGACAGGACCCTGTCTGACGAATCCGTCCTGATGGCCAACGACCCTCTCGAAGTCGTCGAGCACGTCCTGACGGCGGAAAACCTGGCGTTCGATCGCACCGAGGACGGGGATCTCGCGTTCAATCTCAGCGGCGACTGGAAGGACTACGAGCTGTGGTTCGCCTGGCGTCCCGAGGGCGACTGCCTGCAGCTTTGCCTGTCGCTCGACCTGGAAGTCACCCGGGAACGCCGCACCGCGGCGGCCGAACTGATCGCGGCGATCAATCCGCGCGTCTGGTTGGGCCACTTCGAATTGTGGGACGACGGCGAGATCATCTTCCGCCATGGCATGGCGCTGATGACCGGCGAGCAGCCGTCGCTGGCCCAGGCCGCGGCGATGATCGATCTGGCCATGGAAGGCGCCGACCGCTTCTATCCGGCGTTCGACTTCCTGGTGCAGGGCGGCAAGTCGCCTGAGGAAGCCATCGCCGCCTGCATGTTCGAGACGGTGGGCGAGGCCTAAAGAGCCTCCACTTTCGAACGGCGTCCTCCTAAGGATGGGCTGAACGCCGCCGGGAGACTTGACGCCGATGACCCCCATCCTGCTGCTGGGCGCTGGCCGCATGGGCGGGGCGCTGATCGAGGGCTGGCGGCTGGCCGGCGCATTCGATGCTTCCGAATTGATCCTGCGCGATCCCATGGCCGGACCTGTCGCCGATGCGGCCCAGGCGGCGGGCGCGCGGCTCAATCCCCATGACAGCGTGCTGGCCGAGGCCAGGACCGTGGTGCTGGCGGTGAAACCCCAGATCTGGCGCGAGGTGGCGGTCGAGGTGGCGCCCTGGTTGCACGCCAGCGCCATCGTGGTCTCCATCGCCGCCGGCGTTCGGCTCGATGACCTGACTTTGGAGTTCGGCGGGCGCAGCGTCGCGCGCGTGATGCCGACCACGGCGGCAACGATCGGCCGGGGGACCGCCAGCCTCTATGCCGACGATCCGCAGGCGCGGTTGCGGGCGCGCGCGCTGTTCGAGCCGTTGGGCGAGGTCGTCGACCTGCTGGACGAGGCGCAGATGCACGCAGCCACCGCCGTCTCGGGGTCGGCGCCGGCTTATCTCTATGCCTTCGTTGAGGCGCTGGAAGCAGCGGGTGTAGAGGCGGGCCTCTCCAGCGCCGACGCCTCGCGATTGGCGCGCGCCACGATCGGCGGCGCTGCGGCGCTTCTGGCCAAGACCGGCGAGGAGCCGGCTGAACTCCGCCGGCAGGTCACCTCGCCCGGCGGCACCACTGAAGCGGCGCTCGGCGTGCTGCTGGGCGATGGCGGCCTGAATCCACTATTGCGCGAGGCTGTGGCGCGCGCCGTGCGCCGCTCAAAGGAACTTGGCGGATAATTCGCCACACGAGTCCAGGAGCAGGTTGCAACCACAACTAAAACGGGTGCGACAATGTGCATAATTGTTGTGCATAGCGCAGGTGTTGCAAAGTGGAGACGGTCAGCAGAGACCGCTTTAACGGTCGGTTGATCAGCTTCAGGCTTACCTACGGGTTGTTCGATAGCCCGAGGACGCATGTCCGCCACTCCCGCACCGCCATTTGGTCTGATCTCGGTCCAGCCGGCTTACGACCGCGCGCTCCGCATTGCGCGCGCGCTGTTCGTCGGGGCCGAGGTCGGCGTTCTGCCGGATCCGGAGCGCACCGAACTGCCGCTGGCCGCAGCGTTGGGCGGCCAGCTGGTATGGCTGGACAGCCTCGACGGCTTCTTCGCCGCCGCGCCGATCCGTGGCCTCAAGGGCGAAGGCACCGCGCTCTATGTGCGCAGCGCCGAGCGCCGAGCGTTCGACGCCGCCCTCGCCGAAGCCCTGACCGATCTCGCCGACTCCATCGGCTGGGACTACGAGCGAGCCCTGGTCGCCAAACAGCAGGCGCACTCGGAAGAGCGTCTGCGGATCATCGTCGAAGAAGCGGAGCTGCACGTCTTCGAGATGAACTTCGCATCGCGCACCCTGTGGAAGGAAGGCGCGTCCGACAGTTTCTTCGAAGCCCCGATGACCTTTGAGGCGTTGGCCGAGGATGTGTGGTGCTCCGTGCATCCGGACGACCGGGCCGGCGCGATCGCCGCCTGGGAGCATTCCAAGCGCACGGGCTTGCCGTTCCGCGCGGAGTACCGGATCGACCGGTCCGACGGACGTGAGGTTTGGGTCGCTTCGACCGCCAAGCTGATCAACGACGTCGAGGGCCGGCCGCTGCGCCTGATCGGCGCGCTGCAGAACATCACGGCGCGCAAGGTGGCCGAGGCCGGCCAGGCGCATGCCGAGGCCGCCAACTTCGCCAAGAGCGCCTTCCTGGCCAATATGAGCCACGAAATCCGCACGCCCCTGAACGGGGTGATGGGGATGGTCCAGGCGATGGCCCACGATCCGCTGGACTCGGTGCAGCGTGAGCGTCTGGACGTGATCCGTCAGTCGGGCGAGGCGCTGCTCACGATCCTCAACGACATTCTCGACCTGTCGAAGATCGAAGCCGGCAAGCTCGAGCTGGAGGCGCTGGAATTCGATCTGGCGCGGCTGGCGCGCAGTGTCGAGGCGGCGTTCCGCCCGATCGCCGAAGCCAAGGGGTTGGCCCTGACGCTCGACCTGGGCGGCGCGTCCGGTGTCTACAAGGGCGATCCCGACCGGTTGCGCCAGGTGCTTAACAACCTGGTCTCAAACGCCGTCAAGTTCACCGAGGCCGGCGAGGTCAAGGTGGCGGCCTGGGGCGACGGCGATCTGGTGCGCCTGGTGGTCTCCGACACCGGCATCGGCATCGCGCCGGACGTGGTCGGCAAGCTGTTCAACAGCTTCACCCAGGCCGACGCCACCACTACGCGGCGGTTCGGCGGCACCGGCCTTGGCCTGTCGATCTGCCGCCAACTGGCGGAGTTGATGGGCGGCGCCATCGAGGTGGACAGCGCACTGGGCCAGGGTTCGGTGTTCACCGTCACCTTGCCGATGCCGAAGATTTCCGAGGCGGGTCTGTCGCTCGAACCCGCGCTCGTCGCCACTGCGCCGCGCGCCGAACGCTCGCTGCGGGTGCTCGCGGCGGAAGACAATCCGATCAACCAGCTGGTGCTAAGGACCCTGCTGCTGCAGATCGGCGTCGACCCCGTGGTGGTCGAAGACGGCGCTGCGGCGATCGCCGCCTGGGAAGCCGACGAGTTCGACGTGATCCTCATGGACGTGCAGATGCCGGTGGTCGACGGGCCGACCGCGGCAAGAAGGATCCGCCGGCGCGAGGCCTCCACCGGCCGCGCCCGCACCCCGATCATCGCCATCACCGCCAATGTCATGGCCCGCCAGATGGCGGAATATGTCGCCGCCGGCATGGACTGCTGCGTCGCCAAGCCGATCGCCGCGGAGCGCCTGTTCGAAGCTCTGGACGCCGTGCTCACCGACGCGGACGACGACTTCGAGCCTGAGGCGCTGCGGGCCTAACGTCCGCCGTGGCCGTGCCCGTGCCTGTGGTGAAGGTCCGGGTAATGCGGGTGGCGATGCCTCATCACCCCGTGATGATGAGTGTGGCTGTGAGGTTCGCTGACGCTCTCACCCGCAGCATGGATATGCTCATGATGGGCGTCATGCGTGTGGCGATGGGCGTGAGTCAGCGGACTGTGTTCGTGTTCGTGCTCGTGCCGCTCCGATAGATGCAGATAGACGCCGATCGCCATCAGAGCGCCGGCGATCAACAACTGCGCCGTCACACGATCTCCCAGCAGGACGACCGCCAGCGCCGCACCAATGAACGGAGCGGTAGAGAAGTAGGCGCCGGTGCGCGCCGCGCCCAGGCGCCGTAGCGCCTGGACGAACAGTACGAGGCTGAGCCCATAACCCAGGAAGCCGAGCAGTGCGGCCTGCACAGCCGCCGCCCCCGTTGGCGTCGCGGCTCCCATGGCGAAGGCGATGACCACGTTCACGCCGCCGGCCGCCAGCCCCTTGGCGATCGCGATCTGCGTCGGGTCGGCCCACGATAGCCTGCTGGTCAGATTGTTGTCGGCGCCCCAAGCCATGCATGCGCCGAGGATCGCGAGAGCGCCCAGGCCGACGCCCTCCGGACCTCCGCGCCAGGACAGAACCACCGCACCGCCGATGATCGCCGCCGCACCGGCCAGCAGCCGACGGTCGACGTTCTCGCGAAACACCACCCAGGCGATGACCATGGTGGCGATACCTTCGGCATTCAGCAGCAGCGCAGCGGACGAGGCCGACGTCCTGGTCAGGCCCCACATCAACAGAACCGGCCCGATTGCGCCGCCGAGTAGAACCACAAGCCCCAGAACCGGCAGGTCTCCGCGCCTGAGCGACGCCTCGCTGTTGGCCGCGGCGAACTCGCGACGGAGGGCAAGTCGCAAGCCGCTCAAGCCCAGGCCGGAACCGAGGTAGAGCAGTCCCGCGAGCAGCCAGGGATCGACCCCTTCGCCGAGCAGGCGCTTTGCGAACGGCGTGCTTGCGCCGAACAGCGCAGCCGAGGCCAGCGCCATCACGACGCCGGTGTTGAGCGGGCCAGGTGTCCTCGCGACCATACCTAGGAATAACGCCTTCCACGTCCGGCCGCGAGCCGCCTCAGGCGTCAGAGGCGGGTTTCAGGTAGCGATGGATCTCACCGACGCCGCCGAGCAGGGTGGCCGGTCCATCGATCTTCAGACCGGCTTCCAGTGCGAACGGGGTCGGGTCGGCGGCGTAATAGGTCTGGCGCTCCAGCGAGCGCTGCTCGACGGCGCCGAACGCGTCGGCCAGCACATAGTCCAGCACCTGGTCGAAGCGGTTGATCCGTGGCCGGAAGCTGCGTTCGCGGACGTAGAGGTTCAGGGTGCGGCCCTGGTCGTCGACCGGTGCGCGCATCACCGGCGCGTCGGGGGCTGGGGCCGGACGCTGCATCAGCTCGGCCAACGGCATGTGCACGGCGGCCCGACCACCTGGCCGCAGGTGGCTGGCGATGCCTGCGAAGGTGTTTCGCCACGCTGCGCCCGCCGGCAGGTGCGACAGCGCGAAGAACGGGCAGATCACCGCGTCGAAGACCCGACCGATGTTGAGCGACGTCATGTCACCGAGCTGCAGCACCACGCGAGCGGCCAGATGCGGCGCGAGGTCGGCGCGCTTGGCCTCCGCCCGGGCGAGCATGGCCGGCGCCAGATCCACGCCGACCACGCTGTAGCCAAGTTCGGCAAGGGCGAAGGCGACGCGACCGGTGCCGACCCCGAGCTCGAGGATCTCGCCTGCGGGGGGCGCGAGTTCGGCGTAGGCGTCCACATCGCCGCGCAGGCTGGTGTCGGCTTCGGTGATCAGGTCGTAGTAGGCGGCGCTGAGGCCGCGCGCTGAATAATAGGGGCGCACGTCGGGCACTGGAACTCACGCGACTGGAACTGTGGAACGAGGCGAGAGAGGCAGAGAGTCCGGGAATAAGGCGTCGTTGCGTCGGTCGACCCTGAGTTGCGTGTCGATCCGCAAACATCGCGCGGATGTGATCGCCGGCGCCTGCGCGTTGCGCAGCCTCGCCTCGGGGTGCAAATTGGATCGACGCCGCTCGAGGGGAGCCTTCGCCCGTGACCATGCCTGCCCACCGCCTGACGCGCACCCTGCTGTTCGCCCTGGTCCCGTTGCTGCTCGTGGGCTGCGGGGTCAACACCATCCCGACCAAGGACGAGCGGGCCAAGGCCCAGTGGGCCGAGGTGCAGAACCAGTACCAGCGCCGCGCCGACCTGATTCCCAATCTGGTGGAGACCGTACGCGGTTACGCCGCCCAGGAACGCGACGTGCTGGTGGCCGTGACCCAGGCGCGGGCTTCCGCCACCCAGGTCAAGGTCGACGCCTCGACGCTCACCGATCCGGCGGCGTTCCAGGCCTTCCAGGCCGCGCAGGACAATCTGTCCGGCGTGTTGGGCCGGCTGATGGTGATCTCGGAGCGCTATCCGGACCTGAAGTCGAACCAGAACTTCCTGGCCCTGCAAAGCCAGCTCGAAGGCACTGAGAACCGGATCGCCATTTCGCGGCGCGACTACAACGAAGCGGTGCGCGACTACAACACCAAGATCCGCACCTTCCCGGGCGCCCTGTGGGCCGGCACCGTGCATCGCTGGGCCAAGCCCATGCAGACGTTCAGCGCCGCGCCTCAAGCCCAGACCGCGCCCAGCGTCAGTTTCGGCCCCACAGCCCCGGCCGCGCCGTCGGTGTCGATGCAGCCCGCCGCGCCGCCCGCCGCCCTGCCTGCACCCGCGCCGGCCGTCCCCGCCAGATGAGGCGGACGGAGTGACCGCAGCCAAGCGCGTCGTATGGATCCTGGCCTGCGCCTGGCTGTGCCTGGGCCAGGCCGCGCTTGCGGCGCCGAAGTTTCCGGCGCTGACCGGGCGTGTGGTCGACGGCGCTCAGGTGCTGTCGCCGCAAGCCGAGGCCGACCTCACCACCAAGCTCGCGGCGCTTGAAACCGCCACGAGGCGTCAGGTCGTGGTCGCCACCGTGCCAGACTTGCAGGGCGTTCCCATCGAGGATTTCGGCTATCAGCTGGGCCGCGCCTGGGGGATCGGCGACAAGGATCGCGACGACGGCGTGGTGTTCCTGATCGCGCCGTCGGAACGTCAGGTGCGCATCGAGGTCGGCTACGGCCTGGAGCCGGTTCTCACCGACGCCCTGTCCAACGTCATTCTGCAGGAACACGTGCTGCCGCGGTTCCGCGACGGCCAGGTGGAGGCGGGGATCGTCGACGGGGCCGAGGCGATCATCCAGCAGCTCTCCATGCCTGACGACCAGGCGCGCGCGGTCGCGGTGAAGGCCGCCGTGCCGAAGCCGCAGCCCGAACAAGGGGTGCAGATCCCGACCATCGTGGTGATCTTCGTGCTGTTCTGGCTGCTCAGCGGGATCCTACGGGTGTTCGCCGGCCGCGGACGCCGCGGCCGCAGCGGCGCGTGGTGGTGGCTGCCGCTGCTGCTGTCCGGCGGTGGCGGACGAGGTGGCGGATTCAGCAGCGGTGGCGGTTTCGGCGGGGGAAGCTCCGGCGGCGGGTTCTCAGGGGGCGGCGGATCGTTCGGCGGCGGAGGCTCGTCAGGCCGATGGTGACGTCCCTGACAGCTCAGGACCGCGAGACCGTTCGCGCGGCGGTGCGCACGGCGGAGGCCCGCACGCGCGGCGAGATCTTCTGCGTCGCCGCGGCGCAATCTTCGGAATATCGGGAGACGCCGCTGGCCTGGGCCGCCGGCGCCGCGCTGCTGGCCCCAGCCGTCTTGCTGCTGGCGGGAATCGAGGTGTCGCTTCCCGACGCGCTCGGCGGCGGCTGGACCGCGGCGCAGGCCGGCGAGGTGGCGGAGAGCGCCGTGCGCGCGGCGCTGGGCGGGGTGATCCTGCTGCAGGGGGTGCTGTTCGCCATTGTGCTGGTGCTGGCGTCGCTTCCGCCGGTGCGCCGCGTCCTGACGCCGGCGGGCCTGAAGCGCCACCGCGTGCGTCGCCGCGCGCACGAGCAGTTCCTGGCCCACAACCTCCACATGACCCGCGAACGAACGGGCGTGCTGATCTTCGTCTCGCTGCAGGAGCGGATGGCCGAACTGCTGGCCGACGAAGCCATCGCCGCCAAGGTGGATTCCAAGGTCTGGGACCAGGCGATGGCGGCCCTCACGGACGGCCTGCGCCGCGGCGACGCCGGCGAGGGCTTCGCCCGCGCCATCGCGCTGTGCGCCGACGTGCTGGCCGAACACTTCCCGCCTGGCCCGGACAATCCCAACGAACTCTCGGACGTGCTGGTGGAGCTGCCCGGCGCCTAGCGCAAGCGGCGTTCGGCGATCGCCAGGTCCTCGGTCGTGTTGATATTGAGGAAGGCGGTCGCGTCCTCGAACGTCACTTCGACCGCGTTGGCGTCGCTCAACACCTGATGCACGGGCGGGTGCAGGCCGTCGGCGAGCGCCAGCCCCAGCGGCCGGATCATCCACGAACGCCAGACTGCGCACAGCGGCTGCATCCCGTCAGGCGTCCGGGCCACGCTAGCGGGCGCGTCGCCGATGGCGTCCAGCAGCCGCGCCTCCAGGTCCATCGGCGCCAGCGGCGCGTCGCAGGGCAGGGTGATCAACTGGCCGCCGCCCTGGCCTTGCGCCCATTCCAGGCCCGCAAGGACGCCCGACAGCGGTCCCGGCGGCGAGCCTCGCGGATCGGGCAACACCGGGGAGCCCAGCGCCCGCGCCGCGACCGATATAGGTGACGTGTCGCTCGCGCTGACCGCCACGACGTCGCAAACCTGGGTCAGGCGAGCATGGGCGCGGGCCAGGAGGGTGACGCCGCCCAGCGTCGCCAGCGCCTTGTCGGATCCGAAGCGGCGCGAACGCCCGCCGGCGAGAATCAGTCCGAAGATCATGCGCGAGCTCTAGCGCGCCAGCACCCGCGCCGCGACGGAAGCTTGCGGAGCTTTGCGGCGGCGCTCTACCATTGGGAAGGCAGGGAGACGCGCATGGCGATCAATCTCGACATCAACGGCAAGCAGCATACGGTGGATGTCGACGACGACATGCCGCTGCTCTGGGTGCTGCGGGACACGCTGGGGATCGTGGGCCCGAAGTACGGCTGCGGCGTCGGCGCGTGCGGGGCCTGCACGGTGCACATCGACGGCCAACCGGTGCGCTCGTGCTCGACGCCGGCGTCCGGCGTCGGCGCGTCCAAGGTCACGACCATCGAGGGTCTCGGCGCGAGCCCGCTGGGCAAGCGGGTCCAGCAAGCCTGGATGGATCTCGACGTCGCGCAATGCGGCTACTGCCAGGCCGGGCAGATCATGTCCGCCACGGCGCTGCTGGCGACCAAACCCAAGCCGAGCGACGCCGACATCGACGCGGCGATGAACGGCAACATCTGCCGCTGCGCGACCTACAACCGCATCCGGGCCGCCATCAAGCGCGCTTCCGGTCAGGAAGCTTGACCATGAGCCAAGTGGAAAAGACGCGCGACGGCGCCTCGCGGCGCGACGTTCTGCGCATTGGCGCCGGAGCCGGCGGCCTGGTGATCGCCTTCAGCCTCGCCGGGCGCAGCGAGGCGGCGACGGGCGCGGTCGGGCCGGCGAAGATCAACACCTACGTTCGCATAGCGCCCGACGGCGTCGTCACCATCATCGGCAAGAACCCGGAGGTCGGCCAGGGCATCAAGACCTCGCTGCCGATGATCATCGCCGAGGAACTGGACGTCGACTGGAAGGACGTCCGCGTCGAGCAGGCCGACAACGACCCTGTGGCCTATGGACGCCAGATCGCCGGCGGCAGCACGGCGACGCCGCTGCACTGGGACGAACTGCGCCGGGTGGGCGCGGCCGGTCGCGCGATGATCGTCGCCGCGGCGGCCAAGGACTGGGGCGTGCCGGCCGGGGAATGCACAACGGCGTCTGGGGTGGTCAGCCACGCCCGCACCCGCAAACGCGCCACATACGGCGCGCTGGCCGCCAAGGCGGCGGCCATGCCCGCGCCCGCCGATCTGACCCTGCTGCCGCTGAAGGACGCCAAGGACTACAAGATCATCGGCAAGTTCACCGGCCAGGTGGACAATCTCAAAATCGTCACCGGCCAGCCGCTGTTCGGCATCGATACGCGTCTGCCGGGCATGCTGTATGCGACTTTCCTCAAGGCCCCGGTGTTCGGGGCCAAGGTGGCGAGCGCCGACCTTGCCGCGGCGCTTGCGGTGAAGGGTGTGCGCAAGGCGTTTGTCGTCGAGGGCGGGACCGAACTCACCGGCCTGCTGCCCGGCGTCGCCGTGGTCGCCGACAGCTGGTGGGCGGCGATGAAGGGCCGTGAAAAGCTCAACGTCCAGTGGGCCGCGCATCCGACCTCCGCCCAGAGCACGGAGAGCTTCGATGCGCGGGCGGCGGAGCTATCCAAGACCAAGCCGCAGCAGACCCTGCGCAGCGACGGCGATGCGGCGAGCGCCATGAAGGCCGCGGCCAAGGTCGTCGAAGCGGCCTACGTCTATCCGTTCATCAGCCACGCCAACCTGGAGCCGCAGAACTGCACGGCGCACTTCAAGGACGGCAAGATGGAGATGTGGGCGCCGACCCAGCTCCCCGAGCCGGGTCGGCAGCTCGTCGCCAAGACGCTGGGAATCGCGCCTGAGGATATCACGGTGCATCTGATCCGCGGGGGCGGCGGTTTTGGCCGGCGGCTGACCAACGACCCGATGGTCGAGGCGGCGTGGATCGCGCGCGAGGCCGGCGCGCCGGTGAAGCTCCTGTGGACGCGCGAAGACGACATGCGCCACGATTTCTACCGGCCGGGCGGCTACCACTACCTGCGCGCCGGTCTCGATGCGGGCGGCGCGGTGACCGCGTGGGAGAACCACTTCGTCACCTTCGGCGACAAGGAGCAGATCTCCGTCGCCAGCATGGCGCCCACCGAGTTCCCGGCCCGCTTCGTGCCCAATTACCGATACGACACCTCGCTGATGCCGCTGGGCTTCCCGACGGGGCCGCTGCGCGCGCCGCGCTCCAACGCGCTGTCGTGGGTGGCGCACTCGTTCATCGACGAGTTGGCGCACGCAGCGGGCGCCGACCAGGTGGCGTTCCGCCTGAAGCTGCTGGGCGACGCCGAGAAGGTCGGCGAGGATCCGGCAGTCTACGAGGCGGGCCGGATGCGTGGGGTGTTGGCCGAAGTGGCGAAGCGCGCGGGCTGGGGCCGCAAGCTGCCGGCGCGCTCGGGCCTGGGCTGCGCTTTCCACTACAGCCATCGTGGCTATTTCGCCGAGGTGATCGAGGTGGCGGTGGCCGACGATGGCGCGGTCAAGGTGGTCAAGGCCTGGGCGGTCGGCGACGTGGGCCGCCAGATCGTCAATCCCGCGGGCGCCGACAATCAGGTCCAGGGTTCGGTGCTGGACGGGATCAGCAGTGCGCTGACACAGGAGATCACCTTCGAGAACGGCGCGGTGGTGCAGGGCAACTTCACCGATTACCCGCTGATGCGCATCGGCGACTCGGCGCCGGTGGACGTCCACTTCCTGATCACCGACAACCTGCCGACCGGCTTGGGCGAACCGGCGCTGCCGCCGGCTCCACCGGCGCTGTGCAACGCAATCTTCGCGGCCACCGGCGTGCGCATTCGCAAACTGCCGATCGACACCGCATTGCTGAAGAAGGCGTAAGGGGAGTGACGGCTCGATGACGGCCGGTTTGAGCAAACCTCCGTCCCTCGCCGAGACAGCCGATGTCGCCATCAGGCGCATCGCGGCAAGCGATCTTGCGCAGGTGTCGCGCTTCGCTTTCACCGTCACGATCGTCGAACCCGGCGAGCGCGGACGGCTGGAGGCCTTGTTCGCCGAGACGGGCTTCTGGACGCCGCTGGCAGGCGCGGTCGCCATCGTAGCGAAGACAGACAATCGCCTGATCGGCACGGCGCAATTCTATCGGCCCGGACCTTGCGTCCATGGGTTCGAGCTCGGCTACCTTCTTCACGACCGCGACGATCGCGGCCGGGGGTTCGGTGCGCCCGCCGTGCGAATGTTCTCCGACCATCTGTTCGAGGACCAGCCGGAACATCACCGCCAGCAACTGATGATCGAGGTCTGGAACACGGCGTCGTGGCGCCTGGCTGAGCGCTCCGGCTTTGTGCGCGAGGGGATTATGCGAAGCGCCGGCCTGGGCGCCGGTGATCCCGGCGACTGCTTCGTCTATTCGCGCACCCGCAAGGACTGGCGAGAGGAGCGCCACACGCGCGTGGGCGGATGAGCGGCCAGCTTTCCGGCTGCGTTTTTCGGCCAATTTCGGAGGGCGACGCAGACCTGATCGGACGACATCGTCATGAGATGTTCAAGGCGTCTGGACGTACCGATGAGATCCTCGCGCCGATGACCGAGGCCTTCGCGAAGTGGTTGGTACCTCAGCTGACAGATGATGCGTACTTCGGCTGGATCGCCCACGAGGCGGGTGTCGATATTGCCGGGCTTGGAATGATGGTCATCGACTGGCCGCCGCATCCGTCTCATCCCGCACAGGATCGTCGCGGCTATATCCTGAACGTTTTCGTCGAGCCTGAGCACCGCGGACGGGGCATCGCACGCGCATTGATGGGACTCGCGACTGACGAGGGAAGGCGTCTAGGCCTTGAGTACCTAGTCTTGCATGCAACCGCCATGGCCCGCCCGATGTACGAAAAGCTGGGCTGGCGACAGACCTCCGAGATGGCCATCGATCTCCGTCGCTCATCACCTACGCAGTGATGCCCGAACTTCGCCGCCTGAACCTGGAAGACATGGCCGCGGCGGCCAGGGTCCATCGGGCGGCGTTCGATGCGCGGCTGCCGTGGCTGGCGGGGCTCCATACGCCTGACGAGGACCTGGCCTATTTCCGCGAGCAGGTGTTCGCCGCCTGCGAGGTCTGGGGTGCGTTTGAGGGCGATGCGCTGGCCGGCTTCATCGCGTTTCGGAACGGCTGGATCGACCAGCTCTACGTTTCGCCCGACCAGCAGGGTCGCGGGATGGGAGCGCGGCTGCTGGGTTTCGCCAAGGCCGCAAATGTCGGGCTGTCGCTGTGGACCTTCCAGGCCAACGCCGGCGCGCGGGGGTTCTACGAGGCGCGTGGGTTCGAAGTGGTCACCCTGACCGACGGCGCGGGCAACGAGGAGCGCGAGCCGGACGCGCTCTATCGCTGGCGGGCGGGGTGAGCCGCATTCCCTTCCCCCCTTCAGGTGGAAGGGGGTCGCTCTAGCGTGGTGAGTAGGAGCGCAAGACGTCTTCGACGATGCGCTCGAGCTGGCCCAGGCTGTTGCAGGTCTTGGCCACGTGACAGAAGCGGGCGTAGCGGTGCATCACGCTGTCGCCCGACCCCCAGCGGCTTTCGTCCTCGGGGTTGAGCCAGATCACCGCGCGCGAACGCTGCTGGATCATCTGCATCAGGTCCATGCGCGGATCGATGAAGTTGGTCCGCCCGTCCCCCAGGATGATCACCGTGGTGTGGCGGTTCACCTCGTGCAGGTGTTGATCGCAGAAATCCTGCAGCGCCTGGCCATAGTTGGTCTGCTGAAAGGCGATGCGCTTCAGCACTTCGACGATCGCCTGCTCGACGGTGTTGTCCTTCAACACGTCGTTCACCGAGATTAGGCGCGAGGAGAAGGCGAAGGCGTCCATCCGCTCCACCGCCTCGTTGAGGCTGTAGAGCAGGGTCAGCAGGAACTTGGCGGCCGCGGCGACCGAGTTGGAGACATCGCAGATGACCACGATCTCGGGCCGGTCCTGCTTTTCGTACTTCCACATCGGCACGAAAGGGATGCCGCCAAAGGCCATGCTGCGTTGGAGCGTGCGACGGACGTCCAGGTCGCCCTTCTTGGCCTTGCGGCGGCGGCGCGAGTAGCGCTCGGCCAGTCGCTTGGCCATCTTGCGCACCATGGCCTGCATGGCGGCGATGTCGTGAGCGTCGAGGTCCATGGCGTCGAGCGCCTTCTTGGCCAGCACCTCCTCGCGCGACAGCTTGCCGCCGTCCGCGGCGAACAGCTCCTGTTGCCGGCCGACATAGCGGGTCGCCTCCGCCAGCAGGGCGCGGCGACCCTCTTCGAGCTGCTCGGCGAGCTCCTCGCCAGGCGCGTCGCCGCGACCGCGCGCGGCGTTGATCGCCTGCTCGATCTCGTCGAAACCCATCGCCCCCAGCATGCGCCGGGTGACGCGGCTGCGCTGGGTGGACAGGCGGATGTCGGTGACGCGGGTCTCGCGCGCCGCCTCCTCCATGGCCTGGGAGAGGCCGGAGCCGTCGTCCGACAACAGCATCTCGACCAGCCGCGACCCCTCCGCCTCCGGAAGCTGCGGCTGTTGCTTCGGCGGCGTCGAGTCCTTGCGCCTCGGCGTGAACGCCGGACGGCTGAAAAAGGTGTCGAAGGTGCGATCGAAGCGGACGACCTCGTCCTCGCCCTTGGCGAGCGTGGCGCACAGGGCGTCTTTCAGCAGCTGGCGGTCCTGATAGCCGACCTGGGCCACCGCCTTGTGGGCGTCGATCGCCTCCGCCGGCGACACCAGCACCTCGGCGGCGCGCAGCGCGCGAAGGAATTCCTCCAGGGTGTGCTGCATCGCGGCCGCGCCTTAAGCCGGTTGCAGAAGCTGGCTGATCTGCGGTTCCACGGCGGCGATGTCCTGCTCGAACTTCAGCAGCACGTTCAGCGTCTCATGCACGAGATCGGCGTTGAGGCTGTCGGCGTGCAGCAGGATCAGCGCCCGGGCCCAGTCGACCGTCTCCGAGATCGACGGCGACTTGCGCAGGTCGATGGTGCGCAGCGCCTGGACGAAGCTCACCAACTGTTCGTTCAGCGACTGTTCGATGCCGGGGACGCGGGTGGCGACGATGAGCTGCTCGAGCTCGGCGTCGGGCAGCGGGATGTGCAGGTGCAGGCAGCGCCGCTTCAGAGCGTCGCCCAGGTCGCGGACGTTGTTCGAGGTCAGGAAGACGATCGGCGGGGTCTTGGCGACCACCGTGCCGAGCTCGGGGATCGACACCTGATAGGCCGAGAGGATCTCCAGCAGGAAGGCCTCGAACGCCTCGTCGGACTTGTCGATCTCGTCGATCAGCAGCACGCAACCCTCGTCGTGCCGCAGGGCCTGCATCAGCGGGCGCGGCTCGAGGAACGGTTCGGAATAGAAGAGGTCGCCCATGCCGTGCAGGCGGTCCATCGCCTCGTGCATGGTCAGCGCGTCGGCCAGCCGCTCGCCCATCCGATCCTTGAGGATCTGGGTGTAGAGCAACTGCTTGCCGTACTTCCATTCGTACAGCGCCTTGGCCTCATCCAGGCCCTCGTAGCACTGCATCCGGATCAGCGGCAGGCCGAGCAGCTTGGCGGTGGACAGCGCCAGTTCGGTCTTTCCGACGCCGGCCGTGCCCTCGACCAGGATCGGCTTTTGCAGGTTCACCGCCATGTACAGCGCCGTCGCGATGCGGCGCGAAGCGATGTAGCCGACGCTCCCCAGGCCATCGACCAGGGCCTCGACGGAAGTCAGCGGAGCGGCGAGCGCGCTTGCGCCAGCGGGAGCAGGGATCGTCAAGGGCGGAGACTTTCGAAAAAAAGCGCCGCGGGCGGCGAGGCGGCGAACTGTTCGCTCGATTGTGCCAACTCTCGCCCGCGCCGCGCAACACCTAAGGTAAAAAATCTGACGCTTGTAAGGTTTTCGGCGGGGCCACGGCCTTGGCGTTTTCGCACGACGGCGTTCGGGGATTGGGCTAAAAGCGCCGCCATAAGAATGGCTGCCGGAAAGGCTTCGCCACGGGCAGGGATCACGCCATGGAAGTGCGCAGATTAGGCGACAGCGGCCTGAAGGTCAGCGAGACCGGGCTGGGCTGCAACAATTTCGGCATGCGGATCGGCCAGGACGCCGCCCAGATCGTCGTCGATGCGGCGATTGAGGCCGGCATCACCCTGTTCGACACCGCCGACATGTATGGCCAGGGCCAGTCGGAGACGATGCTCGGCAAGGCGTTGGGCGCGCGCCGCCAATCGGTCGTTGTGGCGACGAAGTTCGGCCAGCCGATGGGCGACGCCGCGCATCGTCAGGGCGCCTCGCGGCGATGGATCATGCAGGCGGTGGACGAGAGCCTGGCGCGGCTCGGGACCGATTACATCGATCTCTATCAGATTCACTTCCCCGACCCGGCGACGCCGATCGACGAGACGCTGCGCGCGCTCGAAGATGTCGTGAAGGCCGGCAAGGTTCGCTATATCGGCAATTCCAACTTCACCGGCTGGATGATCGCCGACGCCGACTGGACCGCGCGCGACCAGCGGCTGACGCGCTTCGTCTCGGCCCAGAATGGCTACAGCCTGCTGGACCGCAAGGCCGAGCAGGAGGTGCTGCCCGCCTGCACGCGCTTCGGCCTGGGATTTCTGCCCTATTTCCCGCTGGCTTCCGGCCTGCTCACCGGCAAGTACAAGCGCGGCGAGCCGCCAGCCCAGGACACCCGTATGGCCGCGTGGGGCGAGCGGGCCGCACGCGCGCTCAACGACCAGAACTTCGACAAAGTGGAGGCGCTCAGCGCCTACGCGGAGGCGCGCGGGCGCACCCTGCTGGATCTGGCGTTCGCCTGGTTGCTCGGCCACCCGCAGGTGTCCTCCGTGATCGCCGGGGCGACCCGGGCCGAGCAGATCGGCGGAAACGTCAAGGCCTCGACGTGGCGTCTCACCTCCCAGGAGATGACCGAAATCGACGCGCTCGCGGCCTGATTGGCTGATCTGCAGGATGTCGCGCTTGCGCCGTCCAAATCGAAAGCGTCAGCATTGCGCTGATCGCGACTGGCCAGGAGCCGCCAATGCCGGAGCTCGATGCGGACGACGCGCTGGATCCCAGGGCCAGCTTCGGGGCGGCCGTTGCGGTGTATCTACGTCAGCTCTATCCCGTGGATACCGAAACGCTGGTCCTGGGCGACATGATCCAGGCGGGGTTCCGAGGCAAGACCGCGCAAGGCGTCGCTCAAATCCTCAGCGGCGTGGTGGATGCGCGGGCGCTGGACGAGCTGGTCGGCACCTACAGGATGGCGGTGGTGGTCGGCGCCGCCGAATTGCTGCTGGGTGAGAGCGTCGAGGACTTCGTCGCGCGCCGCGCAACCAGCCCCCGCGACCGGGACGCAGCCGTCGGGTTCGACATGCTGCGCGAAGCCCTGGCCCAGGCGAGCGGTCGCGCCGAGCCTTAGGCCAGCCATGAAAAAGGCGGCTCCCGGTGGAGCCGCCCTCTTCAAAGTCTAGACGCTTCGGACTTACGGAACCGCCGTCCCAGGTTGCTCGGTGGCGGCTTCGGGGATCGCCGCGCTTGTGGCGGCGGCGGCTTCAGGCGACTCCGACGCGCCGGTCGTGCTCTGGGTCACGGCGGCATCGGTCGGCGCCGGATTGACGGGCGGGACCACGGCCGGCGGCGCTTCGCCCGGCGCGCGGGTCAGACTGCCATACGGCTGCGGACCGGCCGGGAGCGTGGCGCTGGCGTCTTCGCCGGACGAGAGCGCGCTGTCGCTGGCCACCGGCGCCGGACGAGCGCGAGCCACCCGT
>NZ_JAUXZW010000351.1 GCF_030693805.1 Phenylobacterium sp.
CGGCGCCGGGCGCGGCGGCGGGAGACGCCGCAGCGGGGGCGGTCGCCGGAACGGCTGCGGCGGCAGGCTTGGCGCCGCCGCCCTTGCCGACGACCCACGCGTCGAACTCCGCTTGAGACACAACATGCACCTCGATCGGCATGAAGGCATGGTCGACGCCGCAGAGCTCACGGCACTGGCCGTAATAGACGCCGGTCTTCTCGGCCTTGAACCAGGTCTCGTTCACCCGTCCGGGCACCGCGTCGGTGATGATCCCGAACGAGGGTACGGCGAAGGCATGGATCACGTCTGCGCCGGTGACCAACACACGGACCACCTTGTTCACCGGCACGACCAGCGGCTCCGTGGCGGCCAGCCGGTATGGGACGTTCTTCGCCTTGGCTTCCTTTTCGGGAAGGATGTTGGAGATGAACTCGGAGACGTTCTGGTCGGGATATTCGTAGCCCCAGTACCATTGGTACCCGGTCGCCTTAACCGTGAGATCCGGCTTGGGCATGTCGTGGTAGGCGAACAGCAGCTTGAACGAGAAGATCGCGATGAACATCAGAATCAGGACCGGAGCCACCGTCCAGATCACCTCGACCGTGGTGTTGTGGCTCCAGCGCGCCGGAATAGGGTTCGCGCGCTTGTTGTAGCGGACCGCGCACCAGATCAGCAGGCCCAACACGAACAGGCAAATCGCCGTGATGATCGGCAACAGGATCACATTGTGGAAGAAAATCGCATCGTGCCGCAGGGGCGTTACGCCCGGCTGCAGGTCGATGGCGCCGGGCGTCGGCTGCCCAAGGAGGTCCTCCGCAAGCGCGCTTACGCTCCACAACGCGGTCGTCACGCCAGCCGCCGCTCCGGCCGCCGCAGCCCGCATACCCTTGAACCTCGACTTCATGTCCCCTCGGTCTGGTTGGCCGGCCGCGCCTCGCCAAACAACGATCGCCCCCGACGACAGGATGGACGGCGCGGCGCATCGTCCGCACCCCTCGTCCTTCAGCGCGCGTGCATACGCGCTCTCCCCCAGCTTGCCAAGGCGGTTGCGCCATGCCGCAAAGGCAGGCCCCACATCAGACCCTGGAGCATGCATGCGTCCCCCGCTGAGCCCGCGCGAGCAAGGTGAAATCCGCGACGCCTTCGACGGCGTGGTCAACATGACGCCCGAGGCCCTGGGCGCCTGGCTGGATACCGACGAAAGTCGGCGTGTCGGGGTCACACGCCGCGGCGAGACCGAATCGATCGGCCGCCAATCCGCCCGGCGCATCCTGGAGATCCGCGCCCGGCCGGCCGAGGACCTCACCGACGCCGACTACGCCCATATGAAGAAGGTGGTCGGCTACGCCCGCCGCCACCTGGCCCAGCGACCTTGGGGCGATGTGACGCACACCCGCTGGCGTTGGTCGCTGATGAACTGGGGACATGACCCGTTGCTCGGGCGGGTGACGCGCGGGGCCTGAACGCCTATCTGTTGAGACGTCTCCCAGATTTACGCAGGTTCGTCCCTCATGAACGCCCACGCTCCCGCTCCGTCGATCCTCGAATCCGCCGGCGTCGATCCCGATCGGGCGCGCGCCATCCTGGGCGAGGCGCTGGCCGGAGCGGACGATGGCGAGTTGTTCGTCGAGCGCTCGGAGAGCGAGGCCTTCGTGTTCGACGACGGCCGGCTGAAATCGGCGTCCTACGATGCGACCGAGGGCTTCGGCCTGCGGGTTGTGGCGGGCGAGACCGCCGGCTACGCCCACGCCAGCGAGATCTCCGAGGCCGCCATCGGCCGCGCCGGCAAGTCCGCGGCGCTGGCCAAGCGTGGCTATTCCGGCCAGGCGGCCGAGCCCCCGCGCCACACCAACGCCAAGCTCTATAGCGAGGACAATCCTCTCGCCTCGCCCGGCTTCTCGGACAAGGTCGACCTATTGCAGGAGATCGACGCCTGGGCCCGCGCCCGCGACCCGCGGGTGGTGCAGGTGATGGCCAGCCTCGCCGGCGAGCGGCGGGTGGTCGAGATCGTCCGCGCCGACGGCCGCCTGATCCGCGACGTGCGCCCCCTGGCCCGCATCAACGTCCAGGTGACGGTGGAGCGCGATGGCCGGCGCGAGAACGGCTACACCGGCTCCGGCGGCCGCGCCGGCTTCGAAACCTGGATCACCCAGGAGAACTGGCAGGGCGCGGTCGACGAAGCCCTGCGCCAGGCGCTGGTCAACCTGGAGGCCGTGCCCTGCCCGGCCGGCGAGATGGACGTGGTGCTCGGCCCGGGCTGGAACGGCGTGCTGCTGCACGAGGCGGTCGGCCACGGTTTGGAGGGGGACTTCAACCGTAAGGGCACCTCAGCCTTCTCCGGCCGCATCGGCGAGCGGGTCGCCGCCCCTGGGGTCACCGTGTTCGACGACGGCACGGTGCTGGGGCGCCGCGGCTCCCTCACCGTCGATGACGAAGGCACGCCTACGGAACGCACCATCCTGATCGAGGACGGGGTGCTGGTCGGCTACATGCACGACCGCATGAGCGCGCGGCTGATGGGCCTGCAGCCCACCGGCAACGCGCGGCGCCAATCCTACGCCCACATGCCCATGCCGCGGATGACCAACACCGCCATGATGGCCGGAACCGCCAAGCAGGCGGAGATGATCGCCTCGACCCAGCGCGGCCTCTACTGCGCCAACGTCGGCGGCGGCCAGGTGGACATCACCAACGGCAAGTTCGTCTTCCAGTGCACCGCGGCCTATCTGATCGAGAACGGCAGGATCACCACGCCGGTGAAGGGCGCCACCCTGATCGGCGACGACTTCGGTTTCGACCCCGGCATCGGCGTCTGCGGCAAGGGCGGCCAGAGCGTGCCGGTCGGCGTCGG
>NZ_JAUXZW010000369.1 GCF_030693805.1 Phenylobacterium sp.
GGCCTGGTACCGCGGCATCATCGAAGCCGCGCCAGACGGCATGCTGGTGGCCAACGACCAAGGCCAGATCGTCATGGTCAACCCCCAGCTTGAAACAATGTTTGGGTACGACCCTGGCGAACTGATCGGGCGCGCCATCGAAGCCCTGGTGCCCGATGCCGTGCGGGCCCGGCATCCCGCGCTGCGCACGGGCTTTCTGCAGGACGCCGGCTCGCGCCAGATGGGCGCTGGCGGCCAGGAGCTGCGCGGCCAACGAAAAAACGGCACGGTCTTCCCGGTCGAGGTCGGTTTGTCCAAGTTGCCCGCGCTCGGCGGGCGCGGTGTCTGTGTCTGTGCCTCGGTGCGCGATGTGACCGAACGGCACGAGGCGCAGCAGGTGCTGGCCGAGCAGCAGGCCGCTCTGGCCAACATTCTGGACAACAGCCCGGTGGGCACCGCCTTCAGCACCGACGGCGTGTTCCGCTACGCCAACCCGGCCTTCCGCGACATGTTCGGTTTGAGCGAAGGCGGCATGGCCAGTGACATCTACCTCTCGCCGTCGGACCGCGAGGTGGTGCTGGTGCAGATGGAGGAGCACGGGCGCGTGCGCAACCACGAAATGCAGCTGCGCACCAAGGATGGTTCGACCGGCGACTTCCTGGTGACCTTCCTGCCAATGGTCCGTGGCGGGCAACGGGGTGTGATGGGCTTTCTGGTCGATATCACCGAGCGCAAGCAGGCCGAAGCCGAAGCCGAACACAACCGGCAGTTCATGGAAACGGTGCTCGAAAACTTCGAGTCTGCGGTCTACGTGAAGGACCGCGAGGGCAGGTACACCTACGTTAACCGGGACTGGGAGCGGGCCACCGGTTTCCAGCGGTTTCAGGTCATCGGACGCACCGCCCAAGACATCAACCACCTGGGCAGGGGCACCGAGTTCCATGCTGGCGACCTGGCCACCATGGAAGCCGGGCAGGTGGTGGTGGAGGAGCAGGAGACCGAGACCGCGGCGGGGCAGCGCTACTACCAGATCACCAAAGTGCCCATGCACGAAAACGGCGCTGTCACAGGCTTGTGCAGCGTGGCATTTGATGTGACCGAACGGCGCACTGGGGAATTGCGTCTGCGCACCGCACTCGATCAGGTCGAGCAGTCCAAGAAGCTCAACCAGGCCATTCTGGACAACTCCCCTGCGGTCATCTACCTCAAGGCGCCCGATGGACGCTACCTGTTCGTCAACCAGGCCTGGTGCAACATCTTCGGACTGAGGCCGCAGGATGTGGTGGGCAAGACAGCGGCAGAGTTGTTTCCGCACGAGCAGGCCAGCGCCTACACCTCAACCGACCTGCAGGTGCTGCAGGCGGGCGAGGTGCAGCACAGCGAAGAGACGGCCGACGTCGCTGGTGTACTCCATACCTACGCCAGCATCAAAATTCCGATGCGGGACGCTGAGGGC
>NZ_JAUXZW010000378.1 GCF_030693805.1 Phenylobacterium sp.
TCACCGTGGGCGCGGGGTTGGACTTCACCATGGTCGCCGCCCAGCCGCTGCTGCTGCTGGCCCTGGTCGGCGGCCTGATGGCGCTGAAGGCGCTGGTGATGTTCGCCGCGGCGCGGGCCGCGCGCCTGTCGCCCCGGGACGCCGCGGCTACCGCCGTGGCGCTGGCGCAGGGCGGGGAGTTCGCCTTCGTGCTCTTCGGCTTCGCGCTGGGCGCCGGCGTGCTGGGGGCGGAGTTGGCCAAGCTGCTCACCGCCGTTGTCGCCCTGTCGATGGCCTGCACGCCGCTGGCCATGGCGGCGTTCGAGCGCTGGGTGCTGAAGCATCCCGGCGCCGGCCTCGCCGAGCCCGAAGACACGCCCTACGACGACGGCGCGCCGGACGCGATCATCGCCGGGTTCGGCCGGTTTGGGCAGGTCACGGCCCGTCTGCTGATCGCCAACGATTTCCGCACCGTGACGCTGGACGCCAGCATCGAGCAGATCGACACCCTGCGCCGCTTCGGCATGGAGGTTCACTACGGCGACGCCAGCCGCCTGGACCTGTTGCGCACCGCCGGCGCCGAAAAGGCCAGGCTGCTGGTGGTGGCGATCGACGACCGCGACAAGGCGCTGGAGATGGTGGAGATCGCCCGCCAGGCCTTTCCGCATCTGACCGTGCTGGCCCGCGCCTGGGACCGCCGCCATGCCTATGAGCTGCTCAGCAAGGGCGCCCACGAGGTGGAGCGCGAGACCTTCGAAGGCGGCCTTTCGATGGGCCGGCGCGCGCTCAAGCGCCTGGGCCTGAGCGACTACCGCGCCACCCGCGCCGCAACCCTGTTTCGCCAGCACGACCGCGCGCTTTTCGACCAGCTCGCGCCGATCTATGGCGAGGAGGAGCGCTTTATCCTGGCCGCCCGCGCCTCGCGCGAGACCATGGACCAGTTGCTGCGCGCCGAGATGAGCCAGATGGCCGAAGACGAACGCGTCGCCGAGGACGCCGGAAAGCCGACCGTTTAGGAGCAAGCCCGTGCCCTCCCCCGCCATTACCCCGGTGTCCTTTGCGGACTTCGACCGCGACTTCGAGCGCTTCAGCCAGTCGCTGGGCGCGTCGTTCGAGCGCTATGGCTTCGCCGTGGTGGGCGACCACGGGCTGCCGGCCGCGCGGCTCGATGCGGCGCTGGCCGCGATCAAGGCCTTCTTCGCCCTGCCCGAGGACGTAAAGCGCCAATACATCACAGGGGTCGGCGGCCAGCGCGGCTACACCGCGTTCGGCATCGAGACCGCCAAGGGCGCCGCGCACCACGATCTCAAGGAATTCTGGCACGTGGGCCGTGACCTGCCGGCCGGCCATCGCTACGCCGCCCAGATGCCGGAGAACGTCTGGCCCGAAGCCCCGGCTGACTTTCGGGAGGAGATGACCTGGCTCTACCGCGCGCTGGACGCCATGGGCGCCCGGATCCTCGAGGCCATCGCCGTCTACCTGGGGCTGGAACGGGGGTTCTTCGCGGCCACGGTGTCGGAGGGAAACTCGATCCTGCGGCTGCTGCACTATCCGCCGGTCGCCTTCGACGGCCCACATGTGCGGGCCGGCGCCCACGAGGACATCAACGTCATCACCCTGCTGTTGGGCGCCGAGGAGGCCGGCCTCGAGGTGCTGGACCGCGACGGGCGCTGGCTGCCGATCAATCCGCCGCAGGGCTCGCTGGTCTGCAACATCGGCGACATGCTGCAGCGGCTGAGCAACCATCGCCTGCCGTCGACCACCCACCGGGTGGTCAACCCGGCGCCGGAGCGGCTGGGCGTGGCGCGTTACTCGACGCCGTTCTTCCTGCACTTCAACCCGGACTACGAGATCGTCACCCTGGCCGGCTGCGTGGAGCCAGACCGGCCCGACCGCTATCCGCAGCCGATCACCGCAGACGACTTCCTCAAGGAGCGCCTGCGGGAGATCAAGCTGCTCTAGCCTAGTGCGATAGACGCAGGCTGTTGATGTCGGCGCCGATCGCCTTGAACGCATCCTTCAACGCCGTGCCGCTGGTCGGCAGGTAGACGTGGTCGGGATCGGTCGCGCAGCCGTTGACGAAGTTGGTCGCCGTGGTGTCGCCGGTGATCTGGAAGCCCACGGTGTAGACCACGATATTGGCGGTCTTCATGTTCTCACACAGCGCCGCGGCCTGGGTGAAGGTGCTGCCGTTGGCGCCGTTGCAGTTGATGTGGTCCTTAATGCTGCCGCTGCCGGACAGCGAGTCCTGGGCGATCACGCCGTTGCAGTAGGTGGTGTTGAGCGCGCCGTCGGTCATCACCACGACCGCCTTCATGGTGTCGGGCGAGTTGTAGGCCGCGGGGCGGCTGGCGGCCGGGAAGATCGCGCCGAAGGTCGGCGAGACCATGTACCAGCCCCATGCCACGCCCGTCTGGCCGGCGGTGGAGCCGCCATCGTCGAGCAAGCCGATCGCGGCCTTGATGGCGGTCCTGTCCGACGACAGCGGAATGATCGTGTGGCTGATGCACGGGTTGGGCGTGTTGACCGTGGTCCCGGCCACCAGGTTGTCGCCGTCCGCCGCGTAGTTGAAGCCGACCGGCGTCGTGCTGGGCGCCACATCCGTATTGACGTTGGCCTGGAAGCGCTCGCTCACGCAGTTGGTCTTCTGGAAGATCTTCACCGCCGTCGAATCGCCATTGGTGAAGCGCATGTACTCGCAGCCGTAGGTCGTGCAGTAGGCCGTGGTGCCAGAGGCGTAGGCCGCCGTTGGCCCGCTCGCGAAGAACAGGTTGAAGGTATTCGTCGCATTGCTCCGCACGATACCGACTATATCGCGTAGCGCGGCGCCGCTCGGGTTGTCGATATAGATATAGTCGTTGACGTTATAGCCATGGGCCGTCGAGGTGAACTGTGCGCTGCAGTCGGTGCGCACGCACTTCGTCACCTTGCCGCCGGACGAATAGGCGGTGAACGCCGAGCCGTTGATGCCCTGGAGCTGGAAGGTGTTCGTGGTCTTGTTGGCCACCACATAGGGCGTGCCGTTGATCTGCGTCATGCCGCTGACGCCGGTGATCAGCACAGTGTTTCCGTTGGCGAACCCGTGGCTGGTGGCCGTGATGACGACCGGACTTGCGCGCGTGGCGCCGCTGATCGTCTTCTGCGTCCCCGAATACCAGCTCGAGTAGGCGGTGACCGCCTTGGTGCCGACGACAGCGCCACGGGCGGCGTCGCCATAGGCGCCAGGATTCACCCCCATCGACCACGGCACCACCGCGACCTTCGAATAGAACGGCGTCTGCTGGGTGCGCACGACGATGTCGACGAGGCTCTGCGCGGCGGTCCGCAGGTCGGAGATCTTGGTCCCCGACATCGAGCCGGTGATGTCGAGCACCAGGGCGACCTCGACGTTCTTCGACGAGCGGATCACCTCGGTGTTGGCGCTGACCGGATGGTGCGACCAGAATCCGGGAGCGAGCGCCACCGGGGTGACGGAGGCGCTGCCCACCACCTTGGTGTTGTTGTCGGTCAGGTGGAACTCGGACGACGTCAAGGTCGCGCCGCGCACCAGGTGGAGGTTGGCGGTGAGCGCCTTGCCCGCCAGGGTGTTGATCTCGGCGTCGGTCTGGGCCGACGACCGTGCGGCGTAGAGCGCCGCGGCGTCGACCGCATCCTGCAGCTTCGCGCGCTGTTCTGTGGCTGTGTAGACGTCGAACAGGCCCAGGATCATGGGCGCCAGCACGACGACGGCCAGGGCGAAGATGATCGCCACCACGCCGCGCTCGTCGCGCATTCCGTCCTTCAACCGACCGCGCCTGCCCAGTGTGCCGGCAAGACGCAATATCGCTCGGATTCGCTGGCCCACGCCCAATCCCCGATCCTGTTTCGGGGCGATCCTAACGTCGACGCGGTAAACGAACGGCCCATAGACAGGGTAAATTTCGCTTTAGAATGCGAGACTTAAATTCCTCTGTCGGAAACCCGACAGCCGTTTCGAGGCCTCGCGCGTTCGGTGGAGGCGACCCGCCCGCAAAAGGTTTCCACATGACATCGCCGACTTCCCCAGACGACCTGAAGGACGCAGCGCGCAAGCTGATCCGCGAAGCCGCGCTGGTGGACGGCGCCTGGATCTCGGCCGGCGACGGCGCGATCGCGGTCGAGGACCCGTCCGAGCAGACCATCCTCGGCCACGTCCCATCGTTGACCGCGGAACAGGTGGACGAGGCCATCGCCGCGGCGGCCCGCGCCTTTCCCGACTGGTCGCGCCGCAAGGGTCGGGAGCGCGGCGAGTTCCTGACGCGCTGGGCGGCGCTGATCACCGCCAACGAACAGGCGCTTGGGGCGCTGATCTCGCTGGAGAACGGCAAGCCATTCGCCGAAGCGGTGGGCGAGGTGCGCTACGCCAACTCGTTCATCACCTGGTTCGCCGGCATCGCCGAGCACCTGGACGGCCGCGCGATCGACAGCGGCGCCGCCCAGGACCTGATCCTGGCGTTCCGCGAGCCGGTCGGGCCGGTGGCTGCGATCACGCCGTGGAACTTCCCGGCCGCGATGATGACCCGCAAGGCGGCCGCGGCGTTCTGCGCGGGCTGCACATTGGTGCTGAAACCCGCCTCGGCGACGCCGTTCACCGCCCTGGCGCTGGCCGCCCTCGCGCTGGAAGCCGGCCTGCCGTCGGGCTGCTTCTCGGTGGTCAGCGGCGCGCAAAGCG
>NZ_JAUXZW010000382.1 GCF_030693805.1 Phenylobacterium sp.
GGCTGGATGACCCGCTGGCGCCGTCTGGTCCGCGACTACGAGGCCCGGATCGACGTCTCGCAGGCCATGATCCTCGTCGCCATGGGCGGAAACCTGCTACGCCGGACCACCCACCCGTGAGTTTCCAAACGGACTCTAAGAATGTCCCCTTCGCCTGGCCGTTGTGGCCTCGGTTAGCGCGCGAGACACACCATCGGCGACGTCTGCGTCAATAGTCTTGCGCAACGGGAAGCAGATTTTCAGCCACCAGTGGCGGTGCGGATACAAAAGGTTGACGTAATCTAAACGGCATGCACCGATTACTTTGTGCTCCCTAGCGTAAGCGATCGACTTTTCTCCATCAAATCCAACGCGTCATTTCTTACCTGACTCGTCGATCAGCTATTCCAACTCGAATCAAATGTTTCCCCTCACTTCCGACGGGGAATTCGGTCATGCCTTTATTCAGGGTTTGACTCCTCGGCGCTCCGCTCGCTGCGCCAGCGTCCGCATTGCGGGCGTCGACGCCTGGCAGTTGATCACGGGCGCCTGGGTGTCCATCGTAGGCGCCGCCCGCCGATGAACGGGCGCCGCCGACGGCGACTCAATCCAGTCAACAGATTATAGTTTTCATACAACTATAGTTCGAAATATAGAAACGGGGTATGTGAACAATGTATCGTTTCGTGAAGGTGGAAAATCTGAATGGCGTGGCGATCGTCAGTCTGAATAATCCGACGCAGCGCAACGCCTGGAGCCCGCAGATGCATACTGAGGTCCGCGCCGCGCTTGAGGCGGCGGGCCAGGATCGCGACGTCCGGGTCATCGTCCTGACCGGCGAGGGACGCGACTTCTGCGTCGGCCGCGACGTCTCAGAGCTGGGCGCCACGGCCGGTGATCGTTCCGGACCCGTGGACCCCGACCCGCACAACATGCATTTCATGTTCGATGTGCCCAAGCCGATCATCGCGGCGATCAACGGTCCCACGGCCGGCGCCGGGTTCTGCTACGCGGGGTTCAGCGATCTGCGCTACGTGGCCGATGGCGCGAGGATCACCACGGCCTGGTCGCGGCGGGGCCTGACCGCCGAGTTCGGGATGGCATGGTTGCTGCCGCATCTGGTCGGGGTGCGCAACGCCCTCGACATCCTGATGACCGGCCGGGTGCTCAGCGCCGCAGAAGCCGATCGCATGGGGTTCGCCACCGTGTTGCCGAGCGAGGGCTTCCTCGATCAGGTCCTGGCGCTCGCCCGCGACATGGCCGATTTCGCCTCGCCGCTGTCCACGGGCGTGATGAAGCGTCAGGTCTACCGTTCGCTGTTCTTCACCGGCGTCGGCGAGGCGGTCACCGACGCCGTGACCGAGGCCGAACGCTCCTTCACCACCGCCGATTTCAAGGAGGGGATCGCCCACTTCGTGGAGAAGCGCGCGCCGGCCTTCACCGGCCAGTAGCAGCGCACGCGGGCGAGGCGAGGCCCATGGACGCGCGCGCCGGTTCTGCCAAGGTGGGGGCTAGGGGCCCGAAGCCGCCTTGGCGAAAGCCGGCGACAGGTCCTGGATCGGCGGCGACACGCACAATGCGGCGCCCCCGGCGAGGGTGTGCGTCATCAAGCCGGCGCCTGGAACAGCCTTCCAGGAAGACTGGCGATCATTGTGGGAGGAATGCGTGGAGGCCGAACCTGTAGAGCGAAAATACCCCAGTGCGCGTAGCGCCTGGTACGCACTGATCATCCTGATCCTGCTGTATTCGATGTCGTTCATGGACAGGTTGATCCTGTCTCTGCTGGCGTCGTCTATCAGCGCCGACCTTAATGTCAGCGACACGCAAATCGGCATCTTGTTTGGCCTCGGTTTTGGCGTGGTCTACTCGCTGACCGGCCTGCCGCTGGCCCACGTTATAGACAAGCACAATCGTATTCGGCTCGTCACCCTGGGCGTCCTGCTGTGGAGCGCCTGCACTGTAGGGTCGGGTTTCTCGAGCAACTACACTCAACTGATGATTCTGCGCGCCGGGGTCGCCGTCGGGGAGGCGGTGCTGTCGCCCGCCGCAATCTCGATCATCGCCGACATCTTCCCGCGCGATAAACGCACCCTGCCGACGACGGCTTACACCGCGGTCGCCACATTCATGGGAGCCGGGTCGTTTGTGCTCGGCGGCCTCGCCTTGAAGGTCGCTCAGGATGTGGCGCCTGGCATCGGCCTGGAGCCGTGGCAACTGACGCTGGTCTTCGTGGGCGTGCCCGGCCTACTGCTCGCGCCGCTGCTGTTCTTCACGGTGCGCGAGCCGAAACGTGTGGGCGAGATCAAGGGCCAGGACTTCGGCTCGGTGAAGCAGGCGCTGGAATACGTCAGCCGCGAGCGCCGTCTCTATGGCTGCATCTTCATCGCGGCGGCGATGATGAACCTGATCGGCTTCGCCAAGACGGCCTGGGTGCCGACCCTGATGATCCGGGCCCACGGACTGACGCCGGTTGAGGCCGGCATGGCCTACGGGACCGCCGGCATTCTCTCAGGCGTCGCCGGCGCATTCTTATGGCCGATGCTGGCCAAGCGCTGGACGGCGCGGGGCCATCGGGACGCGCTGGTGCTGGTCTATTGCGGCGCGATCACCGCGGGCTGGATGCTGATGGCGTTGGTCGGCGTGACCACATCGACCGCGGTGCTGTTGATCGCATCCGGCGCGGCGGGTTTCTTCTCCACCGCCGGGGCGGTCCTGATCCCGCTGATCATCCAGTTCGTGACGCCTGGACGCATGCGCGCGCGGATCATGGCGGGCTACCTGACCGCCAACAACCTGGTCGGCATGGCGTTCGGACCGCCCCTTTGCGCGCTGATCGCCGATCATTTCTTCGAAGGCGAATTCGCCATCGGCTATGCGCTGACGACGATGATCTGCTTCATAGGCCCAGTCGCGACGCTTGCGGCATGGCTGATGCGCAAGTCCTATGTGCGGGCGCTCGACGAGGCGGAACGGCGTGAATTGTCCGCAGCAGCGGCCTGATGGCCCTGGTGATGCGGGCGCCTACGCCTGCGTCACCAGGGCTCCACGCCGGCGTCGTTGAAGAAGCCGCCGGTCGGGCCGTCGTCGCCCAGCGTCGCCAGTTTGACGGCCTTCTGTGCACCCTGTTCGGGGCGTGCGGGACCCACTGTTGTTATGGATGTCCGTCGCCACATAGCCGGGGTTGACGGCGTCGACCTTGATCGTGGTTCCGCGCAACTCGCCCCGAGTCCGCCATGGACCGCCCAGACGATACGCAGCGCTTCACGCCTTGACGCGGCACATATGATTGTCGAACATTCGTGCGAATTGGTTATTGAGGCAACTGAAAATATCTATTGCGGCATGATCAATTGAACGCAGTACTAGTAATAGAATACGTGGTGGATCGCATGGGCCAAGGAATATTCGCGGGCTTGAAGGTTGTAGACTGCGCCAGCTTCGTCGCCGCCCCGGGCGCCGCTACGCTGTTGTCCGACTTCGGCGCCGATGTGATCAAGCTGGAGCCGCCGGAAGGCGATGCCTATCGCTACGCCTACGCGCCGCCCGGCAAGGCTGCGCCGGAGCATAATTTCCTGTGGATGCTGGGCTCGCGCAACAAGCGGAGCCTGGCCCTCGATCTCAAGGTCCCTGAGGGGTTGAGCGTCCTGGAGCGGCTGCTGGATGGCGCCGATGTGTTCATCACCAACCTGCCGCTGCTCACGCGCCGGCGGCTGAAGATCGGGTTTGAAGACCTGAGCCCTGGCCGCCCGCGGCTGATTTACGCCTCGTTCACCGCCTACGGAGAGTCCGGGGCGGAGGCCGACCGGCCGGGCTTCGACACCACCAGTTACTGGGCCCGGTCCGGCCTGATGGACCTGATGCGCCCGGTGGACGGCGCGCCGATCTCGTCGTCAGGGGGCATGGGCGACAATCCGGCCGCGGCCATGCTGTACGCCGCCATCCTCAGCGGGCTCTATCGCCGCGAACAGACTGGCCTGGGTGGACAGGTGGATGTCTCGCTCCTGGCGGCGGGTCTGTGGACCAACTCCCTGCAGATCCAGGCCAACCTGTGCGGCATGCCGTCCGCGCCGCGCGTGAGGCGGACCGAAGGGATGAACGCCTGCGTGAACACCTACCGTTGCGCCGACGACCGATGGTTCAACATGATGGTCCTCAATGAGGCGAAGCTGTTCAGGCCGCTGGTAGCAGCGATTGGGCGCGAGGATCTCGCCGACGATCCGCGGTTCGCTGAGATCGCGGCGCGGCGGGCGAATTCAGCCGCTCTGATTGCGATCTTCGACGAGCGGTTCGCCGCGCATGATCTCGCCTATTGGCGTGAGGCGCGAACAAGGCCGGCGTCTCGTACGAGATCGTCGCCACGCTGGACGATGTGCGCCAGGACGCCCAGGCCCACACCATCGGGGCGATCACGCCATTCGCCCACGACCCCGACCTGTACACCGTCAGCAGCCCCTTCAATGTCCAGGGCGCGCCCAAGACCCAGCCTGGGCGCGCGCCGGAGCTTGGCGAGCACAGCCGCGCGATCCTTCAGGAGATCGGCTTCGATGACGCCGAGATCAGCAACTTGAAGCAGAGCGGCGTGATCGTGTCCCAGTAACAGACGCCAAGCCGAACGTTCGAAGACAAAGGAAGTGGAACCAGATGGATGATTTCAAGGGCCGTGTCGCCGTGATCACCGGCGGCGCGAGCGGTATCGGCCTGGGGGTGGCGCAGGCGCTGGCCCAGGAGGGCGCCAAGCTGGTGATCGCTGACATCGAACAGGCCGCCCTGGATGACGCGGTCGCCGGACTTCGCGCCCAGGGCGCCGAGGCGATCGGCGTGATCACCGATGTCAGCGACCGGGCCGCGATGCTTGAGCTTGCGGATCGGACCTGGGATCACTTCGGCGCAGCCCACTTGGTGATGCACAACGCCGGCGTGGGCGTGGGGCGCCCGGCGTTCGAGCTTACCCACGACGACTGGCGCTGGGTGATCGGCGTCAACCTCTGGGGTCCGGTGAACGGCGTTGAGGCGTTCCTGCCGCGGATGCTGGCCCAGGGCGAACCGGGGCAGATGCTGTTCACGGCGAGCTTCGCCGGCCTGGTGCCGTTCGCCAACAACGCGCCCTACAACGTCACCAAGGCTGGCGTGATCGCGCTGGCCGAGACGCTTCGCAAGGACCTGCGCGGCAAGAACGTCACCGCCTCGGTGCTCTGCCCGATGCACGTGGTGAGCAAGATCGGCGAGAGCCAGCGCAATCGGCCGGTCGCTTTGGGCGGCGTTGCGGACTACCGCGCCGCCCCCGACAGCGACGCGCCGGTCGACCATCGCATCCTGCCGACCGAGGACGCCGTGCGTCTGATCCTCGACGGGCTGCGAAGGGGCGACCTGTTCATCCACACCCACCAGGAGGCCGAGGGCTTCGTGCGCAAAAGGGTCGAGCGCATTGCGCAGAGTTTCCCGTACGCGCTCTGATTGCGGGCGGCCACGACAAGCAAGGGGAGGCGGCATGGAATACGAGTTCATCCGGCGCGAAAGAGAGGGGCCCGTCACGGTCATCACCCTCAACCGCCCTGAGGCGATGAACGCCCTGAGCAACCCGATGCACTGGGAGCTGCATGAGGCGTTCGAGGACTTCGCCACAGATCCCGACCAGTGGGTGGCGATCGTCACGGGCGCGGGCGACCGGGCGTTCTGCGCCGGCAGCGACCTGAAGGGGATCGCCGCCGGCAGCCTCAAGAAGCCCATGCCGCCGAGCGGCTATGCGGGCCTGGTCGACCGGTTCGACCTGGACAAGCCTGTCATCGCCGCGGTGAACGGCGTGGCCGCCGGCGGCGGTTTCGAGCTGGCGCTCGCCTGCGACGTGATCGTCGCCGTCGAGAGCGCCCGCTTCGGGCTGCCGGAGCCAAGGGTCGGCTTGGCGGCCGGCGGCGGCGGACTGCACAACCTGCCTCGGCAGATCCCGGTGAAGCTGGCGATGGGCATGATCCTCACCGGCCGGCTCGTCTCGGCCAAGGAGGGCGCGACCTACGGCTTCGTCAACGAGTTGACCTCGGCGGCGGACCTGCTGGCGACGGCGCGCCGATGGGCGGCGCAAATCTGCGAATGCAGCCCTCTCGCGGTCCGCGCGTCCAAGCAGGTCGCCATGCGCAGCTTGGAGATGCCGCTGCAGGAGGCGCTGCATCAGCAGTCGGCGTTCCCCGCCATGGCGGCGATGAACGCCTCTGAGGACGCGGTGGAAGGTCCACTCGCCTTCTCCGAAAAGCGGCCGCCTCGATGGAAGGGGCGCTGATATGGGTTACGCCCGCCGGGTAGAGGGATAGCCGATGAGTGAGGCGATAGAGTCCTATTGGCTGGCTGTGCCGCAGGCAGCGATCGATGATCTCCATCGTCGTCTCGACCAGACACGGTGGCCAGAGCGTGAACTCGTCGCCGACTGGTCGCAGGGCGCACCGCTGGCCAAGGTGCAGGCGCTCTGCGAGCACTGGCGAGAGCGCTACGACTGGCGACGGTGCGAGGCGCGGCTGAACGATCTGGGACAGTTCAAGACCAGCATCGATGGGCTGGGCATCCACTTCCTGCACGTCCGATCGCCGCATCCCCAGGCGCTCCCCTTGCTGATCACCCACGGCTGGCCGGGCTCGGTGATCGAGTTCATGCAGGTGATCGGCCCGCTGACCGATCCGGTCCGCTACGGCGGCTCGGCGGACGACGCCTTCCATGTGATTGCGCCGTCGCTTCCTGGCTTCGGCTTCTCTGACAAGCCTTCGCAGACCGGCTGGAACGTCGAGCGGATCGCAGCGGCGTGGGCTGAGTTGATGGCGCGCCTCGGCTATGGACGATGGGTGGCGCAGGGCGGTGACTGGGGCGCGATGGTCACCACAGCCATCGGCATCGCAAAGCCTGCGGGGTGCGCGGCGGTGCACGTCAACATGCCGGTGGTCGCCCCGCGGCCTGAGGATCTGGAGACGCTCACGCCGGCCGAGCAAGCATCCGTGGCCGCCACCAAACATTATCAGGAAGAAGAGTCCGGCTATGCGCGGCTGCAATCGAAGCGGCCGCAGACGGTGGGATACGGCCTCGTCGACTCACCTGCCGGGCAGGCGGCTTGGATCTACGAAAAGCTGTCGGCGTGGAGCGATAACGCGGGCGCGCCCGAAGACGTCTTCAGCCTCGACGATATGCTGGACAACATCATGCTGTACTGGCTCCCCGCCGCGGCGGCCTCGTCGGCGCGCCTCTATTGGGAGAGCTTCCCGAGCTCGCGCGCCGGGACGGTGGACCTGCCCACGGGCGTGAGCATCTATCCCAAGGAAATCTTCCGGCCGTCGCGCCGATGGGCGGAACGGCGGATGACCAACATCATCCACTGGAACGAACTGCAGCAGGGTGGGCATTTCGCCGCCTGGGAGCAGCCGGAGCTCTTCGTGCGTGAACTGCGCGAATGCTTCGCGAAGGTCCGCTAGCTAGAACACGCCCGCGCGCGTGCCGATGAACCAGATCGCCAGCACGACGAGGAGAACCTGCACGATCCAATTGATGGGCGACGGGATGGGCGTCCTCTGGATGGCGTAGAGCGCGAGGCCCAGCAGCACGAGGACGACGACGATCAGAATGATGGTGCTCATCACCGATTAACCTGCGCCATGGGGTTTGGTTCCGCTGGCGACTAAGCCAGGAAATCGGCGACGCGTTCGACGACGGCCTTGTCCGCCAGGACGCGCTCGTGGCCCAGGCCGTCCACAAGCATCATCTCCGATCCGGCCCAGGCGGCGCTGAGCGACGCAGTCGATTCATAGGTGGCCACCGGGTCGTCCTTCGACTGCACGAACAGCGCCGGCCGACCCATGTGCGGGCCAGGAACGCTCATGTCGAACATCTCGCCCTCCCGTTCCGCAATGACCAGGGCGTGTTCCGCGATCTCAGGCGCGACGCCGACGTCCGCTGCGAAGCGCAGCCACCGCTTGCTGCGCGCCGGGGCCGGTGCGATGAACGCGACGCGTGAGGCAGGCATGCCCTGCGAAAGCGCCAGTCCGATCACCGGGCCTCCAAAGGAATGGCCGGCCGCGGCGCTGATCGGGCCGAGCGCTTCGGCCACCTGCGCCAGGGCGGCGCCGGCTGAGCGTCTGGTGCAGTGGGCGTCCGCCGACAGGCCGTGACCGGGATGGTCGACGGCGACGACAGCACGCCCGCGGCTGGCGAGCGCACGGATCAGCGGTTCCCAGGTTGAATTGTCGGTAGACCAGCCGTGGGCCAGGATCACCGCTGGGCCTTCGCCTAGGCGCCACGTCGCAACCCTTCCACTCGAGGTCTCGATGTGGGTGCGCGTGGCTTCGGCCAAAGCCGGCGCGATGCGTCGCGGGTCGTGGCGCGGCGGCGTCGTCACGCGCGCCATGAACGCACGGGCATCCCGATCCAGTCGGTCCATGTCGCCTCCTCGAAACCCAGGACAACGCCTGTTGACTGTTTAGGCGAAAGGAAAAACCCAGGGCCAAGGTCCCTGGGTTAGTTGATCGCCGGCGCGGGGAACGGCCGACAATATCCGCAGCGCGATTAGAACTTCTTGGTGATCGCGATTTTGTAGGTTCGGCCCAGTCCGTTGGCGACGCCGGCGTCGTAGTTGACTTCCTGTCGCGCGAACGGCGGGTGTGTCGAAGATGTTGGAGACGTTCAACACTGCGGTCGTATCCCAGGGCAGGAACATCCGCCATGTCACGTCGGTGCTGACGAAGGCGTCGATCTTCTTGCCGTTCTGCGGGCGGGGTACGATCGTCGCCTGTGCGACGTTTGTCACATCGCCCACCACCAGGTTGCCGATGAACGGCGTGGTTCGCTGGTCGACGTAACCGTCGATGTAGCTGGTCTGGACACGAATGTTGTGCGGGCCGGTTTCAAACTCGGCGTAGAAATTTCCGCGCCATTCCGGCATCGCGTAAAAGCCGGTATTGTAGTTGTACTTGCCGACCGCTTCGAAGCCCGCGACCGTCACGCCTTGCAGAACGACCTCGGCGACCGTGTACTTGTGGGTCCAGGTGATCTGCGAGCCAAATGTCAGGTCGCCGCCATAGATATCTTGGAAGCTCAGCTCGCCGGTGACGTCGACGCCGTCGGTCTT
>NZ_JAUXZW010000389.1 GCF_030693805.1 Phenylobacterium sp.
TCGACCTGGCGCGCCACCACCTGTCGCCAACCCAGGTCCGCGTTCTCGGCGACGTAGAGTACGAAGTCGTGGCTGCGTTCGGCCTCGGAAAACCACTCGGGCGCGACATTGACCGCCTCGACGCCGACGACCAGGGAAGAATAGCCCAGGCCTGCGATCTCCTGGGCCACCCGATCGGCGAGGGGGCGCACGTTGACGCCGTCGGCCACGGCCAGGAAGCCGAACACGGACGGGTCGCCTACGGCCTCGCGCTGGCCCGCCTGGCGGCTGCGGCGGATCATCAACCGGGCGAGCTCGGTCATTACCGTGGGGTCGGCTTCGCAGGCGTCGAAGAACGCCTCGCGCGGGAGGCCCAGGATCTCGGAGTCGCGCAGGGCCACGACGCGGGCGGAGTGCGCGCCGCCGGCGATCAGCGCCATCTCGCCAACCGGCTCGCCTGGTCGGATTACGCCCAGGAACTGGATGTCGCCGTCCTCGTCGGAGCGGAACACGCCGAGCCGGCCGGCGCGCAGGTAGTAAAGCTGGTCGGCCGGCTCGCCCGCCTCGAACAGCAGGGCGCCGCCGGCCAGGCAGAACCATGCGGCTTCACGATCGACGAAGGCCTCGGCGAACAGCCGTGAAAGCGAAGAATCATCCGGGGTGTCAACGCGATCGGCCACGGGGCGGACGCTAGCGCGACGCTGCAGCCACGGCTATGTCTTGCCTGATGCCAAGGCTGACCTCGACCCTCGACACCGGCGGCGAAGCCTTCGCGGCGAACGCCCGGGCGAACCGCGCGCTGGTCGATGCGTTGCGCGCGCGCACGGCGCAGGCTGCGCTGGGCGGGTCCGAAGAACAGCGTCGCCGCCATGCGGCCCGCGGCAAGCTGCTGCCGCGCGAGCGGGTGGCCCGGTTGCTGGACGCAGGCTCGCCGTTCCTCGAGGTCGGCGCATTGGCGGCGGGCGGCCTGTATGACGACGAGGCGCCTGGCGCCGGCCTGATCACCGGGGTGGGGCGGATCAGCGGCCGCGAGGCGATGGTGGTGGTGAACGACGCCACGGTTAAGGGCGGGGCCTATTTCCCGCTGACCGTGAAGAAGCACCTTCGCGCCCAGGAGATCGCCCAGCAGAACCGGTTGCCTTGCGTCTACCTGGTGGATTCCGGCGGCGCGAACCTGCCGCACCAGGCCGAGGTGTTCCCCGATCGCGACCACTTCGGCCGCATCTTCTACAACCAGGCGCGGATGAGCGCCGAGGGCGTCGCCCAGATCGCCTGCGTCATGGGATCGTGCACGGCGGGCGGAGCCTACGTGCCCGCGATGTCGGACGAGAGCGTCATCGTGCGCGGGCAGGGGACGATCTTCCTGGCCGGCCCGCCACTGGTGAAGGCGGCCACGGGCGAGGTGATCTCAGCCGAGGAACTCGGCGGCGCGGACGTGCACGCGCGCCGCTCCGGCGTGGTCGACCACCTGGCCGTGGATGACGACCACGCGCTCTCGATCGTGCGCCAGATCATGGGCAGGCTGGAACCCGCGATCCCCCACCAGCTGGCCATGGCCGAGCCCCGACCGCCGGCCTACGACCCGCAGGAGCTTTACGGCGTCGTCCCCACCGACGTGCGTGCGCCGTATGACGTGCGCGAGGTGATCGCGCGCATCGTCGACGCCTCGGAGTTCGATGAGTTCAAGGCGCTGTACGGGACGACGCTGGTCTGCGGCTTCGCGCGGATCTGGGGCTTCCCGGTGGCGATCCTGGCCAACAACGGCGTGCTGTTCTCGGAGAGCGCGCTGAAGGGGGCGCACTTCATCGAGCTGGCCGCTAAGCGGAAGATTCCGCTGATCTTCCTGCAGAACATCTCGGGCTTCATGGTCGGCGGCAAGTACGAGCAGGGCGGCATCGCCAAGGATGGGGCCAAGCTGGTCACCGCGGTGGCGGGCGCTGACGTGCCCAAGCTCACCGTGCTGATCGGCGGCTCGTTCGGGGCCGGCAACTACGGCATGGCGGGGCGCGCCTATAGCCCGCGCTTCCTGTGGACCTGGCCCAACAGCCGCATCAGCGTGATGGGGGGCGAGCAGGCGGCCAGTGTTCTCGCCACCGTCCACCGCGACGCTGGCCATTGGACGCCCGAGGAAGCCGAGGCGTTCAAGGCGCCTGTCCGGCAGAAGTACGAAACCGAGGGCGACCCGTATTTCGCCACGGCGCGCCTGTGGGACGACGGGATCATCGATCCGGCCCAGACCCGTGACGTGCTGGGCCTGTCGCTCGCCGCCAGTCTGAACGCACCGATCCCGGAGAGCCGCTTCGGCGTTTTCCGGATGTAGCTGAATACGAGGACGAGAAACGTCATGCCGAACCCAATCGCCGATCCCCTGGTCGAAGGCCTCGACAGGGAGCTGGACACCCGGCTGGTGCAGGTCGAGGCGACGCCGGAAGGCATCGCGACGGTCACCCTGAACCGACCCCTTCGTCGCAACGCCATGAACGCCGAGCTGATCGCGGCGCTGACCGAGGCCTTCGAGACCTTGCAGGGCGCCGAGGGCGTGCGAGCGGTGTTCGTGCGCGGCGCGGGCGGCATC
>NZ_JAUXZW010000398.1 GCF_030693805.1 Phenylobacterium sp.
TCGACCTCAAAAAGGAACGCAACTTCTTCGAAACCCGTGTGATCGAGTACCAATCGGGCGGCGCCCTGTCCTGGGACTGAACGGACACCCACGCCTTCTTCACATGCGGCCTTCATTTTCAAAACCCGACCACCACGCTGCGGCAGCGCTGCGCGCGGGTTTTGTCTCCCCATTCAACGCGCTGGGCACCACAAGTGGCATGCATCCACCGGCTCCCAACCCGCTGAATCGCTGCACGTCCATCCTGGGACGTGTGGTGCACTGTGCAACTTGATCAAGGAGAACAACATGGCAACTGCGAAAAAAGCTGCGGCAAAGAAAGCCGCACCGGCGAAGAAGGCGGCTCCGGCCAAGAAGGCGGCAGCGCCTGCGAAGAAGGCAGCTCCGGCCAAGAAGGCGGCGGCTCCTGCGAAGAAGGCCGCTCCGGCCAAGAAGGCGGCGGCTCCTGCGAAGAAGGCAGCCCCGGCCAAGAAGGCGGCAGCGCCTGCGAAGAAGGCAGCTCCGGCCAAGAAGGCGGCAGCGCCTGCGAAGAAGGCAGCCCCGGCCAAGAAGGCGGCGGCACCGGCGAAGAAGGCAGCTCCGGCCAAGAAGGCGGCAGCGCCTGCGAAGAAGGCCGCTGCACCCGCGAAGAAAGCCGCGCCGGCCAAGAAGGCCGCTGCAGCCAAAAAGCCGGCCGCCAAAAAAGCCGCCCCTGCCGCCAAAAAAGCCGCCGCGAAAAAGGCGCCCGCCAAGCCTGCCCCTGCACCCGCAGCGCAAACCACGCTGAACCCGCAGGCCGCATGGCCTTTCCCCACTTCCAGCAAGCCCTGATTTCAGGCCCCGCTGAAAGCCAAAAGCCCGGTGCATGCACCGGGCTTTTTTCATGTCGTTGGCGCTGCGATCTGCTCAGAACGCGATTCGCAAGCCAATCTCATACGCACTCGACGAACCACCCAACGCCGAGGCGGTGTTGGTACTACCGGGCGTGCGGAAAGCCGCTTTGCCTTCGTTGTGAATCCGCGACGCGGACACGTAAGCCAACGTGCGCTTGGACAGGTTGTGCTCGTAGCCGACGCCGAAATTGGTCGCGTTGTCACCGTCG
>NZ_JAUXZW010000400.1 GCF_030693805.1 Phenylobacterium sp.
AAGACCAAAGTATCATCCCAGCACAACAATACCCCTCTCGTCATTGATCTGTATCAATGGTGACCGTGAGGCTCGGTCGGCTTCGACTGCGCGGCCCGCGAGGCGCTCAGGACGAGTTCATTCTTGCCGCCATCGCCCAGAACCTGCGGCGGCTCGCGTCGCTGGTCGCCCGGCCACCGCCATATGCGGTTCAGTGCATCGCGTAGAGTGGGAATTGCGTAGAGAGCGTCAGGGCTGGCGGATCAACGCCGGCCGCCTCTAACGAAATGGCCAACCGCCCATCGGCAGCAGCCGACTTTTGCAACAAAATCGGCACAAAACGGACCACCGGGCCGGTCTGATGATGTCCGTTGATCGGGGTAGACCGGAAGTCTTCGGCGGACGGTAAAACGAAGCTTTTGACCCTCAGCGGACATCGCAAGTCTGTCATTCGGCCTGCAATATTGACCCCCTAAGCCGGGGGATCGGCGTCCAAAATTGACCCCCTACAGGTTGGTCTGTTGCGCTGCCTGCTTTGTCATGAAGCAGGTGGTCGGGGATGCTGATCGTGGAGACAATTGCCCGGATTAGGCGTGAGCACTTCATCAAGGGCAAGACGATCAAGGAGATCGCTCGGGACCTGAAGGTGTCGCGGAACACGGTCCGGAAGGTGCTGAGGTCGGGAGAGACTTCATTCGAGTACGAGCGTGTTGTCCAACCGCGGCCGAAGCTGGGACGATGGGCAGCAGAACTCGACGGATTGCTGGCAGGGAACGCGGCCAAGTCCGCTCGCGAGCAACTGACATTGATCCGGATCTTCGAGGAACTTCGCGGGCGCGGCTATGACGGCGGTTACGACGCCGTGCGCCGTTACGCCAGGCGATGGAGCAAGGAGCGCGGACAATCGACGGCAGCGGCCTACGTCCCGCTGAGCTTTGCGCCTGGAGAAGCCTATCAGTTCGACTGGAGCCATGAAGTCGTCCTGCTCAATGGCGTGACAGTGATCGTGAAGGCTGCCCATGTCCGGCTCTGCCATAGCCGGATGCTGTTCGTGCGGTGCTATCCACGCGAGACGCAGGAGATGGTGTTCGACGCCCACGACCGGGCGTTCGCCCTGTTCAAGGGCACCTGCGTGCGCGGCATCTACGACAACATGAAGACGGCCGTGGAGACGATCTTCGTCGGCAAAGGGCGTCTCTACAATCGCCGCTTCATGCAGATGTGCAGCCATTACCTGGTCGATCCGGTGGCCTGCACGCCGGCCTCGGGCTGGGAGAAGGGCCAGGTCGAGAACCAGGTTGGGCTTGTCCGGGAACGCTTCTTCACGCCACGGCTCCGGTTCAAGAACCTCGACGAGTTGAACGCCTGGCTGTTGGACAAGTGCATCGCCTACACCAAAGCGCACCGGCATCCAGAGCTGACCGAGCAAACGGTCTGGCAGGTGTTCGAAGCGGAGCGACCGATGCTCGTTCCCTATGCCGGCCGGTTCGACGGATTCCACGCGGTGCCGGCATCGGTCTCGAAGACCTGTCTGGTGCGCTTCGACAACAATAAATACTCGGTCACGGCCAGCGCCGTCGGGCGGCCTGTCGAGGTTCACGCCTACGCCGACCGCATTGTGATCCGCCAGGACGGCCGCATCGTTGCCGAGCATGCTCGCTCGTTCGGCCGTGGCGATACCGTCTACGATCCCTGGCATTACGTGCCGGTGCTGGCGCGCAAACCCGGCGCCTTGCGCAACGGCGCTCCCTTCAAGGACTGGGTGCTTCCGGCCGCGATCGAACGTGTACGGCGCAAGCTCGCCAATGCCGACGATGGCAATCGTCAGATGGTCGACATCCTCAACGCTGTTCTGACCGACGGCTTGCCGGCCGTCGAGGCGGCCTGTGCCGAGGCGATCGCCCACAGCGTTCATTCCGCCGATGTCGTGCTCAACATTCTGGCCCGCAAGCGCGATCCTGCGCCGCCAGCCAACATCCTCACCCCGGCTGCGCTGACATTGCGCCATGCCCCGATCGCCGACTGTGCCCGTTACGACAACCTCAGGAGAACCATCTGATGGAACGTACTCAACTGTTCGACCTCATGGGTGAGCTCAAGCTCTACGGCATGAAGGCCGCCTTCGACGAGATCATGGCGACCGCCATCAAGCGCCAGCACGAACCCCAACGCATTGTCGGCGACCTGCTCAACGCCGAGATCAACGAGAAGCAGGCGCGCTCGATCAAGTACCAGCTCACCATCGCCAAACTGCCGCTGGCCAAGGATCTTGAGGACTTCCAGTTCGAGGGCACTCCCATCAACCAGACGCTGGTCAATGATCTCGCCGGCGGCGGCTTCATCGCCCAGCAACGTAACGCCGTCCTGGTCGGCGGTACCGGCACCGGCAAAACACATATGGCCATCGCAATCGCCAGAAGCTGCATCCGGTCCGGCGCCCGTGGTCGGTTCTACAACGTCGTCGACCTCGTCAATCGCCTGGAGATCGAGACCCGCAATGGACGGCAGGGTCGCATCGCCGAGCATCTGACCCGGATGGACTTCATTGTTCTCGACGAACTCGGCTACCTTCCGTTTGCTCAATCCGGTGGCCAGCTACTGTTCCATCTCGTCAGCCGGCTCTACGAGCGCACGTCGATCGTCGTCACCACCAACCTATCCTTCGGGGAATGGCCCAGCGTATTTGGCGACGCCAAGATGACCACCGCGCTGCTTGACCGCCTGACTCACCATTGCGACATCGTGGAAACCGGCAACGACAGTTGGCGCTTCAAAAGCCGCGACGACGACCACACATCCCGCGCTCGCCTCGTCTCCGCAACCCCGGCCAGCTCCGACGAGGCGAGCGCTACCGTCAAAACCCGCCGCTCAAAGGGGTCAAAATTGGACGCCGATACGGGGTCAAATTTGAACGCCGATTGACATTCCTCATCCTTCAGCCGTTCGACCGCCTCGAAGGTGAAGCTATCGCCGCCATGCGCGGCCCACGCGCTCTGCAGATCGCGGTTGGCATGGC
>NZ_JAUXZW010000008.1 GCF_030693805.1 Phenylobacterium sp.
GGTCATGCAGAAGACCTGCCACGAGGTGCTGGCGGAAGTCGGCAACGCCGACGATCCGCTGCTGAAGGTGGCGATGGAGCTGGAGCGCATCGCGCTGAGCGACGAGTACTTCGTCGAGCGCAAGCTGTACCCGAACGTCGACTTCTACTCGGGCATCACCCTGCGCGCCCTGGGCTTCCCGGCGGAGATGTTCACCGTGCTGTTCGCGGTGGCGCGCACCGTCGGCTGGATCGCGCAGTGGAAGGAAATGATCGAGGACCCGTCGCAGAAGATCGGCCGTCCGCGGCAGATCTACACCGGCGAACCGCAGCGCGCGTTCACGCCCGTCCACAAGCGCGGCTAAGGCTCGTTTCGAGCGTCCCGCGCCGCTCAGGCGGCGCGGCGTTCGGCGAGCAGCTTCAGCACAGCATCGGCGGCGGCTTCCGATGGATCGGGGCCGCCCCGGCCCATGGCGTCCAGCGCCTTGAACTGGGCGTCTACCTGACGGCGACGCAGGTCCGGATCGGCCAGTCTGGCCTCGAGCGCTGCGGCCAGCTTTTCTCCCGTACATTCGTCCTGGACGAACTCCGGCGCTACGAACGCCCCCCCGGCGATGTTGAACAGGCTGATGTAGGGCGTCTTGATCAGCCGCTTCAGGACGGCATGGGTCATCGGGCCCAACCGGTAGCCGACCACCATCGGGCATCCCGCCAGCGCCAGCTCCGTAGTCACCGTGCCGCTGCAGGCGAGCGCCAGATCGGCCGCACGCATGGCGTCACGCTTGGCCTGTTCGCCTTCGACCACGTGGGCGCGATGCGGCCAGCCGGCGACACGCGCCTTCACCTCATCAGCCACGGTGGAGGCGGCGGCCACCACCACGTGCAGGTCCGGGCGCCGCGCCTTGAGGATATTCACCGCGTCCTCGAACGCCGGCGTCACCCGCGCGATCTCTCCAGGGCGGCTGCCCGGCAGGACCAGCAGGACCAGGTCGTCAGGCCCCGCGCCGATCTCGCGGCGTAATCGCTCGGGATGTGCGTCGGAGAAATCCAGAGCCAGGGCGGAGTTGCCTACGAACGTCACCGAGAGGCCCTCCCGCTCGAAATACGGGGCGTCGAAAGCGTTTATGCTCAACAGGTGGTCGACGACGCCAGCCAGGGTGCGCGCCCTGCCCGCCCGCCAGGCCCACACCTGCGGCCCCACGTACTTGATCAGCGGCAGCTTCGGTTCGGCGCGGCGCAGGCCTTGTGCCACTCGCAGGGTGAAGCCCCAGGAATCGATCAGCACCACCACGTCAGGGCGTTCGGCCCTGGCGAGCGCCACGGTTTCGCGCACGCGCCGGATGACGCGCCGATAAGCGAGCACGCCCTCGAACACGCCGAGGATCGATAGTTCGGTGATGTCGAAGGGACTGCGCACCCCGGCCTGCGCCATTCGCGCACCGCCGACGCCCACGAAGCGCACCTGATCGCCCAACCGCGCCCGCAGCGCATTGGCGAGGCCCGCGCCGCGATCGTCGCCGGACGCCTCGGCGGCGACCAGCATCACGCAGAGCGGCGAGCTCACGCGCTCAGCGGCTCCACGCCGAAGATGAACACGCCAAGCTCGTCGGCCAGGGCGATGACCTCTTCGCGGTCCAGCACCAGCAGATGCCCCGCCTCGCCCACGACGCCCGCTAGCCCCGCTCGGGCGGCCGCCTGGACGGTGCCAAGCCCGATGGTTGGCAGATCGACGCGGGCCTCCTGCGCGGGCTTGGGAGCCTTGGCCAACACGCCTCGCGCAGCGCCTGGGCCGCCCCGGATGGCAGGCGGCAGTTGGGCGACGCGCGCCAGCATCGCGTCGGTGCCTTCTTGGGCCTCCACGGCGAGCACCAGGCCGTCGCAGACGACACACCCCTGACCGACGTCCATCCGACCCACTTCACGCGCCACGTGCAGGGCGCGCTGGGCGTCCAGCAGCTGGGCCTCGTCGGGCACGACGGCGCCCAGCGGGCCTGCGCCCAGGGTCAGATCATCCATCACCTGGTGGGCGCCCTCGACGGCGAAGCCTTCCTTCTCGAAAGCGCCGACCACGAAGCGCAACAGGGCGTCGTCGCCCTTGCGCGCAGCGGCGATCGCGCCTGGCAGGTACATCAGGCCGCGCCAGTCAGGCTTCAGGTCGCGGAAGTCCGGGCGGCTCACGGCGCCGGCCATGCAAACGCTCTCCACGCCGGCGCGCCGCAGGCCCTCGAAGCACTTGCCGAATTCGGCCAGGCCCACATCCGCGCCCGGATACTCGGCGAGCGCGGGCCCTGCGAAACCCTTCAGGCGCATGACGAACAGCGGGCGACCCGCCTGTTCGCAGTGTTCTGCGATCTCCACCGGCAGTCCGCCGCCGCCGGCGATCAGTCCGAGCTTGCGCATGGGCTACTCCTCGCGTTCGGGCAGGCAGAGAGGGCGCGTGGCGTCCTCGCGGATGAAGTCGATGATCTCCATGACCGGGGCGCTGTGTCCAAAGGCGCGCTCGGCGTCGTCGATCCGTTCCTGGAAGGTGCCTTCGTCGGCGAACAGCGACCGATAGGCGGTGCGCAGTTCCGAGACCGTCTCGCGCGAGAAGTTGCGCCGCTTCAGACCGACCAGGTTCAATCCCTCCAGGTGGGCGTGATTGCCCCACACCATGCCGTAGGGGATCACATCCTTGGTCACCGCCGCCAGTCCACCGATGAACGAATAGCGGCCGATGCGGCAATGCTGGTGGACGGCGGCCAGGCCGCTGACCATCACGAAGTCGCCGACCCGCACATGGCCGCCCAGCGTGCCCGAGTGGGCGAGGATCACATTGTCGCCCACCAGGCAGTCGTGCCCGACATGGCTGCTGGCCATGTACATGCCGTCGTCGCCGACCACGGTGCGCCCGGCGCCGTCGACGGTGCCGATGTGCATGGTCACATGCTCCCAGATCCGGTTGCGGTCGCCGATGATCAGCTCGGTAGGCTCGCCGCGATAACCGTTGTGGTGCGGCGGGCCGCCCAGGTTGGTGAAGTTGCGGACCACGCAGTCTTCGCCGATCCGCGTATGGCCCTCGACCACGACGTGGGCCAGCAGACGACTGCGCGCGCCTATCCGCACGTTCTCTCCAACGATCGAAAACGGACCGATCGAAACCCCGTCCGCGAGCTCGGCGCCCGGCGCGACGATGGCGGTGGGATGGACGTCGACGCTCACTGGGTCTCCACCACCATGGCTGCGAACTCCGCCTCGGCGGCGATCTTGTCGCCGACCATCGCCTGGCCGCGGAATTTGAACAGGTCTCCGCGCGCACGTAGGACCTCGACGACCAGGCGCAGCGTATGGCCGGGACGCACGGGATTGCGAAAGCGGCAATTGTCCAGCGAGACGAAGAAGATGGTCTTGCCCGCCACATCGACATTCAGCGACTTCGACATCAGCACGGCGCCCGTCTGGGCCAGCGCCTCGACGATCAGCACGCCCGGCATCACCGGATAGTCTGGGAAATGGCCGATGAAGAACGGCTCGTTGATCGTCACGCTCTTGATGCCGACGATCGACTTGTGCGGCTGATAGTCCTCCGCTCGATCGACCAGCAGGAAGGGATAGCGATGTGGAATTCGCTTCAGGACTTCCGTGATGTCGATCTCGGTCGGATTGTCGACGACCGGCGCCTTACGGCTCATTCACCCGCTCCCTCGCTTCGGCGGATGGCCATCCGGGAGACCCAGGCGCTTTCGCGCATCCAGCGCCGCAACGGACGCGCGGGCGAGCCGCCCCAGGTTTCGCCGGCCGGAACGTCCTTCATCACGCCCGAGGCCGCCGCGATGCGAGCGCCGTCGCCGATGAGTACGTGATCCGCCACCCCGGCGCGACCGCCGAACTGGACGCCGTCGCCGATCACCACGCTGCCGGAGATCCCGGTGTGCGCGGCCATGGCGCAGTTGCGCCCTACGCGCACGTTGTGGGCGATCTGTACAAGGTTGTCGATCTTGGTGTTCTCGCCGATCACCGTGTCCTCGAACGCGCCGCGGTCGATGCAGCTGTTCGCGCCTACCGAAACCCCGTCCTGGATGATCACGCGGCCGAGCTGGGGGATGTCGATCAGCCCTTCCGCGCCAGCCGCCGCGCCGAAGCCGGGATCGCCGATCACCGCGCCCGAATGGATGCGCACCCGATCGCCCATCAGGCAGAAGCCGATCACCGCACGGGCCGCGATCTGGCAGTCGCGGCCGATGGCGACGCCCGCGCCGATCACCGCGCCCGCCCCGATCGTCGTGCCACGCCCGACGCGCACGCCCGGGCCGAGGACGACCCCAGCGGCCAGCACCACGCCGTCCTCCAGGATCACGTCCGCGGCGATCGTCGCCCCCGGCTCAGCGCTGCGCGCGCGATGCAGCAGTTGGGCGGCTCGCGCATAGGCCGCCTGCGGGGCGCGCGTCACCAGGGCCACGCATCCGGGGGGCGCCTGATCAGCGTACTGGGCCTCGATGAAGCAGGCCCCGGCGCGCGCGTCCTGAAGCTCCAGCAGATGTCGACGGTGGGCCAGGAAGGTCACCGTTCGAGGATCGGCAGAACCAAGCACGGCGACGCCGTCGACCGTGCGTTCGCCGGCCGTGGGATCGGTGAGCACCGCGCCGACGGCCTTCGCGAGCTCGGCCATCGTGAGCGGGCCAAGGGCGTCGTAGAAGCGCGGATCAGGCATGAGTCCCCACGAGCTGGATGCGCCTACAAGACGCCCTCAAGCCGAGACAAGGCAAGGCGGCGACCTCATTCGGCGGCCGCCCGGGGAAATCAGCGTGCGCCGGCGGCGGCGGGCTGAGCCTGGTCGAGGCGCTCGCGGTCAAAGGCGAACTGGGTGATCTTGGCGTTGAGCGCAGCAACGACCTGCGGGGTCACGTCCATCGCCGGATTGGCGATCACCACGGCCGAGCGCTGCAGCAGCAGCGAGCACTGACGCTGCTGGTAGATCTGACGGATCAGCGGCTCAAGCTCCTGGCCGACGCGAGCGATGGCCTTCTGCTCGGTGGCCGAAACCTCGCGGTCGCGCTGCTGGGCCTTGCGCTGAAGGGCGTTGGCGCGGACTTGCAGGTCCGAGGCGCGCTTCTCGAGCGCGCTCTGGTCGAGCGTGGTGCGTTGGCCGTCGAGCGTCTTCGCTTCGTTGTCGATCGCGGTCTTCTCGGCGCCGAGTTCGGCGTTCACTTGGGCGACGATCTGTTGCATGCGCGTGTCGACGTACTTGCCGACTGTCGAGCCGCCGATGGCCGCTTCGATCGAGACCACGCAGACGTTGGCCAGCGCCGGACCGTGGGTGACCGCAGGTGCGGCGGGAGCCGCGGCCGGACGCGCGGGCGTCGCGGCCTGCGCGAGCGCGACGCTCGCTGTTGTGAGGCTCAATGTGACGGCGCACGCCGAGACGGCGAAGGTGCTGAAGTTCATGATTATTGGAACCTGGTTGAGGTGGAGAACCGAAAGGTTTCTGTCTTGTCGTAAGGCTCTTTGGCCAAAACTTGGCTGAAGTCCAAGCGGATCGGACCCATCGGAGACTTCCAGAAGATGCTCAGGCCGGCGGTGGCGCGAAGGGCGAAATCGTCGGCGATCAGCGGATCAGGCAAGCCGCCCAAGGTCTGCTTGTCGCGGTCGTCGAGCAGGCCCAGCGAACCGAAGTCGGAGAACACGGCGGCCTTGATCCCGTATTGCTCGGGAACGAAGGTCGGGATCGTCAGCTCCACGGAGCCGATCGCATAGGCCTTGCCGCCCAGCGCGTCGCTGCGCCCGAAGTTGGTGTCACGCGGGCCGAGGCCCGCCGTCTCGAAGCCCCGGAAGCTGGTTCCGCCCTTGTAGAAGCGATCGTTCACTCGAACCGAGTCGCCGCTCCACCCGCCGATATAGCCGCTGGAGCCGGTGACGCTGAGGATGAAGTCCTTGGTGAACCCGTGATACCAGCCGCCCTCGAGTTCGCTGCGGACGTAGTTCACGTCGCCGCCGATGCCGGCGAAGTCCTGGCTGACCTGGGTATAGAAGCCGCGCGTCGGGTTGATCGGATCGTTACGCCGGTCCCAGCGGTAGGAATAGCCGACCAACGAGGTCAGGAACGACCCGCGCTGCGCGCAGAGCGACAGCGAGACGATCGGCAGGGTCGGATCGCAGAGGAAGTCGTCGATCTCCACGTCGTCCTGACGCAGCGTGTAGCGCAGGGAGCCGCGTGAATTCAGGGTCAGCGGGAAGTTCAGCCGCAGCCCTGCCCCGACGGTCGTGGTCGCATAGGCCGAATAGTCGGTCAGGTCGTACTTGTAGTAGTAGGCGTCGGCGCCGGCCGAGAGGTCGCGCTGCAGGAAGCGCGGCTCGGTGAACGAGAAGTCCACCTGCTGGCGCAGCGAGCCTACGGAAACCCGCGCGCGCACATCCTGGCCACGGCCGCGGAAGTTGCGCTCGCTGATGCCCAGGTCCAGCACGAGCTGGTCGACGGAACTGTAGCCGGCGCTGAACGAGAGCTCGCCGGTCGGTTGCTCCTCGACTCGCACCTGAAGCCCGGTCCGGTCGGGCGCCGATCCCGGCGTCTCCTCGATGGTGACGTCCTTGAAGAAGCCCAAGGCGCGGATCTGATTGCGCGAACGGTCCACCAGGGGGCGGTTGTAGGCGTCGCCCTCGGTGACGTTCATCTCGCGACGGATCACGTAGTCCAGGGTGCGGGTGTTGCCGACCACGTCGATGCGGTCGACATAGACGCGCGGTCCCTCGTTGACCTGGAAGCTGACGTCGATCCGCTTGGTTTCGCGGTTCGCCGTGTAGCGCGGACGCACGTCGACGAAGGCGAAGCCGGCCGCGCCGGCCGCGAAGGTCAGGGCGTCGGTCGCCTGTTCGATCTTCTCGTCCTGGTAAAGCTCACCCTCGCGGATCGGCACGAGCTGCTTCAGCAGGTTGGTGTCGAGCTTCTGCAGCTCGGTGGTCACCTCGACCTTGCCGAACTTGTATTCCGGACCTTCGTCCAGCGTGTAGGTGATGACGAAGCCGTTCTTGTCGGTGGCGAGCTCCGCCACCGCGGAAGCCACGCGGAAATCATAGTAGCCGCGGTTGCGGTAGTGCTTGCGGAGCTGCTCCTTGTCATACTCCAGCCGATCGGGGTCGTAGTTGGTGTTGCTGGAGAAGATCTTGGTCAGCGAGCTCTGCTTCGTGACCACGACGTCACGCAGGTCGTTGTCCGAAAAGCCACGGTTGCCCAGGAAGTTGATGCGCAGCACGCCGCTCTTGGAGCCTTCGTCGATCTTGAAGATCAGGTCGACCCGCTTTTGCGGCAGCTCGATGATCTGCGACGTCACATTGGCCGACACCCGGCCCGATCGGCGGTAGAGTTCGACGATCCGCTGCACGTCCGCCTGGGCCTTGGCGCGGGTGAAGATGCCGCGCGGGCGCACCTGCACCTCGTCGCGGATCTTATCTTCCTTCAGGCCCTGATTCCCTTCGAACAGCACCCGATTGATGATCGGGTTCTCGACCACCCGGATGATCAGGTCGCCGGAGCCTTCGACGTCGATCTTCACATCGGAGAACAGGTCCGTGCGGAACAGCGCCTTCAGCGCCAGGTCGATTCGCTCTGGATCGACGGTCTCGCCGACCTGGATCGGCAGATAGGAAATCACCGTCGCCGGCTCAATGCGCTCGTTCCCGCGCACGATGATCCGCTGAATCGTCGCCACGCGCTGATCGGCCGCCACAGGCGCAGGCGAATCCGCAACGGCAGGGGTCGGTGCGGCAGGCGGCGGCGTCGGTGCGGCCGGCGCAGCCTGCGCCTGCGCCAGGCCAGGCGCGGTGAGTGCGGTCGAGCC
>NZ_JAUXZW010000409.1 GCF_030693805.1 Phenylobacterium sp.
CGTTCGAATTAGGCGTCGGCTGATCGAAGCCCGCGATCCAGGGGGGCTGGGGGGGCTGTTCAGGATCCGGGACCAACAGGGTTCCGACCAACCGACCATCGCAATATCGAGACCTAACCGGGCGCGGACTGGACCGAAATAAGGTCATTTCGCGGCGGGCGATTTTGGCGCTTGCGGCTTGAGGGGCTCGCCAGGAAGCGAGCTTTGGCATTAGGCTGCCTGCCGATGGCAACCGATGCTTCTCCCGCGGCCCCACGCCAGGCGATCGTTTTTTTCCAGCGCCGCGAGCTGGAGCGCCTGCTTTCCCTATACGGCCGCATGGTGGCGGCCGGCGAATGGCGCGACTACGGCATCGCCGGCTTGCCGGAGGTGGCGGTGTTCTCGGTGTTCCGCAGGTCCGCGGAGGCGCCGCTCTACCGCTTCGAGATGCGACCCTCGCTGGCCCGCCGGCAGGGCGCATGGGCCCTGGTGGGCCAGGGCGGCATGATCCTGCGTCGCGGGCACGAACTGGACCAGATCCTGCGCTTCTTCGATCGCGACCGCTTCCGCGTCGTCGACTGACGTCACGCCGCATCGCCCGCAAACAAAACCCCGGCGGTCACCCGCCGGGGTCTGCAAAGTCGTTGGGCTCGACCTTTGGGTGTCGAAGGCGCGCGCCCTTTTAGCGGCGGCTGCCGAACAGGCTCATCAGGAATTGGAACAGGTTGATGAAGTTCAGGTACAGGTTCAGCGCGCCGTAATTGGTCGCCACGCTCATCCGCGCCTGGTCGCCGCCCAGCTCGTAGTAGGTCATCTTCAGGCGCTGGGTGTCGTAGGCGATCAGGCCCGCGAAGATCAGCACGCCGGCCACATTGATGATGAACGCCATCGGGCCGTTGTGCAGGAACATGTTGACGATCGAGGCGCCGATCAGCCCGATCAGGCCGATCATCAGGAAGCTGCCGAAACCGGTCAGGTCCTTTTTGGTGGTGTAGCCCACCAAGCTCAGCGCGCCGAACGCGATCGCGGTGATCAGGAAGGTCGAGGCGACTGAGGCGCCGGTGTAGGCCAGCAGCCAGACGCCGAGGCCGGCGCCGATCGCCGAAACCACGGTCCAGTAGATCGCCCCCGAAGCCGCGGGGCTCGGGTTCTTCATGAACATCGCGCCGATCAGTATGACGAGGGGCGCAAAGCGAATGACGGTGCCCAGAGTCGTGAAGCCCGCCAGGCGTCCCTCAGGCGTGAGAACATAAAGCATCTGCCGGACCGGCTCGAAGTCGGCGGTGAGCCAGGCCAGGGCGGCGGAGAGCACGAGGCCTAGCGCCACCTTGTTGTAGACGCCGAGCATGAAGCTGCGCAGGCCTGCGTCCACCGACATGTCGGCGCGATCCGCTGGGATCGTGCGCGCGTAGCCGCGGTTGAGGTCGCTCATTTGAGGCATTGCCCTTGATAAAGACGTCCCCGATTGGACGCTCTCTCAATATCGTGAGCGTAGAGGTTATGCGCAAGTCCGTATGGCATGACGACTACGTCATTCCGGACGTTGCAAATCGGACACGAATTCACGAGTTTGACTCCGATGCTTCGACTGTTCTCTGCGCTCGCCGTGCCGCCCGAGGTCGGGGAACGCCTGGTCCAGGCCCAGAGCGGGCTCGAGCGTGCGCGCTGGCGGCCGCTCGAGAGCCTGCACGTCACATTGCGGTTCTACGGCGACGTGCGCGAGGACGCCGCCCGCGACCTGGACGCCGAGCTGGCGCTCGCCGGCGCGGGGCCAGTAGGTGTCTCGCTGAGCGGCGTCGGCGCGTTCGGAGAGGGTCGCGACATCCACGCGGTGTGGGCCGCGGTCATCGAAACCGAGCCGCTGCGCCGTCTGGCGGAGCGCTGCGAGCGCGCCGCCCGCCGCGCCGGGCTGCGGTCGGAACGCCGCGTGTGGCGTCCCCACGTGACGCTGGCCTATCTCAACCGCCCCGATCCGGACGCGGTCGCTCGCTGGATCCAGGTCAACAACCTGCTCAGCGTCGAAGCCTTCGCGCTGGACCGCTTCGGCCTCTATTCCAGCCACCGCACCGCCGAAGGTTCGGTCTATCGCCAGGAGGCCGAGTATCCGCTCTAAGCCTTGACCGCGTAGTCCTTCAGGACGCCCAGCGTCACGATCGCCAGGGTCTCTTCGTGGGTCGCGTCCAGCACCAGCATCGGTGCGGCGCCGGCGTCCAGCGCCTCCTTCCAGCGCGGCGCGCACAGGCACCAGCGATCGCCCGGCTTCAGCCCGTCGAAGCCCAGCTCGGGCCGCGGCGTCGACAGGTCGTTGCCCACCGACTTGGAGTATTCCAGGAACGGCGCCGTCATCACCGCGCAGACCGTGTGGATGCCGGTGTCGTGTGGTCCCGTCTCGCAGCAGCCGTTGCGAAAGAAGCCGGTCAGCGGCTGCATCGAGCAGCTCGCCAGCTCCCCGCCCAGCACGTTGCGGGCGTCTTCATCGTATCGAGTGGTCATGGCGCCATTCTAAGCGATAAGACGCCGAATACAGCAACCATCAGTACGTCCCAGGAGGCCGTCATTCCCGCCGCCGCTCGTCCCCGCCGCAGCGTCCTCTACATGCCCGCCTCCAACGCGCGCGCCGTAGACAAGGCCCGCACCTTGCCATGCGACGTGGTCATCCTGGACCTGGAGGACGCCGTCGCGCCCGACGCCAAGGCCGAAGCCCGCACGCTTGCTGTGGACGCGATCCGCGCTGGCGGCTTCGGCTCGCGCGAGGTCGTGCTGCGGGTCAACGGTCTAGACACGCCCTGGGGCCGCGACGACCTGGCCGCCGCGCGCGGCGCCGGCGCAGACGCCGTGCTGGTCCCCAAGGTCGCCTCGGCCGCCGACGTCGCGGCCTACGGTTCCGCCGCGGCCGGCGTGCGGCTGTGGGCGATGATCGAGACCTGCGCTGCGCTATTCGCCCTCGACGCCATCGGCGCCGCGGCTCGCGAGCATCGCTTCGATGTCTGGGTGGCCGGGACCAACGACCTCGCCAAGGAGCTGCGCTGCCGCCAGGACGTGGAGCGCGCATCCCTGCTGGCGCCGCTGTCGCTGATCGTCGCCGCCGCCCGCGCCCACGGCCTGGCCGTGCTGGATGGCGTGTTCAACGGCCTGGACGACGACGCCGGCCTGGGGCGCCAGTGCGAGCAGGGGGCCGCCTTCGGCTTCGACGGCAAGACGCTGATCCATCCCCGCCAGATCGAGGCCGCCAACCGGGCCTTCGCCCCGTCCGCCGATGAGGTCGCCTGGGCGCGCACGGTCGTCGCCGCTTTCGACTCGCCCGAAAATGCGACCAAGGGCGTACTGCGCATCGACGGGCGGATGGTCGAGCGCTTGCATCTGGAAGAGGCGCGGCGTCAGATCGCCGTGTCGGAGGCGATCGCCGCCAACGGGGCATGACCTTGCTGCGCACCTACTCGAGCCGCCTTGGCGCGGCGCTGCTGCTCTGCTCCGCCGCGGCGGCGATTGTTCCCGGCCGCGCGGACGCGCAGGCCCAGGATCCGATCTCCGAGCTGTTGGACGCGCCCCAGGCCACAGCGCCCCAGGCCACAGGGCCGGAGGCCCCGCCGCCCGCCGCGCCGCTCGCGGTCCCGACGCCGCAGTCTTCAGCAACGCCGACCACATCGGCTCCCGCCGCCACACCGGCTGAGATGGACGAGGATGAAGCCGAGTCCCTGCCGCCTGGCGACCCTATCGCCGACCTCGCAGCGACCCCCGCAGAGGCGCCGGTTCCGGCCCCGCCGACCGGTCCCGTGACGCTGCCGCCGCAGAGCTTTCCCGAAACCGCCGCCACTCCGGCCGCCGTCAGCCACCCGGCGCCGATCATCACCGCGCCAGCCCAGGTCGAGGCTCAGCCGCCCGCCGCGCCTGTTGCAGTCTCGCCAGCGGTCGCGCCTGCTCAGGAAGCAACCGCCGCCCCGCCGCCGCCCCTGCAGTACGCCCGCCCGCCCCAGGTCCCGGCCAGCGCCCCGGCCGTTGCTCCGCCGCCGGCGCCCTATCGCCGCGCCGTCACCAGCCCGGTCCACGTGGACGAGGTCGGCCGCTCGCCCGAGGCGCCGCCGAACCAGCGCGACCTCACCTACGAACAGCGGCTGCGCGCCTCGTTCGCCTCGGCTCAGGGGATGCAGGGGCCGTTGGACGGCGCCTGGACGCTCGCCGCCCAACCCGGCGGCGACCTCTATTCCATGGAGCTGGTCGATCGGAACGGCCGGCCGCTGGAAGGCGCCTGGCGGGACTTGAAGCGGATCGGCGCGATCGGCGGTTCGGGTTTCCTGGAGGATATCCAGCGCAACGGCTCGCTGCTGACCCTGCGTTTCCGACCCCACACTGGCGCCGAAGCCGCCGTCGCCACGCTCTCACCCGGCGTCGACGGCCGCTGGTCCGGCGAGCTTCTCGACGCCGCCGGTCCCCGCCGCGTCACCCTGCGCCGCAACTAGGGGCGGGCTTCTACAACCCGAGGGTCGTCGCCGCGGCCGCCGTCGCCTCACGCAAGGCCGCCGCCGCATATGGCTGAGCCGTCCCCGCGCCCCACACCGGCCCTGGCCACGTCGCGTCGTCCGCGCGCCGCCCCACCACATGCACGTGCAGTTGCGCCGTCACATTGCCCAGCGCGCCGACGTTCAGCTTCTCCACGGGCCGTCCGGCGGCTTTGCCAAGCGCCCGCACCGCCCGGCCCGCGGCGAGGATCTCATCCATCAGCAGGTTGCGGTCGCCAGCGTCGAGGTCCTCGAGCTCGCGCGCGCCCAGCCGGCGCGGGATCAGCACCACCCAGGGATATCGCGCGTCGTCCTGCAGTCGCGCATGGCAGAGCCCAAGTTCTCCCAAGGCTCGCGAGCCCGCTTCGAATGCGGGATCGGCCGCCCATCCCTGCGGCAAGTGGGTCATCGCGCGCATCCTTCCGACAGTTCGATCAACGCCAAGCGCGGCTTCGCCTTGCCCACACGGCAAGTCGGGTCTAGACCGCGCCGCGACTTTTTCACCGCCATTCGGCCCACCCACCCCATTCCTCGGAGACCTTATCCATGGCTCGCGCGAAGATCGCCCTTATCGGCGCCGGCATGATCGGCGGCACCCTGGCCCATATCTGTGCGCGCGAGGAGCTGGGCGACGTAATCCTGTTCGACATCGCCGAGGGCCTGCCCCAGGGCAAGAGCCTGGACATCGCCCAGGCGACCACGGTGATCGGCTCCGACGTCTCGCTGAAGGGCGTCAACGACTACGCCGGCATCGCCGGCGCGGACGTCTGCATCGTCACCGCCGGCGTGCCGCGCAAGGCGGGCATGAGCCGTGACGACCTGCTGGGCATCAACCTGAAGGTCATGAAGGCGGTCGGCGACGGCATCAAGGCGCACGCCCCGAACGCCTTCGTCATCTGCATCACCAACCCACTGGACGCCATGGTCTGGGCGCTGCGCGAGTTCTCGGGTCTGCCGCACAACAAGGTGGTGGGCATGGCCGGCGTGCTCGACTCCGCGCGCTTCGGCCTGTTCCTGGCTGAAAAGCTCGGCGTCTCGGTCCAGGACGTGCATGCCTGGACCCTGGGCGGCCACGGCGACGACATGGTGCCGATGACCCGCTACTCCACCGTCGGCGGCCTGCCGCTGAACGTCCTCGTTGAACAGGGCGCGCTCAGCCAGGGCGACCTGGACGCCATCGTCCAGCGCACCCGCGGCGGCGGCGGCGAGATCGTCGCCCTGCTGAAGACCGGCTCGGCCTTCTACGCCCCGGCCGAAAGCGCAGTGGCCATGGCGACGTCGTACCTGAAGGACAAGAAGCGCGTCCTGCCCGTCGCCGCCCACCTCGACGGGCAGTACGGCCTGAAGGACATCTACGTGGGCGTGCCCGCGGTGATCGGCGCCGGCGGCGTCGAGCGCGTCATCGAGTTCCCGCTGGACGCCGGCGAGAAGGACATGTTCGCCAAGTCCGTCGCCTCCGTGCAGGGCCTGCTCGCCGCCTGCAAGGACATCGACAAGACCCTGGCGTAGACGGTCGTCACGCCCCCTCCGTCACGCCCCTTCGGGGCGCGCCACCTCCCCCGCTGCGCAGGGGAGGAGCGGGGTTCTAGCTCCCCTCCTGCGCAGCGGGGGAGGTGGCTTTCGCCGCAGGCGGAAGACGGAGGGGGCGAGCGTGCTGGACCCCCTCACCGCCCGTCGTCGGCGAGGCTCTCGAGCTCGCGGATGCGCTGGTCGTAGACGTCGGCGACGGCGGCGGCGGAATAGCGCGCCGCGTCCTCACGAATCGACAGCCAGTCGTTCTGTTCGTCATCCAACTCGCCGGCCGGCACGCCGATCGCGATCGCCCGCTGGTAGGCGCGCGCCATCCGCCGGTCGGCCGCTGACAGCCTGCGGTCTCCACATACCATCCGTTCGGCGACGGTGACCGCGCCTCGGCATGCCTCGCCAGCGGCTGACGGCGCCGCAGCCTCGGTGGGCTGGGGTTCGTCATAGGTCGGCGCCCGCGGCGTGATCGGGCCAAGCGATTGCCTGGCTTCGGCGAGGGCGGCCGAGGCCATGTCCGGCGGCAGCACCTCCAACGGGCCGTCAGACTGTGGCGCCGGCGCGAGAGGGGCGGGCGCCACGGGATTGACCAGGATGCGCACCTTGCCGTCCGGACCGGTGGCGGCCGCGGTCGCCAATGTCGGGGTCATCGGTTTGGGCGTCTTCAGCAGGTCCGGCCGCGCCCAGAGGCCCAGGCCGACGCCCAGCGCCAGGGCGATGGCCAGGCCGACGGCCAGCAGGATCGCCGGCTTCGGGCGGTTGGCCGGCGCCTCGACGGTGTTGGTCGTGCGCATCGGGCCCAGACCTTGGCCCAGACCTTGGCCCAGATTCTGGCCAGGATCCTGGCCGAGGCTGTGGCCTGCGTCGCGGTCGCTGGTCATCGGCGGAGGCTCCTGCGGCCGTTCGGGGTCATCTGCCAAATTCCTTGGCCGGTGCGCGGTTGCGGCCCGCAAAGCGCATCATCACGGGCGAACCTGAACTCGGCCTGAACCGTGCGTCAGATAGCGGGCGAAACCACGGCCGTGCCGGTTGCGCCAGTCATGTGCGGCGCCTATAACGCCCGCCACTCGCCGCCTGGGCGGGGGCTCAAGCCAGCGCGTCTGCGACCTCATGAACATACACGAACACCAAGCCAAAGCCGTACTCGCCGAGTTCGGCGTCGCCGTCCCGCGCGGACAGGCCGCGTTCACCGTCGACGAGGCGGTCAAGGCCGCCGAATCCTTGGGCGGTCCGTTGTGGGTGGTGAAGTCGCAGATCCATGCGGGCGGCCGCGGCAAGGGGCGGTTCGAAGGCCTTGGCGCCGACGCCAAGGGCGGGGTCCGCGTCGTCAAGTCGGTCGACGAGGTGAAGTCCAACGCCGCCGAGATGCTGGGCCGCGTGCTGGTCACGCACCAGACCGGGCCCAAGGGCAAGCAGGTCAACCGCATCTACATCGAAGAAGGCGCCGCGATCGCCCAGGAGTTCTACCTCTCCCTGTTGGTCGACCGCGAGACCAGCCGCGTGTCGGTGGTCGCCTCCACCGAAGGCGGCATGAACATCGAGGAGGTCGCCCACTCGACACCCGAGAAGATCATCACCTTCTCCATCGACCCGGTGACCGGCGTGTGGCCCCACCACGGCCTGCTGCTCAGCAAGGCCCTGGGCCTGAAGGGCGATCTGGCCAAACAGGCCACCAAACTGCTCGGCCAGCTCTATGCGGCGTTCGTCGCCAAAGACATGAGCATGCTGGAGGTGAACCCGCTGATCGTCACCGCCGACGACCAGCTCCGCGTCCTCGACGCCAAGGTTTCGTTCGATAACAACGCCCTGTTCCGCCACCCCGACATCGTCAAGCTGCGCGACGAGAGCGAGGAGGATTCGAAGGAGATCGAGGCGTCCAAGTACGACCTGTCCTACATCGCCCTCGACGGTGAGATCGGCTGCATGGTCAACGGCGCCGGGCTGGCCATGGCCACCATGGACATCATCAAGCTCTACGGCGCCGAGCCCGCCAACTTCCTCGACGTCGGCGGCGGCGCGACCAAGGACAAGGTCGTTGCGGCCTTCAAGATCATCACCACGGATCCCAACGTGAAGGGCATCCTGGTCAACATCTTCGGCGGCATCATGCGCTGCGACATCATCGCCGAAGGCGTGGTCGAGGCCGTGCGCGAGATCGGCCTGAAGGTGCCCCTGGTGGTCCGCCTCGAAGGCACGAACGTCGAGCTTGGCAAGAAGATCATCAACGAAAGCGGCCTCGATGTGATCGCCGCCAACGATCTGTCCGACGGCGCCGAGAAGATCGTCGCAGCCGTACGCAAATGACCACGCCTGCCGCCTGCGCTGAGCGTCCCTCCGAAACGAGCCCGAGCTAAATGTCCATTCTGATCGACAAGAACACGAAGGTCATCTGCCAGGGGATCACCGGCAGCCAGGGCACCTTCCACTCCGAGCAGGCCATCGCCTACGGGACCAAGATGGTCGGCGGCGTGACCCCGGGCAAAGGCGGGACCACGCATATCGGCCTGCCGGTGTTCGACACCGTCGGCGAAGCGGTGCGACAGACCGGGGCCGACGCCTCGGTGATCTACGTGCCGCCGCCCTTCGCCGCCGACTCGATCCTCGAGGCGATCGACGCCGAGGTGGCGCTGATCATCTGCATCACCGAGGGCATCCCGGTGGCCGACATGGTCAAGGTGAAGCGCGCGCTGTCCGGCTCCAAGTCGCGGCTGATCGGCCCCAACTGCCCGGGCGTGCTGACGCGGGACCAGTGCAAGATCGGCGTCATGCCCGGAAACATCTTCCGCAAGGGCTCGGTGGGCGTTGTCTCGCGCTCCGGGACGCTTACCTATGAAGCTGTGTTCCAGACGACCCAGGTGGGTCTCGGCCAGACGACTGCGGTCGGTATCGGCGGAGATCCGGTCAAGGGCACGGAGTTTATCGATGTGCTGCAGATGTTCCTTGACGACCCGGAGACGGAATCGATCATCATGATCGGTGAAATCGGCGGTTCCGCAGAGGAAGACGCCGCTGCGTTCATTAAAAGTTCAGCAACCAAGAAGCCTATGGTCGGCTTCATTGCTGGACGCACTGCGCCGCCTGGACGGCGCATGGGTCACGCGGGTGCGATTATCTCGGGCGGCAAGGGTGGCGCTGAGGACAAGATCGCTGCGATGGAGGCCGCGGGCATCCGCGTCTCGCCGTCGCCGGCGAAGCTCGGCGAGACCCTTCTTGAGGTGCTGAAAGGGGCTTGAGGTCGCCGCACGGCGACCCTGGCATTTGAGGGGACGTTCCTGAGCCTGCGCGGCCGCCGCCAGGGTCCAGGGAAGTCCTCGGAAATTTAGCGTTAGGGCGATCCGCGCTCGGCTCCTTTCCCAGAAGCTCCGCGGCGCGATCCCCGGGAGCGGATGGCATGGCGGACGACGCAGGGATTATCAACGAGGTGCTCGCCGAGACCTCGTTCCTCTACGGCGGGAACGCCGCCTTCGTGGAGGATCTCTACGCCAAGTGGGCGGTCGATCCCAATTCGGTCGAGCCGTCGTGGCGGGCGTTCTTCGCCTCCCTGCAGGACCGCGCCGACGAGGTGAAAGCCGCCGCTGAGCGTCCGGCCTGGGCCAAGGCCCTGTCGCCGTCGCCGCGTCCGGAATGGCTGTCGGCCATCGACGGCCTGTGGCCCGCGGTCGAAGCCAAGGTCCAGACCAAGATCGCCGGCCGCGAGCCCGCCGCCGACACCGACACGGTGCGCGCCGCCACCCTCGATTCCCTGCGTGCGATCATGATGATCCGCGCCTACCGCATGCGTGGCCACCTGCGCGCCAACCTGGACCCGCTGGGCCTCGCCGTGCCTCCGGGCGACGCCAGCGAGCTCGACCCGGCCAGCTACGGCTTCAGCGAGAGCGACTTCGACCGGCCGATCTTCCTCGACTACGTGCTGGGCCTGGAGACCTCGACGATCCGCGAGATCCTCGAAATCCTACGCCGCACCTACTGCGGCGATGTCGGCGTGCAGTACATGCACATCTCCGACCCGGCCCAGAAGTCCTGGCTGCAGGAGCGCATCGAGGGGCGAGACAAGGAGATCGTCTTCACCAAGGAGGGCAAGGTCGCCATCCTCAAGAAGCTGATCGAGACCGAGGGCTTCGAACGATTCCTCCACCGCCGCTTCCCCGGCACCAAGCGCTTCGGCCTGGACGGCGGCGAGGCGCTGGTGCCCGCGATGGAGCAGGTCATCAAGCGCGGCGGCGCGTTGGGCGTCGAGGACATCGTCATCGGCATGCCGCACCGCGGCCGCCTGAACGTGCTGGCCGCCGTGATGGGCAAGCCCTACCAGGTGATCTTCCATGAGTTCCAGGGCGGCACCAGCTTGCCCTCCGACGTCGAGGGCTCGGGCGACGTCAAGTATCACCTGGGCGCCTCATCGGACCGCGAGTTCGACGGCAACACCGTCCACCTGTCGCTGACCGCCAACCCGTCGCACCTGGAGATCGTCAACCCGGTGGTGCTGGGCAAGGCTCGCGCCAAGCAGGCGTTCAAGCTGCGCGCCAAGGCCGACGCCGGCCGCGGCCACGTGCTGCCGCTACTGCTGCACGGCGACGCGGCCTTCGCCGGCCAGGGCGTGGTGGCCGAGTGCTTCACCCTGTCAGGCCTGCGCGGCTACGGCACGGGCGGGGCGCTGCACTTCATCGTCAACAACCAGATCGGCTTCACCACCAGCCCGAAGAACAGCCGCTCCTCGCCCTATCCGTCGGACGTGGCGCTGATGGTCGAGGCGCCGATCTTCCACGTCAACGGCGACGACCCCGAAGCCGTGGTGTTCGCCTCGAAGATCGCCGTCGAGTTCCGCCAGCAGTTCGGCAAGGACGTGGTCATCGACATGTTCTGCTACCGCCGGTTCGGCCACAACGAGGGCGACGATCCGACGATGACGCAGCCCTTGATGTACGCGAAGATCAAGGAACACCCGTCGACGCGCGAGATCTACTCCCGCCGCCTGATCGCCGAAGGCGTGGTCAGCCAGGCGGAAGTCGACCTGATGCTGGCCGACTTCGACGCCTTCCTCGACGGCGAGATGGATAGCGGCAAGGCCTATAAGGCGAACAAGGCCGACTGGCTGGACGGCAAGTGGGCGGGCCTCAACCCCACGGGCGGCGAAGAGCTGCGCCGCGAAACCGGCGTGCCGCACCAGAAGCTGCTCGACCTCGGCCTGAAGATGACCTCGATCCCCGCGCGGGTCAGCGTTCACAAGACGGTCCAGCGGGTGATCGACGGCCGCCACGCCGCCATCAAGGCCGAAGAGGGCATCGACTGGTCGACCGCCGAGTCGCTGGCCTTCGCAAGCCTCCTCGACCAGGGCTATCCGGTGCGTCTGTCCGGCCAGGACAGCGTGCGCGGCACCTTCACCCAGCGCCATGCGGGCGTCGTCGACCAGACCAGCGAGGAGACCTACTTCCCGCTGCGCAACCTGACCGACACCCAGGCCCACTTCGAGGTGCTGGATTCCGCGCTGTCGGAAGAGGCGGTGCTGGGCTTCGAGTACGGCTTCTCGCTCGCCGACCCCAACACCCTGACGCTCTGGGAAGCCCAGTTCGGCGATTTCACCAACGGCGCCCAGGTGGTCATCGACCAGTTCATCTCTTCCGCCGAACGCAAGTGGCTGCGGATGAGCGGCCTGGTGATGCTGCTGCCGCACGGCTACGAGGGCCAGGGTCCGGAGCACTCCTCCGCCCGCCTCGAACGCTTCCTGCAGCTTTGCGCCGAGGACAACCTCCAGGTCGCCTACTGCTCGACGCCGGCCAACTACTTCCACATCCTGCGCCGCCAGCTGCTGCGCGAGTTCCGCAAGCCGCTGGTGCTGATGACGCCCAAGAGCCTGCTGCGCCACAAGAAGGTGGTCTCCAACCTCTCGGACCTGGCCGAGGGTTCGACCTTCCACCGGGTGATGGTGGACGGCGCCGAAGCCGGTTGCGACGTCGGTGGGATCGTGCTGAAGACGCCGGCCGAGATCAGCCGCGTGATCCTCTGTTCCGGCAAGGTCTACTTCGACCTCGTCGAGCAGCGCGCCAAGACCGGACGCGACGACATCTACCTGCTGCGCCTGGAGCAGTTCTATCCCTGGCCGCTAAAGTCGCTGTCGCAGGAACTCGCCCGCTTCCCCAACGCCGAACTAGTCTGGTGCCAGGAAGAGCCGAAGAACATGGGCGGCTGGACCTTCGTCGATCCGTGGCTGGAGCTGACCCTGGCGCGCATGAAGATCAAGGCCAAGCGCGCCCGCTACGTCGGTCGCCCGGCCTCGGCCTCCACCGCCGCCGGCCAGATGAGCCGCCACCTTCGCGAACTGGAAGCGTTCCTCACCGAAGCCTTCGCCTGAACGCCCGCCCGTAGATACTTAAGGAAGCTTATCCCATGGCCGACATCATGACGCCCACCCTGGGCGAGTCCGTCACCGAGGCGACGGTCGCGCGCTGGGCCAAGAAGGCGGGCGATCCGGTGCGCAAGGATGAGATCCTGGTGGAGCTGGAGACTGACAAGGTCAGCCTAGAGGTCGCCGCGCCCGCCGACGGCGTGCTGAGCGAGATCTCGGCGTCCGAAGGCGAGACGGTCGGCCCGGGCTCGGTGCTCGGCCGCGTCCAGGAAGGCGCCGCCGCGCCGGCTCCGGCAAAAGCCGCCGCCCCGGCGAAGGCCGCGGCCCCAGCGCCTGCGCCGGCCCCAGAGCCGGCCAAGGCTGCGGCTCCAGTCGCAGCGCCTGCGCTCGCGCCTTCGGCCCAGAGGATCGCCGCCGAGAACAAGCTCGACCCGGCCGCCATTCCCGGCACCGGCAAGGATGGCCGCATCACCAAGGGCGATGCGCTGGCCGCCCTCGACGCCCGCGCCAAGGCGCCCGCAGCGCCAGTCGCTCCCGGCGCGCCGCGCGAGGTGCATGAGCGCGAGCAGCGTGTGCGGATGACCCGCCTGCGCCAGACCATCGCGCGCCGGCTGAAGGAAGCCCAGAACGCCGCCGCCATGCTGACCACCTTCAACGAGGTGGACATGAGCGCCGTGATGGCCGCCCGCAGTCAGTACAAGGACGCTTTCGAGAAGCGCCACGGCGTCAAGCTGGGCTTCATGGGCTTCTTCGTGAAGGCGGTGGTCGCCGCGCTGAAGGCGGTGCCCGACGTCAACGCCGAGATCGACGGCCAGGACATCATCTTCAAGGATCACTACGACATCGGCGTCGCCGTCGGCACTGAACGCGGCCTGGTGGTCCCCGTGGTGCGCGACGCCGACGCCCTGAGCCTGGCCGGCGTCGAGAAGGCGATCGGCGCGCTTGGCCTCAAAGCCCGCGATGGCTCGCTCGGCCTCGACGATCTGCAGGGCGGCACCTTCACGATCTCGAACGGCGGCGTCTACGGCTCGCTGATGTCGACGCCGATCCTCAACGCGCCGCAGTCGGGCATCCTCGGCATGCACAAGATCCAGGATCGGCCGGTGGTGGTCGGCGGCCAGATCGTCATCCGCCCGATGATGTATCTGGCGCTGTCCTACGATCACAGGGTCGTCGACGGCCAGGGCGCCGTCACCTTCCTGGTCCGCGTCAAGGACGCCATCGAGGATCCCCAGCGGCTGTTGCTCGACCTGTAAGGCGCCTCACGCGTCTAGAGCTGTCGTCAACGCACGTTGAATCCTGCGCCTTGCTGTTGTATCTATATGATGTAGATACGGAGCCCAATGATGAGCGCCCATAAGACGGCGAAGCTGTTCACCCACGGCGGAAGCCAGGCGGTGCGCCTGCCCAAGGAATTCCGATTTGCCGGCGCCGAGGTTCGCATCCGCAAGGATGGGAACAAGGTCATATTGGAGCCCGTGGCTACGGACTGGCCTAGCTTCTGGGCCGAGATGGATCGGCTGCGCGAGGCGGCTGGCGAACCGTTTCCAGACCGGCCGCCGCAGCTGACGGCGCGCGACGTTAATTTCGACGAGTGAGGCTTGCGCTCGACACAGACGTGGCGATCGAGGTGATCCGCGGGCGCAGGCCGCATTACGGCGAGTGGCTGCAGGACGCCGAGATGGCCGGTGCGACGCTCCATCTGTCCACCATAGTCGTCCATGAACTGATGTTCGGGGCGATGGCCAGCGCTCATCCGGCCGACCACATGCGGCTCGTCGAGCAACTCGCCACGCGCATGGAGATTCATCCATGGGCGTCGGACGACGCCATGGAGGCGGCTCGAATCCGCGCCGACCTGAAGACTGCGGGCTCCACTGTAGGCGCGATGGACGTGTTGATGGCCGGTCAGGCTGTCAGCCAGGGCTGGACGCTGGTCACGGGCAATGTACGCGAGTTCATCCGGATTCCGCAGCTCGACATCCTGTCCTGGGCAGACCCGGCCGGGCCGCTCGATCGCCGGGCGTTGCAGGGGCGATTCCCGACGAAATGACCGCGGCGCACACGCTAACGCTCGCCTCTGAGGCGAAGGTTCTGTATCTCAGCCGCACCTTCCCGGACCACCGAGCGAGAACCCCATGGCCCAGTACGACGTCGTCATCATCGGCGGCGGTCCCGCCGGCTACAACGCCGCCATCCGCGCCGGCCAGTTGGGCCTGAGGGTCGCGGTGGTCGAGCTGGGTCAGACGCTCGGCGGCGCCTGCCTCAACGTCGGCTGCATGCCGTCAAAAGCCCTGCTGCACGCGTCCGAGATGTACGACGCGGCCAAGACCGAGTTCGCCACCCTCGGCATCGACGTCTCGCCCAAACTCAACCTGCCTCAGATGATGAAGCAGAAGGCCGAATCCCTCGGCGCGCTCACCAAGGGCATCGAGTTCCTGTTCAAGAAGAACAAGGTCGACTGGGTGAAGGGCGCGGGCAAGCTGGCCGGTCCCGGCAGGGTCGAGATCACGGCCGCCGACGGCGCCGTCCAGACCCTGGAAGCCGCCAATGTAGTGATCGCCACGGGATCGGAACCTGCCGGCCTGCCGGGCGTCAACGTCGACCAGAAGCGCATCGTTGATTCCACCGGAGCGCTGTCGCTGACCGAAGTGCCGAAGAGCCTGATCGTCATCGGCGCCGGCATCATCGGCCTGGAGCTGGGCTCGGTGTGGCGGCGTCTCGGCGCCGAGGTCACGGTGGTGGAGTTCCTCGACCGCATCACCCCTGGCATGGACGGCGAGACCGCCAAGGCCTTCCAGCGCTCGCTGACCAAGCAGGGCATGATCTTCAAGCTGGGCTCCAAGGTCACCGGCGCAACGGCCGACAAGAAGGGCGTCTCGCTCACCGTCGAACCGGTGGCCGGCGGCGCGGCCGAGACGCTAAAGGCCGACTACGTTCTGCTGGCCATTGGTCGGCGGCCGTTCACCGACAAGCTCGGCCTCGACAGCGTTGGGATCACGCCCGACAAGCGCGGCTTCATCGACACCGACCACTGGCGCACCTCGGCGCCTGGCGTCTGGGCGATCGGCGACGTCACCCACGGCCCGATGCTGGCCCACAAGGCCGAGGAAGAGGCCGTCGCCTGCATCGAGACCATCGCCGGCAAGGCGGGCCACGTGAACTACGGGATCATTCCTTCGGTGGTCTACACCTCGCCGGAAGTCGCCTGGGTCGGGCGCACCGAGGAGGAGCTGAAGGAGCAGGGGGTCGCCTACAAGTCGGGCAAGTTCCCGTTCAGCGCCAACTCCCGCGCCAAGATCAATCACGAGACGGAGGGTTTCGTGAAGGTGCTGGCCGACGCGACCACCGACGAGGTCCTGGGCGTCCACATGATCGGCCCTCAGGTCGGCGAGATGATCGGCGAATACTGCGTGGCCATGGAGTTCAAGGCCGCCAGCGAAGACGTCGCCCGTACCTGTCATCCCCATCCCACCCGCTCCGAAGCCCTGCGCCAGGCCGCCATGGGCGTCGAAGGCTGGACCATGCAGGCCTAGGCAAGCCACCCCAACCCGCTCATCCCGAAGAAAGTCGGGCCCCAAGCGGTCGGACCGCGCGCAAATAGCGCCTCAGCTTGGGCCCCGGCTTTCGCCGGGATGAGCGGAGTGGAAGGAAACGTGCGAAGCTCTCGGCGATCAACCGGAGACGGCGCGATGAGCGTCATTTCGTCATCGAGCGACCAAGCCAGCGCCATCGCCACCTTCGCCGTTCGCCGCGCCAGCGCCGCTGAGCTTCCTGCTTGCGCCGCGCTCTACGAGCGGGTGCTGCGCGAGACCTTCACCTGGCTCCCGCCCCATGTGCATCGCGCCCAGGACTTCCTCGACCACGCCCGTGACGAGGAGGTCTGGCTGGCGGCGCACGGCGACCGCATCCTCGGGGTCGCCAGCTACTACCGCCCGGCGGAGTTCCTGCATTCCCTCTACGTCGAAGTCCGCGGCCAGGGCGTCGGCAAGGCGCTCCTGGACCAGGTGATCGCGTCCGCCACCGGCCCGATCTCCCTCAAGGTCCAGGCCGAGAACCTGAGGGCCCGCGCGTTCTACATCCGGGAAGGCTTCATAGTCGTGGAGCGGGGCGACGCCGAACCCGGCAAACCTGCGTGGCTGCGGATGGCTCGAAGCGCGGACTGAGGCTTTCAGGCGTGCGGATGGGCCTTGGCGTAGGCGCCGAGCAGGGCGGCGGCGTCCACCTCGGTATAGCGCTGTGTGGTCGACAGCGAGGCGTGGCCCAACAGCTCCTGAATCGAGCGCAGGTCTGCGCCGGCGCCCAGCAGATGGGTGGCGAAGGAGTGGCGCAGCGCATGCGGCGTGGCGCTGTCGGGCAGGCCCAGACGTCCACGCAGCTTCTGCACCATGGCCTGGACGTGCCGAGGCGTCAGGGGGCCGCCGCGCTTGGCGACGAACAGCGGCTCGTCCCGACTGCTCGTGTAAGGAACCAGCGCCAGATAGGCGTCGACGCCCGCGCGCACCGCGGGGAGTACGGGCGCGAGCCGCGTCTTCCCGCCCTTGCCGGTGATTCTCAGCGTCTCGCCCAGCGGCGCGTCGCCGCGCTTCAGCGACAGCCCTTCCGAGATCCGCAGGCCGCAGCCGTAAAGCAGGGTCAGCACGGCTTCGTCGCGCGCCGCCTCCCAGTCCTCGCGATCCGGGTCGAGATGGGGCTCGGCGAGCATCCCCAGCGCCTGATCCTCGCTCACTGGACGTGGCGCGCCCGGCCGCACCTTGGGGCCGCGCACCAGGCTGATAGCGGCGTTCGGCGTGGCCATCCGGCGGTCCAGGAAGCGATGGAAGGCGCGCACCGCCGACAGGGCCTGGGCCATCGAGCGCGGCGACAACGGCCGATCGCCCTGCCGCAACCAGGCCAGGAAGGCGCGCAGGTCGGCGGCGGTCACCTGCGAGAGCGTATCCAGCACCGGCGTTTCGCCGAGGTGCCGTTCGAGGAAGTTCAGGTAGCGGGCCGCGGCGAACCCGTAGGCCTCCAGGGTGCGTGGCGAAGCCCGGCGCTCCTGCGCCAGATAGTCCAGCCACGCGATCTGTGCGGCGCGCGCGGACTGTCTCGTCTGTGCGGGGGCGTTCAGTTGAGCACCGGCCAGCGCTCTGCGGTGCGCTCCACGACGCGGGCCAGGAACGCCACCAGCTCGGCGCCCATATCCTCGGTGAATGCGTGCTCGTCGGTTGATCCGAAAGCCAGCAGGCCCTGCCGCGCCGGCTCCCAGATCGCCATGCGCACCATGGCCATCGAGCGCACCTGCGGCGCGCGCTCGCCGAACAGGCCCAGCGCCGTGGGTGCAAACCCCATCGAGGCCAGCTTCTGTCCGCCGCCCAGGATCATGTCCACCTGGCCCTCGACGAGCATCCGCCAGCCGGCCGGCGTGCGTCCCGGCCCCTCCAGCGCCACGACGCCGGCGGCCAGGCCGAAGCGCAGTTGCGCCAGCTCGTCGACGCGCCGTGCGAGGTCGGCGTGGTTGCGGGCTTCCAGCAGGTCGATGACCGCGCCGTGGGTCTGGGCCTGGGCGGAGAAGTTGGCCCGCGCCGTGGCCTCCAGGTAGCGCCGGGCGGTGGATTCCTCGCGGTGGGCGGCGTGCACCCGGGCCAGCGCCGCGGGGCCGAAGTCCACGACATTGGCCGCGTCCAGTCTCAGGCCCAGCTCGGCCAGCAGGCGGTCGTCGTCGCGCAGGAAACCCGGGTTCTCGGTCAGGAAGCCGCGGACCTGTTCGGGCGCGAGCGCCTCGTTTGTCGCCGTCGCCCGAAATCCGTCCATGCAGCCCCCGCCGTCACACGATGGACTGGCCGGTCTTCGCCCAGTCGCTCATGAATTGTTCAAGACCCTTTTCGGTTAACGGGTGCTTGAAGAGGTCCTGGAACACGTTCGGCGGAATGGTCGCGCAGTCCGCCCCGGCTAGCGCGGCGGCGGTCACATGCGCCGGGTTGCGGATCGAGGCGGCCAGGATCTCGGTGTCGAAGTCGTAGTTGTCGTAGATCGCGCGGATCTCGCTGATCAGCCCCATGCCGTCGGCGCCGTAGTCGTCGAGGCGGCCGATGAACGGGCTGATGTAGGCCGCGCCGGCCTTTGCGGCCAGCAGCGCCTGGGCGGCGGTGAAGCAGAGGGTGACGTTGACCTGGATGCCTTCGCGGGCGAATTCCGCCGTGGCGATCAGCCCTTCGCGTGTCAGCGGCGCCTTGACCACCACATTGTGCGCGACGGCGGCGAGCTTGCGGCCCTCGGCCAGCATGCCGGAGACATCCATCGCCGCGACCTCGGCGCTCACCGGCCCCTCGACGAGGCTGCAAATCTCGGCGATGACCTCCAGCATCGGGCGGCCCGACTTGGCGATCAGCGTCGGGTTGGTGGTCACCCCGTCGACCAGGCCCGTGGCGGCCAGGTCCTTGAGGATCGCCGTGTCGGTGGTGTCGAGAAACAGTTGCATGGCGGGCGACCTCTGGATGGCTTGGGCGTCGAGGTGTTTAGCGCCCGAAGGCTCGCCGGGCCACCCCGTGCGAGCGGTCCGCCGATGAGCCGGATCGCGCAGGTGCTGCTGCCGATGCCGCTGAAGGAAGCGCCAAGCAGTTTCCCGCTTCTGCGTTTGCACAACGGCGCCATCTGGCGCTGGGTGCGCCCACTGATCGGTTTTGATGACGCCGGGCAGGCG
>NZ_JAUXZW010000423.1 GCF_030693805.1 Phenylobacterium sp.
CGAACCCCACGCAAGCGGACGAGTACTCACGGCAGTTCGAAGCGAAGTACGGGAACCTGACTCCGGAGCAGGAACGGCTGATCTACGGCATTGGCGAGGACGATCGCGCACAGCCCGACGACATCCTCGACATGCTGCGCCATCAGTTGGACGTCTCCGGCTACAGCGACAGCCACCTGGTCAGCGAGGTCAGCCGGGCGATCCGCGCCGTGCCAGACGCCAAGCGCATCCTGAGCGTCCCCGAGGGGCGCGGCGATATCCAGGCGCAAAAGTCCTACGTCACCCTGCAGCGCTCTATCGGCGAGCTTCAGCGCCGGGGCCATGACACTTCCCGCCTACGTAGCCAGGTCGTCAGCGATCTAGTGGGTAGCGGCTACGGCAAGCCCTCGGATGTAGCGGAGGTGGTCGGCAGTTTCCTCACTGAGCTACGGGCCAATCACCCGCAGCCAGCAGCGCCTGGCCAACGAGCGCTACCCGCGCCCAATCCTCGTGTTCTTGGACTGGGGGGAGGCGAGAGACGGCCCACTGGGGGTGTCGCTAGCGGCACAACTGCACCAGCAGGTCTACGTCCCGAAGCGCGGTCATCCGGCCTTCGGGACGCCTTGCGGCCAGGTGCGGTCGCTATGGCGTCCACTGGTCAGTTCACGGGGGACAGCATCTCCCGACTGGCCGGCCGTCTTCGCACGTCTCTTGGCCTCACGCACCGACAGGGGCGCATGACGCTTCGCAAGGCGTTGGGGGAGTATCACCCCGACACCGCTGTCATCCGCACCAAGGCCGTCCAGGAACTCGACGTGCTGGCACACGAGGCCTTTCACTCGCTCGACATGAAGATGAGCCTCCCTGCGCTGAAGGCAGCCATGCAGGCTCATAAGGCAGAGCTGAAGGTGCTTGATTACGACGCCCAGAAGCAGCGACTTCACGAGGGCTTCGCCGAGTTCGGGCGCTGGTACGTGACCAATCCCGAACACGCGCGGAGAGTCGCGCCGAGCTTCTACGAGGCCTTCGAAAGAGCGCTGGCGCAGGAACGCCCGGACGTTCACCGGGGCCTCCGGGATATCCAGGCGGCTTACAGCCACCTGCTCAAGTCGGCTTCAATCGATGTGGCGGCGGCGTCCGTGGCGCACACCGGCCGCGGTGGTCGTCTAAGCCAGGGCGCGCAGGCGCTGAAGGACCGCGGGCTAGGAGGCGTCGCCACCGACCTTGCTGATCGCGCCTACACGGCGTTCATCGACGATCTGCACCCGCTGGCGAAGGCGGTGCGTGAGCTGCAGAAGATCTACGCGCAGAACACCGGCCGGCACTTGGACCTGAAAGCGGCAGACAACCCGTACGTTCTCGCCCGCCTGTCGCGGGAGGCCTACGCCGCCGGCCATGTCGATCTGATGGAAGGGGTCGTGCCCTATCATGGCGTTGACCCGAAGGGACCGTCCCTCGCGCAGGCGCTTGAGACAGCTTTGGGCGCGAAGGCGATGGGTAAATGGTCACGTGAAGACCTGAACCGGTTCGACGCCTACCTGATCGCGCGCCGGATGGTGAACGAATGGGATCGCTTCTCGTCGGGTGATCTGGACCGGGCGCCGGACAAGTACAGCAAGGCCTTCCACGAGCAGGTCATCACCGACGCTGAACGGTTGAATCCATCGTGGAAGAAGGCGGCCGGGCTGGTCTACGGATGGCTCGACGCGCTCTGGAAGAAGGAGTTCGACGCCGGTCTGTTGACCGCCGAAGCCCACCAGAAGGGACTTGAGAAGCCTGATTATGTGCCGCTGATGCGCGACGTCAGCGACAAGGGCGCAGGGTCTGGCTCCAAGGCCTCTGGCGGCGCCATGCAGTTCGCGGGCGGGGCGAAGCGGTTCAAGGGTTCGACCCGAGACGTCATCTCGCCGCTCACCTCAATGATGCGCCGGGCGTACGAGCTGAACGCGTTGATCAAGCGCAACGAGGTGCTCAAGACCCTCGATGATCTGGGCCGCTTGGCGGGGCCAGGCGGCGGCTCGATCGTGGAGCGCCTGCCGAAGCACGAGATGGAGGTGATCCAGGTCAACGCCGCCCAGGCGCTGGAGGCTGCCGCCAAGGCCCAGGGACTGACATCTCGCGACGTCACCACCATGCTCGCTCATGTCGATGCGGTGATCGACCCCGAGGCGAAGGCGACGATTTTCCGCAACCGTCAGATGGACCCGAAGAAGGGCGAGGCGGTGGTGTTCGTCTGGCGCGACGGCGAGAAGACGCCGCTGCTCCTCGCTGACGGTGGTTTCGGCCAAGAGATGTTCCAGGCGATCGCCGGCATGAACAAGGAGATGAGCAACGCGCTGCTAGACGCAGCGTCCGCGGGAACGCAGATTCTGCGCCACGGCGTGACGCTGTCGCCCGAGTTCATGGCGCGAAACATCGTCCGCGATCAACTCGCCACCTGGATCAACACCGACGTCGGCTACGTGCCTGGCTATCACTTTGTGAAAGGCGCCGTCGAACAGGCCCGCCAGGGCACTACGGCCAAGCGCTACGCCGCGGCCGGCGGGATGCGGGGCGGGGCGGCCACGGCGGCTCTGAAGAAGCCGTTCCCGAAGACCGATCCGGAAGCGCGCACGCAGCTCCAGCACCTTCGCAAGAAGGGCTATCGCGTTCGCGCCTACAACCCGCTGACCAACCCCCTGCGAGGCCTAGCGGCGATGACCGACTTGTCGGAAGCCGGCACCCGCCTCGGCGTTATGAAACTGGCCTTCGACAAGGCGAAGAAGCGCGGCCTGAACGACTACGAGGCAGTCACAGAGGCTGCCTTCACCTCGCGGGATTATCTCGACTTCGGTCGGCGCGGGTCGCGGATGTTGTCGGCAGTCCGCACGGTGACCTTCCTGAACGCCTCGCTGCAGAGCATCGATAAGGCGATCCGCGTCGGCACCGGCGGCGGCAACCTGCATCGAGTGCTGGCGCCGCTGGGAAAGAACGCGCCGAAGACCGACACGGAGCGGCGGGCCTTCGCCCACGCCTACAAGCAGTGGGTGAGGATCTCCGCGCTTGCCGTTCTGGGCGGAAGCCTGGCGGTCATGTACGCGGACGATCCCGAGTACCAGGAGATCAATCAGAAGCTCCGAGCGACGCACTGGTGGTTCAAGGCGTTCGATCATTGGATTGCGATCCCGAAGCCCTTCGAACTCGCCGAGCCTTCGAACATCGTTGAGCGTGCCTACGAGGCTGCGGCGCTGAAGGACCCGAACGCGCCGAAAAACATGCTATCGGACTTCATGCAGGTGATCGCGCCCCCGCACGAAATCCCCGCGGTGTCAGTGCCCTACAACATCGCCCGAAACCGCGACTATCAGGGCCGCCCGATCGTTCCAGATCACCTGCGCGGGACGGTGAACCCCGAGTACCAGTTCAACAGCTACACCTCGGAAATTGGAAAGCTGATCGGCCGCGTGCTGAAGGTTTCTCCGGCGGTGGTCGACTACGTGATCACCGGCTTTGGCGGCTCGCTAGGCCGATATGCACAGCAAGGCACGAACCTCGCCCTTGAGAAGATCGAAGGCAAGCCAGGCACGAAGGCTGGTCCGGAAGACGCGTTCCTATCGCGAGCGTTCGTGCGCGACGTCAGCCGGGGCTCTGCCTCGCAGGAGGAGTTCTGGAACCTCGTTGCGAAGTCCGAGGGCGACTATACCGAGGCCGTAGGGACCTTCCGACTACTCATGAAGGCGGGCGACCACGCCAAAGCCACGGCCTTCCTCAACAGTCTACCTGCGCCTTCACGGGCCTACGTCCAGGCGGAGGCGCTTGGACCTGGTCAACTCGCCAAGCTTCATCCCATCCAACGCGCGCGGGAGGCCGTCGGCCTGATCGGGGATCTGCGGCGCGAGAACCGAGAGGGCGCGCTCGCGAAGGTCAGTGGGGCGCCAATTGCGCTCACGCCTAGCCAGCGACGCGAGGTCGATGACGCCTTGGCCCAACTCGCGATGACCGAGATGCGGAACGCTTTGGTGCAGACCGGGGTGCGTGGTTGGGCGCAGAAGCGGACCATGAACCGGGAGGATTCGCTCGATCGGCTCGCTGCCGTATCGCCGGATCTACCGAGGATGGTTAGCGCTCGGATGAACCTAGCGCGCGTGGCGACGCCGGACGCTTCTGAGCGGGATTGGAAGCGCCGCGGGCCTGAGTTGGGCGCGAAGGCCGACCCGGAGCGCGTGTCTCGCCGGATCACAGCGAGGTCGCTGAAGACGACGGATCGCTACGAAAAGATACAGGCCGCACGGCGGATCAATGCGCCCGGACCGCCGCCTGTCCGCAACATCTTCGCAAGGACCTCCGGTGAATAAGGGATAGCTCTCCAAGAGGCGAGCCGTTGAGGGAGGTCAGGTTGAAGGGGATCGCACTGGCACTTGCGGTCGCGGGGTTTGGGACTGCGGCATCGGGCCAAGTTCCCGCCGCAGCGCCGACCTGGTTTGCAACGGAGCGATTCGCGACAATTTCTTCGTCCGAACTTGGAGCTGCCACTACTTTCCAGGTGCGCTGCGAGCCCTCCGCCAGCGGGGGCCGAACAATCCCCTCATTCCACCTCACAGTGCCGATCGACTACGTGCCTGGCTTTCAGGTGACGCCGAACACATCCGTGGAAATGAAACTTGAGATGCGGGGTGAACGCGCCGGGGACGCCGAAGTCGCCTTCTTGCTGAACACGACTGAGTTTGGCGTGAGCGGCTCGGGGAGCGGAATAAAGGTTACGTTCGTTGGCTACGGGGGGTCCGACGTGGGCGAAGCTGCGGCGCGAGCAGTGTTGAGAACACTCAGTGCGTCGTCGAGCGTGACCGTGTCGGCGCGACCTGCGGGCGGCAATTGGGTGCGAGCGCGTTTTTCAAGCGCCGGCGCCAACGCCGCGTTGGCGAAAACTTGGTGCCGCGAATGACGGATACGACGTCAAACGCTGGAACGAGCGCCTCGCCGTCTCACTCCCTCGTCAGGGTACGAGCGCCGCGCTGTGCCCCATGTGTGCCCCAAGAAGTAACGTGCTTCTAGAGAGGCATCGTAACCTATTGATTTAACGGCGCCGGCTGCAGGACTCGAACCCGCGACCTTCGCTTTACAAAAGCGCTGCTCTACCAACTGAGCTAAGCCGGCCTTGTGGAATGCGTTGCGTCGCTCGCCGCCTGCGGCAGGTGAACGCGCGCCGAATCTGGTCCTCCTTAGCCGCTTCGCCGCGCCCGCGGCAACCGCTTCGCTGTTGGCCGCTTAGAGATCGCACCCGCGCGTCCCGGCGGCGCTAAAACCGCTGCGCGCCGTCCAGCCTCACGGTCGTGCCATTCATGAAGTCGTTCTCGACGATGTGGCCGGCCAGCATGGCGTACTCTTCCGGATCGCCCATCCGCCGCGGGTTCGGCACCATCGGGCCCCACTTGGCCTGTGCTTCCTCGTCGGTCATGCGAGCTGAGTAGGCGAGGGTGAGGAAGGTCCCCGGTGCGATCGCCACGGCGCGGATGCCCAGCGGCGCCAGGTCGCGGGCGATGGTCAGGGTCATGCCGATGATGCCGCCCTTGGCCGCGGAATAGGCGGCTTGCCCCGGCTGGCCCTCGTAGCCGGCGATGGAGGCGGTGTTGATCACTACGCCGCGCTGGTTCGACGCCAGCGGGGCGTTCTTGGCCATGGCTTCGGCTGCATGGCTGGTCACCGCGAAGGCGCTGTTCAGGTAGACGTTCACGGTGTGGACGAAAGCGGAGAGCGGCAGGCGCACGCCCTCGCGGTTGACCACCCGCGCGGGACCCGCCGTACCGGGCGCCGGCGGCCCGCCATGCACGACCACCGCGGCGCGCAGCGGAGCCATGTCCACCGCCGTCGCGATCGCCTGGGCGATCGAGGCCTCGTCCATGACGTCGGTCCGCACATAGACGCAGCCGCCGCCGACCGCCTTCGCGAGCGCCTGACCGCGTTCGTCCGCCACGTCGGCGATGACCACGCGTGCGCCTTGGGCCGCGAGCTTGCGCACCGTGGCGCTCCCGAACCCGCCGGCGCCGCCCGTCACGATCGCCGAAGCATTGGTCAAGTCCATGAATCATCTCCCTTGTCGCCCGAGTGCTCACCGTCTTCGAGATGCGGCGCGGTCATCACTTCAGGCT
>NZ_JAUXZW010000426.1 GCF_030693805.1 Phenylobacterium sp.
GCTGGGCTGGGCGTCCCAGATGCCGCAGACGGCCATGCCCTGGGCGGCAAAGGCCTGGCCGTAGCACCTGCCCACCATGCCGCCGCCTATGAGTGCGAGTTTCATTGCCGTGTTTCCTGTGTTGGTGGCGAAGTGTACAAATAAAAAACAAAACAAGAACAAAAATAAAACAAAATCGCGGGTAAACCCCTAAAAATCGCTAATCAAAGAACATTAAAAGAACATGAGGCCCGTGGCGGCGTGCCCGTCGAGGGCATTGAACCTAGAATGCGGCATTCCAACGACAGGCGGGCACGTGGCGATGAAGGGATCAGACAAGGCCTACGAGATCATTCGCGAGCGTTTGGTGGGCGGGCATTACAAGCCCGGCACCCAGCTGAAGGAAGAACCGCTGGCGCGTGAGCTCAATCTCAGCCGCACACCGGTGCGCGCGGCCTTGAAGCGGCTGGTGGACGATGGCCTGGCCACGGCCGACGCCGGGCAGGGCGTGCACGCCTCGCAATGGACCGAAGCCGACATCGACGAGACCTTTCAGCTGCGCCTGCTGCTGGAGCCTTTTGCCGCCAGCCTGGCGGCGGTGCGCGGTGGTCACGAGCTGACCCAGGCCTTGCGCGACAGCAACACGCGCATGGCACAAGCCATTGCGGCCGGCGACATTGCCGGCATACAGGCCGCCAACAGCGACTTTCACCGGGCGCTGGTCGGCGCCTGTGGTGCGCCCCGGCTGCGGGGCATGCTGGAGACCATGATCGACATGCCCATCATCGTGCGCTCGTTCTACATCGCCACGCCCGCCGAACACCGGCAAAGCCTGCACCACCACGAGGACCTGACCCAGGCGGTGGCCGCGCGTGATGGCGAGCTGGCCCGTCAGGTGATGCAACTGCACCTGCGCATGGCCTACATGCGTTTCATGGCGCACCGCACCGAATACCGCGCATCGGCGGCCGGGAGCGGGGGCGTTTGAGGGGTGGGCGGTTGCTCAGCCGGCCGCCGCCCAGTTCTGCAACACGCCGGCCACTGCGGGCACGATGCTGACCGCGTTGCTGGGGTGGGGGATGCAGTCGCTGCTCCACACATGGCGTGCGCCTGCCGCGCGCACGCGCTCGATGGCGTCGCCTGCGAACAGGGCGTGGGTCAC
>NZ_JAUXZW010000427.1 GCF_030693805.1 Phenylobacterium sp.
GCGGCGAGGTCGGCGGCGGCCTGATCGCGCTGGGCGCGTAGCTGGCGCGGGTCGACGACGAACAGGGGTTGGCCGGCCGCGACCTCGTCGCCGCGCGACACGCGCACCTCCTGCACCGTTCCCGACACCGGCGAGGCCAGGTACAGCGGCTCCCCCTCGACGTAACCGGACAGGGTGTGGGCGCGGGTCAGGCGGGGCGCGAACACCAACACCGCGACGATCGCCGCGGCCGCCAGCAACAGGACGGCGACCAGCGGGCGAGAGAGCTTCATGCGGCCTCCAGGCTCAGTCCGCCCAACAGGGTGGCGACGTGCTGACGGGCGAGGGCGGGCAGATCGAACGGCGCAGCGCCGACGGGAACGAAGGTTTCGCGCCAGATCACGCCCACCAGCATCGGGGCGATGATCTGCAGGGCGTAGGCGCGCGGATCGCCGGCCCGCACCTCTCCACGCGCCTGGGCCGCGGCGACGGCCCCCGACAGCGCCCCCAGCGCCACCGAGACCAGCTGGTCGTGCCAGACGCGGGCGAGTTCGGGGAAGTTGCGGGCCTCGGAGATGACCATCTTGGCCACCCCTCCCACGTGCGCGCCGCCGACCACTTGCACCAACCGCTCGACGATGGCGCGCAGCAGGTCAGGGAAGGGGCCGGGATGGGCCGCCATCAGGGCCGCTATCCGTGCGATGTCCGGCGCCACAGCCTGTTCGACCACGGCGCGGAAGATGTCTTCCTTCGTCTCGAAGTAGAGGTACAGCGCGCCCTTGGAGACCCGCGCCCGGGCGGCGACATCCTCCAGCCTGGCCGCCGCAAAACCCTTTTCAGCAAACACTTCGAGCGCCGCGGCCGCGATCTCGCGCGGACGCTCGGCCTTGCGTCGGCGGAATTTCGGTTCGCCTGCCTGCACCGCGCGGATCCCATTGATTACTGACCAGTCAGTTATATGGAATATCATCAGGCTTAGCAATAGGATGGCACGGCCGCCGCTTTAAAGTCGGCTTCATGAAGCCGGCGCTAAGTTGGAGTCCCATCGCAATGACGAGGCGCCATTCGCCGTGACCGTCGCGCCGATCACACCGCTGACCCCAGGCGACCCGCAGGCCCGTATCTCCGCGGCCCTGGACGGGATGCTGCGCGACACACCGCCTACGCCGCCCACCCTGGCCGCGCGGCCCGATCCGCTGGTGGCCGCAGTACGTGCGGCCCTGGAATCGGCCGCCTCCAGTCAGGGCGGCCTGTCGCAACTGTTCGCCGACCTCGGCCAGGCGCTGCGCCGAAGCGACCTGCCGGCGGCGGCCCGCACCGCGATCGCCGACCTACTGGCGCTGCGCACGCCCCTGCATCCGGCGCTGGGCGCGGACGACATCCGCCGGGCGGTGCAAACCTCCGGCCTGTTCATGGAAGCCGACCTTGCCGCGGCGCCCGCCGGGGGAAGGGCTGCGCCGCCGGGATCGCCCGCGCCGCCGCCGACCGATATCAAGGCCGCTCTGCTCGCTGTCGGTCACGAGCTTGAGCAGTGGGAACCGCCCGAGGCGGACGCGCCGCGCCAGGAGCACCCTGCGGTCCAACCGGGGGCCCAACCGGCGGTTGACGGCGCCCGTGCGTTCATCGCGCCGCCGCCGCCCTATCGTGGAGCGCCAACCGCCGCTCAACCGCCGGCCGAACCCAGCATTGCGGCCGACGCGCCTGCCGAAGCCCTCGCAGGGCGGCTGACGGCGGAGACGCGCGCCGCCATCGCGCGCCAGGAGCTGCATCAACTGGCCTCGCTCCCAGAAGCGCGCGGCGCCGAGCGCCCCCAAGAGTCGCTTGGACCGCGTTGGTTGCTTGAGATCCCGTTCGCCACGCCCCAGGGCGCCGCCATCGCCCAGTTCGAGATCGCCCACGACATGGCGGGCGGCGGAGCCGGCGAGCAGGTCGCGCCAGCCTGGCGGGTCCGTTTCTCGTTGGATGTCGAGCCGCTGGGCCCGGTCCACGCGCAGGTGGTGCTGGGCGCCGACGGCCGTGCCGCGGTCACCTTGTGGGCTGAACGTGACGCCTGCGCCGAGCAGCTTCGTGAGCAATCGAGCCTGCTCAGGCTGGCGCTGCAGGATGCCGCCTTCGCAGCCCATGTCGCGGTCTATTCGGGCGCGCCGCATCGCCCGCCGCCGCCGGCCGCCGGCGTGCTGGTGGATCGATCCTCATGAGCCTCGAACCGAAACGCGCCCTCGCGGTCGCCCTGCGCTACGAGGGCAAGGGCGCGCCGCGCGTGATCGCGAAGGGCAGGGGCCTGGTCGGCGAGCGTATCCTGGAGACCGCAGCGGCCCACGGCGTGCCGATGGAGCACAATCCGGCCTTGGCCGAGGCGCTTTCGCGGGTCGAGCTGGAGGAGGAGATTCCGGAGCCGCTATACCTCGCGGTGGCGGAGATCCTGGGCTTCCTGCTGCGGGCTTCAGGGCGTCTGCGCTGACAGATTAACGCGCAAGCTGAGCCGTGCAGAACACGCGCGAAACGAATCAGGACCGAATCAGCGACTCAGTCCGATTCGGCATTTGTTCCCTACCAGCTATTGTAGCTGCAGCGCGCCGAACCACAATCGCGTTTCGGGTTGCGCGCCCTATGCCGCCGCTTCGCCTTGACGGGCGGCGAAAGCTTCCTCTATATCGCCGGCTCCCGCGTGGGCCTTGTCTACGCTATCCCTGTCCTCGCGAAGGTTCTCACCATGTCGCGCCGTTGCGAACTCACTGGCGTTGGTCCGATGGTCGGACACAACGTCAGCCACTCGAACATCAAGACCAAGCGCCGCTTCCTGCCGGCGCTGTCGCCCGCGACTCTGCAGTCCGACGCCTTGGGCCAGAGCTTCCGCCTGCGTATCAGCAATGCGGCGCTGCGCACGCTGGACTTCCGCGGCGGCCTCGACGTGTTCCTGCTGAAGGCCCGCGATGAGGCGCTCTCGCCGCGCGCGCTGAAGATCAAGCGCCAGCTCAAGGCGAAGCTCGCCGAACAGCCCGCCGCCGCCTGATCCGAACCGATCGGACGATGACAAGAGGCCGGCCCCACAAGGGCCGGCCTCTTTCGTTTGCCTACTTCAGCTTCGAATCGAACAGCGCGATCAGCTCGCGCCAATGTCGTTCGGCGGCGTCCTTATTGTAGACCGGCATGTCGGTGGGCACGTAGCCATGCCTGGCGCCCGCCCAGATGCCGACCTCGGCCTCGACGCCGGCCTCGCGGAACGCCTTGTCCAGTCGGTCCTTCTGCGCCTCGTCGAAGCCCGCGTCCTGGTCTGCGCCGCCCACCAGCAACTTGGCCTTGGTTTTTGGCGCCAGCAGATGCGGACTGTCAGGTGCGTCGGTGGCCACGTTGCCGGGGTGGAACGCGCCGGCCGCCACCACGCGGTCGGGGAAATTCCCTGCCGCCCGCAGCGCAAGCCCGCCGCCCATGCAGTATCCGGTGACGCCGATCTTGTCGGCCTTGGCCTTGGGCTGCTTGTCCAGCCAGTCGAACCACACCGCCATGTCGGCCACCGCCTTCTGCGGATTGGTGGAGCCGGTCATCTTGCCGAACACCTCGCGGCGGACGGCCTCATCACGGAACACCGCCTGCAGGTCGATCGGTTCGTACGGACCGAGCCGCCAGAACATGTCCGGCAACAGCACATAATAGCCGTGCGAGGCCAGCCGTTCGCCCATCTCGAACAGCGAGGGCCGGATCGCCGGCGCATCCATGAAGATCACGGCCGTTGGCCAGGGTCCGTCGCCCTGGTCTGGGGTGAAGACAAATGCGCGGGCGCTTCCTTCGGGCATCGGAATAGAAACTTCAGTGCGGCTCATCCTCGGGGCTCCCTCAGTCAGTTTTTTGCCGTCCAGTCGAACGCGAACAGGTAGGTTCGCTGGGCGTTGGAGAAATTATCGTCGGAAATCAGATACAAACGCACGATTCCATCGGCCGCGGGCACGGCGGCCAAGCCTTCGAAATTGTCCAGGTTGAGCGGTCGCGCGAGCTCCAGGCGGTCGACCTCGGCCCACGCAGCATCGCGAATCGTGATGACGATCCGCACGCCACGGATCGGATCGTAGGCGCGCAACATGAACGCCCAGCGCCCAGCCGGCAGAGGCGCGGCGGCCACCAGGCCGAACTCTGCGGGCTTCTCGATCACATGGGCCGATGCACAGGCGCCGGAGAGGCGGCAACGCCAGACCTCGCCTCCATCTTCGCCACCCACCAGATAGGCGTCAGGGCCATTGGCCGGATCCTCGGCCAGGGCCTCCATGCCGGCGTTGCGGGGGAAGGTCGCCTCGGGTGACGGCGCGCGTGTGGGCAGGCCATCGCCGGCCGGGTAGCGCCAGATACGGTCGTTCAGCTCGAAGCTGATCAGGCGCGAGCCGTCCGCCAGAAGCGCCAGGCCCTCGGAGTCGGACTGCTCCTTGCCCTGCAGGGGCGCGCCGTCGAGGCCCAGCAGGCCGGTGAGACGGGCGTCGGCGATGCTGACGGGTTTGCCTTGCGCGTCCAGCACCAGACGCCCCTGCAAGAGGTCGCCCTCGTCACTGACGATCGTCGTGTGGCCGTCGACGGTGACGCGGATATCCGACAGGCCGTGCAGCCGCGCCGTGTCCGCCGATGTGAGCTGCAGGCCGCCCACGAACGTGAAGCGGCCGATCTTCATCGGGCCCGGCGCAGCGGAGTCGAGGAAGGCGGGCTCGGACTTGATGCTGATCGCGGGCCCCGCCGCCACCGGCGTCGGAGGCAGGGGGGCAGTCGCGGTCGGCGCGCAGGCGGCGAGCGCGGACAGCGCCAGCGCGCAGCCCAGG
>NZ_JAUXZW010000088.1 GCF_030693805.1 Phenylobacterium sp.
TGGTCTTCGGATCACCGATACCTGCGCGCGCGGCGCCGTCCAAGCGGCGCAGTCGGATCTAGTTGGGCTCGGTCTCGGCGCGCTCGGCGTAAACCTGCGCCAGATCCGCCTGCGCGGTCTGTTTGGAGGCCGCCATGCCCGCGGCGACCAGTTCGCCTTCGATGTCGTAGACACGCCACATCCAGGCCGTTCCATCTTCGCGCAAGGAGTAGGCAAGAACGGCGGCGGCGTTAGGCATGTGGGCGCGTCCCAATTCGGGCAGAAGCCCTTGCGCCTGCAAGCGCCGCGCCGGGGAACACAGGCGCCGATGCGGCCATTACCCCATCCTCTGAGCGCGCCGCCAAGATGAACGGCGGCCGACTTCGGGCCTCCGACAGCGTTCAGGGGCAAGGGTCTCCAATGGCCCCATCAGAGCGGCGAACGCCGCCGAACCCAAGAGGTGCAGTATGAAACGCTTCATGATCTCCGTCGCCGCCGCTTCGCTGCTCGCCGCGACCATCCCCGCCGTGGCCAGCGCCGCGCCGTGGCAGACCATCAACCAGCGCCAGGCCAACCTCGAACGCCGCATCGACCAAGGCGTGCGCAAGGGCGACCTGACGCGTCCCGAAGCCCAGCGACTGCGCGGCCAGTTCAACCAACTCGCCCAGCTTGAGCGTCAGTACCGTCGTTCGGGCGGCGGCCTGGACATGCGCGAGCGCCGTGACCTCGACAGGCGGTTCGACCGCCTGAGCCAGCAGGTGTTCGCCGAACGCCACGACCGTCAGGACCACCGCGGCCACTACTAGGCCCGGACGAATGGGGGCGGCCTTTGCGGGCCGCCCCGCGTCGGCGTCCATGATCGCGATGAACGAAGCGTAGCCTTAGCCGTTGTGAGGTCGGAGGCCGTTTCATGAACGGTGACAAACGCTTCGCAAAATTTGCTTTAGCGCCGCGCGCGCCACCGAATCGTCGGTGGCGTTCATCCTGTGCGTGGTCTTGGGGTGGCCTGTCGGCGAACGCAGCCGCTGCCGGCGACGCCGGACGACGACGGCGCGCGCCCGGACGATCCGACGGTCATCGCCGGCCAAGCGCCTAGCCCGCACGTCTGAGGCTCCAGGGGGCGGACAGCGCCCGCCCCCTTTGGCGGCTTAGTTGTTCGCCGCCGCCTCGTTCAGATCGTGGGTGATGCTGCGGCTGGCGATGAAGAAGTGCACCGCCGCCCAGACGTAACCGATCATGCCGGCGGCGAGGGTCCAGCGCGTGCCTTCAGCGGTGGCGGTATGGCAGGCCGTGGCGATGTTCTCCGCGGCCGCCTTGACGCCGGCGTTGCCGCACAGGGCCACATACTCGCCAAGGCCATAGCCGGCGAACAGGTGCTTGGTCACCGCGTCGATCATCACCCCGTAGAACAGGGGTCCGAAGCCCAGGCCGATGAGGTTGATGAAGAAGAAGATCACCGCCGCCGCCGAGGCCCGCATGCGCGCCGGCATCAGGTTCTGCGTCAAGCCGTAGAACGGCACGGTGGTGAGGCTGACCAGCGTGCCGGAGACCAACATGATCCCCACCTGCATCCGCCAGTCGGTCTGCATGTAGCCCAGCAGGTAGATCGGGGCCGCGCAGGCCAGGGCCAGCGCCGGCAGCCCGGCGTACCAGCGCTTGCTCCAGCGGGCGAGGAAGTCGGTGATGAACCCGCCCAGGAAGGTGCCCATCAGCGCGGCGACGCCGCTCAGCATGCCCAGCACCAGGCCCACGGTCGTGTAGTCGATGGCGAAACGGCGCACATAGTAGGCGCCGAGGAACGCGCCGCCGCCGGATCCGGCGAAGGTGGCGACCACCGTGCCGATGCAGAAGTGACGGAAGGTCTTGGTCGAGAACTGCTTCTTGACCACTTCTTTCAGCGGCGGGGTCGGCGCGGCTGCCGCCCCGGCCAGGCGACTTGCGTCCCAGTTGCCGCGCGGCGGCTCCTTGACCGTGAAGCGGAGCAGCGGAGCCAAAAGGAAGCCGGGCAGGCTTGCGACCACGAAGGCGGTGCGCCAGCCATAGTTCTGCGCCAGCCATCCGCCCGCCACCGAACCGATCAGCGCCCCGATCGGCACGCCGATCGAAAACAACGCAATCGCCGAGGTGCGCTTGGACGCCGGGTAATAGTCCGAGATCAGCGAGTGGGCAGGCGCTGCAAGACCGGACTCGCCGATGCCGACGCCAAAGCGGTAGATCATGAGCTGCGTGAAATTGGCCGCAGTTCCGCACAGCGCGGTCATCGCCGACCACACGAGCGCGCAAGCCGTGATCACATTGACGCGGCCGATCCGCTCCGAGGCGCGCGCCAAGGGATAGCCGAAGAGTGCGTAGAACGTGGCGAAGGCGAGACCCGTCAACAAGCCCAGTTGGGTGTCGCTGATGTTGAGTTCGACCTTGATCGGCTGGGCGAGGATGCCAAGAATCGAGCGATCGGCGTAATTGTTGGCGTAGATCGCCGCGAGGAGGAACAGCGTCCAGCCCGTCCTATGCTTGCTGAACACGGTGGGCGCCACGACAGAGCCCACCGGGATATCCGACGAACTCGCGATTTGACCGCCGCTGTTGTCGGCGCCGCCTGTTGTGCCGCTCATAGACCTCCCCCTTATTTTTGTTGTCACGTTCTCTAGCCGAGCCGCTTGCCCCGGTCCATTGCCGCTGCAAGCGGCCGGCCGCAAGGCGCCGCCAGCCGTTTCGCGCCCCAACCACGGCAAGATGATGGAACGAAGAGTTTCGCGCAGGCCGCGCTTGAATTAAGACGCTGGATGGCCGCGCCCCACCGGCGTCCGAAACGGCGCGCCGGGTCGGACGCCAGACCGCGCCACTGCATTAATGACCTCATTCGGCTTACGGGGCGGTGAGGATTTCAAGAGGTTCCGACGGGCAGGCGTCGGAAGGTCGGACTGAATGGCAACTGGCACTGTAAAATTCTTCAATGGTGAAAAAGGCTTCGGCTTCATCGCTCCCGAGGGCGGCGGAACCGACATCTTCGTGCATATCTCCGCGGTGCAGCGCGCTGGCCTCGACGGTCTGAGCGAAGGCGACCAAGTCAGCTTCGAGGTCGAGCAGGATCGAAGGTCCGGCAAATCGGCGGCGAGCGAATTGCGCCTGCTGGCCGGCGGCGGCGGCGGCGGCCGGTCGAGCCCCCGCTCCGAGGGTCGATCCGATCGCTTCGGCGGTGGTGGCGGCGGGTACGGCGACCGCGGCGGTGGCGGATATGGCGACCGTGGCGGCGGCGGGTACGGTGATCGCGGCGGCGGGGGTTACGGTGGCGGCGAGCCTCGGCGCGACTCCGCGCCCAGCGGCGGCCCGGGCTCCGGCGTCGTCAAATGGTTCAACCAGACCAAAGGCTTCGGCTTCATCCGTCCTAACGACGGCGGCGCCGACATCTTCGTGCACATCTCAGCCGTCGAGCAGGCGGGCCTGCACGGGCTCGATGAAGGTCAGCCGGTGGACTACGAACTCGAGACCGACCGTCGTAGCGGCAAGACCTCCGCGGTTCGGCTGCGCGTCGGACACTAGGCTCAACGGGCTGCGCGTGCGGCGGCAGGCTGGCCGCGCGCGCAGCACGATGGCGACCAACCGCCGGTAACGCGGCAAGGATCCCTGATGCCGGACGCAGCGACCGGAGCCACTGGCCTTGCGCAGGATCTGCGCTTGGCCTGCGCCCCCAATTTCCGTGACCTCGCCGCACAGGTGCACGACCTGCCCATGCGACACGGGATGGTCTACCGCTCGGACATGGTCTTCGCGCCCAGCGAGGACGAGGCCGAATGCCTGCACGCGCTGGGCGTTCGCGTAGTCTTCGACCTGCGCAGCGCCGCGGAAGGCGCCGCCTCGCCGAACGCCTTCTGGCGCGAACGCGGCGTCGAGGTGCTGGACTTCGACATCGGCTCGGATGTACGCGCCAAGGGCTCTGTCTGGGACGTGCTCAAGGACGACGCCAGCGCGGCCGCCATCCACGCCCTGCTCAGCCGCATCTACCGCTCGATCCCTTCGGCCAGCGCGCCGGCGCTGCGCAGCCTGTTCGAACGCATCGCTGCAGGCGATGCGCCGGTGATGATCCACTGTTCGGCCGGCAAGGACCGCACCGGATTCGTCAGCGCCATGCTGTTGTCGGCGCTGGGCGCCTCGCGCGAGACCATCGAAGCCGATTACCTGGCCAGCGGCGGACGCACGACGCCGGAGCAGCTCGCCCATGCGCACGCGGTGCTGAGCGAGGTCGCCGGCGGTCCGCTCGAAGACAGCGCCTCGGCCCTGTTGACCGGGGTGCACCTGGACTTCCTGGACAACGCCTTCGGATGGATCGAGCGGAAGTTCGGGACCACTCAGGCCTTCCTCGAGCACGCTGCAGGCCTGGACGAGGAGCGTCGCCGGCAGGTCCGCAGCCGTCTGCTCGAGACCTGACCTAGCCGGCTGAAGCCTGAGTAGGCGCGTGGACGAAGCGCCCGGCGAGTGCGCCATCGCGCAGGAAAACCCGCACTTCGGCGCTGCGGCCTTCCTGAGCAGCGCTTTCGGCCAATGCACGGGCTTGCGCCTCGGCGCGACCGCCCTGCTTGAAGAACAGCTCGCGCGCCAAGGATTCGGAACGGACCGCCCAGCCATCGGACGCGGGCGTGACGGAAAACAGCAGAGCCATGGAATGCTCCTATAGGAACTGGGACTTTCAGACGGCCCGGGGTTGGGCCGAGGGCGGCGCTCTATGACGCCGCGCTTGCGGCGTCAGCGGCGCATTCGGTGGAGCGGCCAGCGACATCGACGCATCGGGATTCCTTCAATCCTATGGGATTGCGAGAGGCCACCCTGCCCGCGACCCGCCGCGCGCGCCAACCAGAACTCCTGATGACGTCGATAGTTTCGGGCGACCGCCGAGTCGCATGAGCCGCGTGGTCGAGGCCGACCAGCCGGCCCGTTACGTCCGCCGGACATTCGGCCTCAGAACCAACTTCCTCGACACCGAAAAGGTCTATGGACGCGGCGCGGCGGCGGCGGCGCCGGACGCGGCCCTCGCCATCGGCTGCTGGCCGCGAAATAGGCTGGTGCGCTCAGGAACGATCGCTGGCGCGCGCGGTTGATGGAAGGCACGAGGTCTTCCTTCAACCGCCATGTCAAAACACCTGCCTAGCTACCTGCAGCGCGCGCTGCTCTACCTTTGCGCTGGCCTCGGTTGGGGGTTCGCCATCTATCTGGCGGTCAAGCCGGACATGAGCCCGCGCTGACCACTGTCAGGAACGGGTCTTGCCCTCACCGGTCTCGCGGCGCGCGCGCTCTAGTTCTTCTGCTTCCGGCCCATCGAGCGCTTCTTCAGCTTCTCGGGCCTTCTCGCCAACCGGCCCTGTCTTGGCGAACTCGTGCTGTTCGCGCTGGAATTCGCGGCTGGCGTCGTAGTTGCCCTCGCCTTGAACCTGATCCTTGTCGGCCATGGTCGTGCCTCCTGCTGTTCGCAGAAGACAACTCGACCCCGCCCGGCTTGTTCCGCCCGTCTGGTTCCATCAGGCGGCGGTCTCGACCTTGGCGCTCATCGCCACGGTCCCATCTTCGCCGGCGGCCCAAAGGTCGGCGCCCGCCTCGGTCCGCTTGAGATTCAGCGAAAACGCACGGCCGTCGAACGTCGGTCGCTGGGCTCGGAAGCTGAAGCCGACGACCTGCGCGTTCGGCCTGTCGCGCAGTTGCAGGTCCATCAGCAGCGTGGCGATCAGCGGCCCGTGCACCACCAGCCCCGGATAGCCCTCTTCGTGTATCGCGTAGTCCCGGTCGTAGTGGATGCGGTGGGCGTTGAATGTCAGGGCCGAGTAGCGAAACAGCTGCACCGCATCGCAGGTCACGGAGCGCGAAACGTCCGGAACCGGCTCGGCCGCGACGCGGACGGGCGGTGCGGTGGGGGCGGCCGGCGCAGTGGGCTCGCGATAGACCAAGTCCTGCTCCTCCACCACGCACGCGGTTTCGCCGGCGAACACCTCGTGGCGCACGGTGACGAACACGAGTTCGCCGGACGTGCCGCTCTTGGCCGCCACCTGGGCGATGGTCGATCGGCGGCGCAGCGGACCTTCCGCCGGCAGCGGCGCCGCGAAGGTTTGCCGTCCGCCGGCCCACATGCGCCGCGGCAGGGGAACAGGCGGCAGGAACCCTCCACGCTTGGGATGGCCGTCGACGTCCATCTGGGCCTGCCGCGCGCTGGGCAGGAAATACAGCCAGTGGCCCAGTGGCGGCGTCTCGCCGGCGCGCCACGGCGGGGCCTGATGGTCCAGAACGGCGGCCAGCCGATCGGCGGCGCTGAGGGTGGCGACGTCCAGCGCCTCTTCCTGGCGTCCCACCCAGATATCGAATTCGCCCACGGTCGTCATTCTCCGACGTTTTGCTGCGAGAACAGCAGCATGCAGCCCTAACCTCCGCCGATCTTGGGAATCAGATAGACCTCGCTGTCAGGCTTCAGGGGCGCGCCGTAGGCGTTTCGATAGATCTCGCCATCGATGGCGATGGCCATCTTCCGCTCGATGAAATCTCCGAGGCCGGGGAACCGGTCCTCCAGCTCCAGGATCATCCGCCGCACCGTGTCGGCCGCGACGTCGAACTCGGCCGTCCCGCCGGTGAAGTCCAGGCAGTCGGAGCAGGCGACCACATGGGCCATCGCCCTACCCCTTCTGCAAGGCGGCCCGGATCTTCGGCGGCGACAGCGGCAGGTCGTCCAGCCGCACGCCGGTCGCCGCACGCACCGCGTTGGCCACGGCGGCCAGCGGCGGCACGATCGGCACCTCGCCGACGCCTTTGGCCCCGAACGGGTGGCGCGGGTTCGGCACCTCGACAAGCACCGCATCGATCATCGGCAGGTCAGAGGCCACCGGCACGCGGTAGTCGAGGAAGCCGGCGTTCTCCATTCCTCCGTCGGCGTCGAACACATATTCCTCGTTCAGCGCCCAGCCGACGCCCTGCGCCACGCCCCCCTGCACCTGGCCTTCCACATAGGCGGGGTGGATGGCGCGCCCGACATCCTGGGCGGCGGTGTAGCGCAGCACGGTGACCTGCCCGGTCTCCGGGTCGACCTCGACGTCGCAGATATGGGCGCCGAAGCCTGGCCCGGCGCCCTGAGCGTTCAGCGACACCTCCGCCGAGATCGGCCCTCCCGTACGGCCCGACTGGGCGGCCAGTGTGTCCAGGTCGAGGCGGCGCGCCCCGCCCTTGGGGTCCAGCGGTCCTATCGCTGCGCCGGCTTCCCAGGCGACGGTCTCCACCGGCACGTCCCAGATCAGCGCCGCGCGGCGCTTCAGTTCCTCGATCACCTTTTCGGCGGCCTGCACCACCGCCATGCCGGTGGCGAAGGTCGTGCGGCTGCCCCCGGTCAGGCCGGTGAAGCCGATGGAGGCGGTGTCGGCGACGATCGGGCGGACCCGCTCGACCGGCAGTCCCAACACCTCGGCCGCCATCATCGCCATGGACGCGCGTGAGCCGCCGATGTCCGGGCTGCCGGTGGCGACCACCGCGCCGCCGTCCTCGGAGAGGTGCACGGCGGCGGACGATTCCCCGCCGACGTTGAACCAGAAGCCCACCGCGACGCCGCGTCCCTGGTTCGGGCCCAGGGGGGCGCTGTAGTGCGGATGGCTCTCGATCGCGTCGAGGGTCTCCATGAAGCCGATGTTCTCGAACGTCGGGCCGTAGGCGGCCTTCATCCCGTCGCGCACGCCGTTCAGGCGGCGGATGGCGATCGGATCGAGGCCCAGCGTCTGGGCGAGTTCCTCTATGGCGCTCTCCACCGCGAACGCGGCGATCGGCGCGCCAGGCGCGCGATAGGCGGCGACTTTCGGACTGTTGGTCACCACGTCCCAGCCGACGACGCGGAAATCGGCGACGTCGTAGCAGGCGATCGCGGTCATCGAGGCCGCGCCCGCCGGAGAGCCCGGGAAGGCGCCGGCCTGGAACTTCAGTTCGACATCGGCCGCGGTGATGCGGCCCTCGCGGGTCGCGCCCAGCCGCACGTGCATCACTGAGCCTGAGGTCGGCCCCGTGGCGGTGAACACCTCCTCGCGGGTCATCACCATCTTCACCGGCGCGCCGGATTGACGCGACAGCGCCAGCGCCAGCGGCTCCAGATAGACCGTGGTCTTGCCGCCGAACCCGCCGCCGATCTCGGCCGGCGTCACGCGGATGTCGGAGATCTCGATCCCCAGCACCTTGGCGCAGTAGGTGCGGACCATGAACTGGCCCTGGCTGGAGCTCCACACCTGGCACTGGCCGTCGGCGGCCATCTCGGCGACGCAGGCATGCGGCTCGATATAGCCCTGGTGGACGGCCTGGGTGGTGTAGCGACGATCGATCACCACTTCGGCGGCCGCCAGGGCGGCGTCCACGTCGCCGCGCACGAACAGATGACGCTTGGCGATGTTCGACGGACTGGCCGGCCGCGGGCTGACGCCTTCGGTGAACAGGTGGGCGTGCAGCAGCGGCGCGTCGGGCGCCATCGCCGCCTCGACGTCGATGACGTGCGGCAGGGTCTCGTAGGTCACCTCGATCAGGGCGACGGCCGCCTCGGCGATCGAGGGGCTGACGGCGGCCACGGCGGCGACGGGGTGACCCTGATAAAGCACCTTGTCGCGGGCCATGACGTTCATCGCCAGGTCGCGCAGGTTCGAGGCGCTCTCGCCCGCTTCGTATTCCTCCGACGCCAGGTCCGGGAAATCGGCGGCGGTGACGATCGCCTTCACGCCGGCCAGCGCGCGCGCCTTGCGGGTGTCGATGGATACGATCCTGGCATGGGCGTGCGGACTGCGCTTGACCCGCCCGGTCAGCATGCCGGGCGCGCGGAAATCGGCGCCGTAGGCCGCGCGACCGGTGACCTTGTCGACGCCGTCCGGACGAACCGGTCGGGTGCCGATGACCTTCAGCGCGGCCGTGTTGGGCCGGTTTTTCGTCGGTGCGTCGCTCATGCCGCCCTCACCTGTCTCAGCTCGGCCGCCGCGTCCATGACGGCGCGGATGACCTTGTCATAGCCCGTGCAGCGACAGAGATTGCCCGCCAGCCAATAGCGGGTCTCGGTCTCGGTCGGGTCGGGGTTGGCGTCCAGCAGCGCCTTGGCCGCGATCAGCAGGCCGGGCGTGCAGAAACCGCACTGCAGGGCGGCGTGGTCGAGGAACTTCTGCTGCAGCGGGTGCAGCTCACCGCCCTGGGCCATGCCTTCAATGGTCTCGATGCGACGGCCTTGCGCCTCGGCGGCCAGGATCAGGCACGAGCAGGTCAACCGCCCGTCGAGGATGACGCTGCAGGCTCCGCAGTCGCCGGAGCCGCAGCCTTCCTTGGAGCCGGTCAGCGCCAGCTCGTCGCGCAGCGCGTCCAGCAATGTGACGCCGGCCTCGGTCAGGAACTCGACCGGGTCGCCGTTCACCGTCGCGCTGATGTGGATCTTGCTCATGTCCGTTCGCTCGCTCTGCGATAGGCGATGGCCGCAGTCCGGCGTGCGAGCACGCCGGCGATGCGGGTTCGGTATTCGGCGGTGCCGCGCTTGTCGCTGATCGGCCGGCAGGCGGCTTCGGCGGCCTGGGCCAAAGCGTCCAGCACCGCGTCGTCGAGCTTCGTGCCGACCAGGGCCGCGCCAGCCGCCTCAACCAGCAGCACTGTCGGCGCGACGGCGCCCAACGCCACGTGCGCCTCGGTGCAGACTCCGGCCGCGTCCAGCGTCAGGCTGACCCCGGCGCCGACAACAGCGATGTCCATCTCGGTGCGTGGGATCTGCCGCAGGTAGGCGTCGCGCGCGCGCGCGCCGCGCGGCGGCAGGCGGATCTCCAGAACGAATTCATCGGACGCGAGGACGGTCGCTCCGGGCGCGGTGACCACCGCCTCGACCGGCAGCTCGCGACGTCCCTGCCCGCCGACCACCACGCAGATCGCCCGCGCAGCCACCAGGGCCGGAACGCTGTCGGCGGCGGGCGAGGCGTTGCACAGGTTGCCGCCGATCGAGGCGCGGCCCTGCACCTGGGTCGATCCGATCAGTTGCACGGCCTCGACGACGCCGGGCCAAGCCTGCGTCAGCGCGGCGTGCTCGCCGAGCTCAGCGCCGGATGTGCTGGCCCCGATGATAAAACCGCCGTTCTCCTGGCGCACGCCGATCAGGCCGGGGATGCGCTTAAGGTCGACGATCCGCTGCGGCTTGACCCGTCCGGCGCGCATCTGCACCAGCAGGTCGGTGCCGCCCGCCAGCACCTTGGCGCCGCCCCCGGCCAAGGCTTCGATCGCCCCGGCCACGCTCGCCGGCGCGACATAGTCGAGATCCGCCATGCTTCCTCCTGACGCCGTGACGAGCCGTCAGGCGCTGACAAGCGCTTCGGTCTCCGGTGGCGGCTTAGGCGGTCATGGTTGCACCGGGGAGGCGTGTGATCAATGCCCGGGGCAGCGAAGCCCTCAGGCTGCGGAGGCGCGTGCCTGGGAGATCGCCTCCAGCACTTCCAGATAGGATTCGGCATGGGCGCGCAAATGCGGCCCCGCCTGCAGCGCGTTGGCCAGGAACGTTGAAGGTGACCGGGTCTGGCAACGACATCGCCGACCAGTCGGCCTCGACCGTCGTCGTGGCGAAGGAGATCAAGATGGAGGGCAGTCCGAACCTGGTGATCAATTGCAACTATTCGGTGGGCGGCGTGCCGGTCCCCACCGGCATCGGCCCGACAACTCAGGGATCGCGCCTGACCAACTAGCCCAACGGGAGCGAGGGCTCAGATCATGCCCGACACCGTCCCAATGCAGCTTTGCACCGATCAAGATCATCAGCACATGGAACCGCTGCGCCGACGCCGCCCGGCGTCAGCGAGGCCCAGCCGAGTCACCGCCGGAACGGCGACCAAGGAAAAAAAATCACTTCGGAATGCATGGGGCGAGCTACGACAGAGCCGAACTTGGTCGGATAGCGCGCTGCGAAGCGCGAGCTGGCCGGGGCTATTGAGGGCTCGCGAGCCCCGGCCAGCGGATCTGTCCCAGACTGGAGAGACATGGTCAGATCTGAAACGCCTGACGCAGGAAGCGGGCCAACAACGCCGCCGCACCGCGCGGCGCGGAAAAAGGGGAGATACGCATGAGTGGGAACGGCCGATCTGTCGAAGGCTCAATAGCCCTGGTGACCGGCGCTGCGAGCGGCATGGGAGCGGCGACCGCCAGGATCTTCGGTGAGCTGGGCGCGCGCGTCGCCGTCACCGACCGCGCCCAGGACGCCGCCGAGACCGTGGCCGCCGAAATCCGCACCGCCGGCGGCGACGCCCGCGCCTGGGCTCTCGACGTCGGCGACCCCGCCGCCATCGTGCGCGTCGTCAACGACGTGGCCGCCCACTTCGGCGGCCTCGACATCCTGGTCAACAACGCCGGCATCGCCGGCTTCCTCGCCATCGACAACGACGGCTACGAAGACCTGTGGGACCGCCTGCTGGCGATCAACCTCACCGCCCACCAGCGGACCGTCCGCGCCGCCCTCCCCCACCTGCGCAAGTCCGACGCCCCGCGGATCGTCAACATCGCCTCCACCGAGGCGCTGGGCGCAACGGCGATGGACAGCGCCTACGCGGCATCCAAGGCCGGCGTCACCGGCCTCACCCGCGCCCTTTCCGTGGAGCTCGGCAAGGAGGGGATCACCGTCAACTGCATCTGCCCGGGCCCGATCGAGACGCCGATGACCGCGTTCGCGCCGGCGGAGGACAAGTTGACCTACGCGCGCCGTCGCACGTCGCTGCGGCGCTACGGCCTGCCGGAAGAGGTCGGCCACATGACCGTCAGCCTCTGTCTGCCGGCCGCTTCCTACATCACCGGCGCGGTGATCCCGGTGGACGGCGGCCTCATGGCCCGCAACGCCTGAGGCCGACGATGAACGAGCAGATCTGCGGCCAGATCGGCGTCTATGTCACCCGCGTCGAGACGCCCGGCGTTCTGCTAAGCCCACAGCGCGTCTAGTCTGCGGTGGCGACCACGCCGTCGCCGATCAGCCGCTCGACCTCGTCGTCCGCATAGCCGGCCTCGGCCAGGATAGAGCGGGTGTGTTGTCCCAATGCGGGCGCAGGGCCAGCCGGGTCGATCGGCGTCTCCGACCAGCTTCCCGGTTGCGGCATGGTGCGCATCCGGCCTGCGAGCGGATGGTCGATGGTCTGGAAGAAGCCGACGTCCTTAAGGTGGGGATCGTCTCCGATCGACTCCAGCGTGTGCAGCGGCATCGCCGGGATGTCCGCCTCCTCCAGGATCCTCAGCCACTCCGCGGTGCTCCGCTCGACCAGGATCTCGGCGACCAGGCCGTACAGGGCGTCGATGTTGGCTGCACGGCGCCCGATGTTGGAGAACCGCTCGTCGCGCGTCATCAGGTCGCCATGGCCGGTGGCCGCAAAGAACCGCGTCCATTGAGCGTCGTTGTAGGGCAGCACGCCGATGTAGCCGTCGCGGGTGGCGAACGGCTTGCGGTTTGGCGACAGCAGCCGCGGGTAACCGTAGGGCCCGGTCGGCGGGTCGTAGCTCTGCCCGCCCAGATGCTCGCCCATCACGAACTGGACCATGGTCTCGAACATCGGCAGCTCGACCTCCTGGCCGACGCCGGTGCGCTGGGCGTTCAGCAGTCCGGCCAGCAGCATGTTGGTCCCCTGCAGGCCGACGATGCGGTCGGCCAGCGCCAGCGGCACGTAACGCGGCTCGCCGCCCAGGGCGCGCTGCACCAGCATCGGGATACCCGAGGCCGCCTGCACCAGGTCGTCATAGGCAGGTTTGGCCGCATAGCGTCCGCCGCGGCCGTATCCGACGAGCGACACGTAGACGAGCTTGGGGTTGCGCGCCTTGAAGGCTGCATAGTCGAGGCCCAGTCGGCCCAGCGCGGCCGGACGGATGTTCGACAGCATCGCGTCGCAGGTCTCGGCCAGGCGCAACACGATCTCACGCCCTTCGGGGCGCTTCAGGTCCACCGCCAGGCTCTTCTTCCAGCGACTGATGTGGATGAAGTTGGGCCCGATCCCTGGGCTCGGTGCATTGCCGACATGACGTGCGTCGTCGCCGCCCAGCGACTCGATCTTGATCACCTCCGCGCCCAGGTCGGCCACCACCTGAGTGGCCAACGGCCCCATCAGGATGGTGCTGATGTCGATAATTCTGACGCCGGCGAGTGGTCCGCCCATGTCTTTTCACCGTCTCGCTGATAGTAATGGAGCGATCGTATTGCATGGCGCGCGGGCCAATCGCGAGCCCCACGCACGGAGTATAAACATGACGTCGGGTAAATGGGACGAAGACGAAAGCGTGGTGATGTTCGCCGAGTCCGTGGGCAAATTCCTCGACCGCGAAGCCTCGCCTGAGACCTACGCCAAGTGGCGTGAGGACGGCGTGGTCGACCGCGCGTTCTGGACCAAGGCGGCCGAGGCCGGCCTGCTGGGTCTGTCCATCGATCCGGAATACGGCGGCCATGGCGGCGACTTCCGCCACGAGGCGACGCTGATCCGTCAACTGTTCCTGCGCGGTCTCAACGCCTTCGGCGCCCCGCTGCACAACGCCATCGTCGCCCCCTACATCCAGATGTACGGCACCGAGGATCAAAAGCGTCGCTGGCTGCCGAAGATGGTGACCGGCGAGCTGATCTCCGCCATCGCCATGAGCGAGCCGGGCGCCGGGTCCGACCTGCAGGGCGTGCGAACCCGCGCCGTCCGCGACGGCGACAGCTATGTGATCAACGGCCAGAAAACCTTCATCACTAACGGCCAGACCGCCAACCTGATCGCCGTGATCTGCAAGACCGATCCGGAGGCAGGCTCACGCGGAGTGTCGATCGTCTTCGTAGAGACTGACGGCTGCCCCGGCTTCCAGCGCGGCCGCAACCTCGACAAGCTGGGTCTCGAAGCCGCAGACACCTCCGAACTGTTCTTCGAGGACGTCCGCGTCCCGGTGGAGAACCTGCTCGGCGGGACCGAAGGCCAGGGCTTCTATCAGCTGATGCAGAAGCTGCCGCAGGAACGGCTGATGATCGCCGTCCAGGCGCTCGGCGCCATCGACCGCGCGATGGCCTTGACCATCGACTACGTGAAAGAGCGCAACGCCTTTGGCAAAAAGCTGATCGACTTCCAGAACACGCAGTTCAAGCTGGCGGAGTGCAAGACCGAGGCGGCGGTGGCCAAGGCGTTCGTCGACGACTGCATCGAGACCCACCTGCGCGAGGGCCTGGACGCGACAAGAGCCTCCATGGCCAAGCTGTGGCTGTCGGAGTGCGAAGCGCGTGTCGTCGACGAGTGCCTGCAGCTCTTCGGCGGCTACGGCTATATGGCCGAGTACCCGATCGCCCAGATGTACCGCGACGCCCGCGTGCAACGCATCTACGGCGGCACCAGCGAGATCATGAAGGTGCTGATCTCGCGGAGCCTTTAGGGCATCCCCCACCTCCGTTCATCCCGGCGAAAGCCGGGACCCAAGCTGAATCACGGTTTGCGCGTCGACAGCCCGTTTGGGTCCCGACTTTCGTCGGGATGAGCGGGTGGGGCGTGAGTGGGCCTTACGCCAACCGCACATACTCATAGTCGACGGCCTGGCCGTTGATCCCGCGGTCCGGCGGCGCGATCCAGCCGGCCATCTTGCCTGGCTGAGTGACCGGCTGCATGAGGCTGTGGACGAAGGCGCGGTCGGCCTCGGTGGGCAACCAGTCGCCCTTGCGCTGGTCGAACGCCTCGCGGCTGATCGGCGCGCCGTCGACGTCGGTGGCGCTCCCCGCCCAGACGCCGATCTCGCGCCGGAAGCGCATGCTGGGCAGGCGCACACGGAAGCTGTAGCCCGCCGCCTCGATCTGCAGATTCCAGCGGTCCATGAATAGCTGGCACTCCGCGGCGTAGGCGCGACGCGTGGTCTCGTTCATGGCGTTGCGCAGCGGGATGTCCTCGCGCTTCACCCCGCCCTTCCCGTCCGGCGTCTCCAGCTCGAAGCTCTGGCCCAGCGCCAGGTGGTCCTCGAACTGCGCCTCGTCGGGCCGGCCCTTGATGCCGCTGGCGAAGTAGAGCGCGGCGTTGGACGACGACTCCGATCCGAACAGGTCCAGCGCCGAGGAGAACCAGAAGTTGACGTACTTCTGCAGCGTCGGCAGGTCGATCGCGCCGGCCGCGCGCACCGCCAGCGGGTCTTCCGATCCCAGCTCGCGCATCACCTGCAGGGTGCGGGCTATCACCCGCGCACGGCCCGTGTGACCGATGAACATGTGGTGGGCTTCTACGGTCAGCATGAACCGACAGGTGCGCGCCAGCGGATCGAAGGCCGATTCCGCCAGCGACTTGAGCTGATACTTGCCGTCGCGGTCGGTGAAGAAGGTGAACATGAAATAGCTGAGCCAGTCCGAGATCGGCTCGTTGAAGGTGCCCAGGATCCGCGGCTTGTCGGTGTCGCCCGAGTGGCGGGTCAGCAGCTCCTCGGCCTCCTCGCGCCCGTCTCGGCCGAAGTAGGCGTGCAGCAGATAGACCATCGCCCACAGGTGGCGGCCCTCCTCCACATTCACCTGGAACAAGCCGCGCAGGTCGTAGAGCGACGGCGCGGTGTGGCCGAGCAGCCGTTGCTGTTCCACCGACGCCGGCTCGGTGTCGCCCTGCGTGACGATCAACCGACGCAGGGTCGAGCGATGCTCACCCGGCACCTGGGTCCACACCGGCTTTCCGAACTCGTCGCCGAAGCCGACGCGTCGGTCCTGCTCCTGCTCGGCCAGGAAGATCCCCCAGCGGTATTCCGGCATCTTCACCTTGCCGAACGAGGCCCAGCCGCGGGCGTCCACGGAGACCGCGGTGCGCAGGTAGATGTCCGCCGACTGGAAATCAGTGGGCCCCATGTCGCGCCACCAGTTGAGGAATTCGGGCCGCCACTGCTCCAGCGCACGCTGCAGGGTGCGGTTGGAGCCCAGGTCGACGTTGTTGGGGATCTGTTCCTGATAGTCGATCGACATCACACTCGCTCCCGGTCGAACAGCGGCTTGGCGCCGGTTCCGAACAGTTTCAACGCCCCGCGCTCGCCTGTCGCATTGGGCCGATAGAACACCCAGTTCTGCCAGGCCGACAGGCGGGCGAACACCTTGGTCTCCAGGGTCTCGGCGCCGGGGAAGCGAAGGTTCGCCTCCAGACCCGTGAGCACGTCCGGCGAGAGACTGGTCCGCTCCTCGAACGCCAGCCGGATCTCATCGTCCCAGTCGAGCTCGTCCGGCGTGAACGTCACCAGGCCATGCTCGGAAGCCTCGGCGGCGTCGAGGGCCTGGCCGGCCAGGCCGCGCAGGCCCTCCAGCACTGTCTCGTCGTCGTTAAACCGCGTGGCCAGCCGCGAACGTCCGTTGACCATCGGCAACAGGCCGAAATTGGTCGCATCCAGCAGCAGCTTCGGCGCGATCTCCGGATTGTCCAGCGCCTCGAGCATGTAGCTGCGGTCCGCCGCCAGCGCGATCTCCAGCAGCACGCCGGCAAAGCAGGAGCCAGGGTCGATCACAGCGTAGAGGCTGCGCGAGGTGACATCCAGCCGCGCCAGGGTCCTGCGCAACAGGCCCGCGGTCTCGCGCACCAGCCAGTCGTCGCCCAGACGCACCAGCGCATCGCCCGCCGCCAGCACGCCCGCCGCCTCGCCCTTCGTGCGCAGCGCGATCAGGCCCAACGCGGCCTCGTTGGTCCGCAGCATCAGGATGGCGTCGTCCAGTTCGCGCGCCATGCGCAGCGGCCACCAGGCGTCGCCCGCGGCGTGGATCGCGGTCACGTCGCTCGGCTGTGGACCGTCCGGCGCATGCACGGTCAAGGTCGCCACCTCGGACGCGCGATCGATGCGCACCTCCACGTGGTCGTATCGCCAACCATCGGCTTCCATCTGGCGGTTCAGCGGGCGCAGGCTGATCCCCTCGCCCGAAGTCGTCCGTTTCGATTGCGCCGTCAGCGCCTCGGCCCGCTCGCGCACCAGGCCCGGGAAGGCGTTCGGCGAGGCGATCTCGTCGACCAATCCCCAGGCTTGGGCGCGCGGCGCACGGACCCCGTCGGCGCTGGTGCAGAACACGTCGGCGAGGTCGCGTCGAACGCCGCGCTTGTCCACCACCCGGCTCAGGCCGCCAGTGCCCGGCAGCACGCCCAGCAGCGGCGCCTCGGGCAGGCTGACCACCGTCGAGCGGTCGTCGACCATGACGATCTCGTCGCAGGCCAGCGCCAGTTCGTAGCCGCCGCCGGCGGTCGTTCCGTTCAGGGCGGCGATGAACTTCAGCCCGTCATGGCGGCTGGAGTCTTCCATGCCGTTGCGGGTCTCGTTGGTGAACTTGCAGAA
>NZ_JAUXZW010000435.1 GCF_030693805.1 Phenylobacterium sp.
TCTGCCTGACCGCCTACACCGCGCCGATGGCCGAGATCCTCGACGAGCATTGCGACCTGCTGCTGGTCGGCGATTCCGTCGGCATGGTGGTGCACGGTCTGCCCAACACGGTCGGCGTCACGCTCGAGATGATGATCCTGCATGGCCAGGCGGTGATGCGCGGCTCGAAGCGGGCGATGGTCGTCGTCGACATGCCGTTCGGCAGCTACGAAGGCTCTCGCGAAGCCGCCTACGCCAATGCGGTGCGCATCCTCAAGGAGACTGGCGCCCAAGCGGTGAAGGTCGAGGCGGGCGTCGAGGTAGCCGAGAACATCGCCTATCTCACCCAGCGCGGCGTCCCGGTGATGGGCCACGTGGGCCTGCGCCCGCAGGCGGTGCTGGTGGACGGCGGCTTCAAGGCTAAGGGCAAGACGGCGGGCGAGCATGACCGTATCCTCGCCGACGCCCATGCGACGGCGCAGGCTGGCGTGTTCTCGATCGTCGTCGAAGGTGTCGCCGAAGGGCTGGCCCAGGAGATCACCGCCCTGGTTCCGGTGCCGACGGTCGGCATCGGCGCGTCGGCCGGGTGCGACGGGCAGGTGCTGGTCACCGACGACATGCTGGGCCTGTTCGACTGGACGCCGAAATTCGTGCGTCGATATGCCGACCTGCGCGGGGAGATCGGCCGGGCGGTCGGCGAATACGCCGCCGACGTCCGTGCGCGCCGCTTCCCCGGGCCCGCCGAAATCTACTTCGCCAAGGCGGGATAAAAGCAGTCTTCACGCCTTGGCGGGCCGCCGAAAAGCGCTGTCCGCACGGCGTTGCGGCGCAGGCCGCAGCGCTATAGGTTCCCGGCCGTCTATCCCAATCGCCTGAGCGCGGAGTCCCCATTCGTGGTCGATCTGTTCGAAGAGGTCGAAGAGCAGCTTCGCTCCGACCGCTACAAGCAGCTTGCGTTCAAATCCCTGCCTTGGGTGCTGGGCCTGCTGCTGGCCGCCGCGATCGCCGCCCTGGCGGTCTGGGGCTGGCGCGAACACCACGCCCGCCAGACGGCCAAGGCCTCGGAAGAGTACGCCCTGGCCCTGACTGAGTTCGAGGCCGGCCAGGTCGACAAGGCCGACCGGCGGTGGGGCGAGGTGGCCAAGTTGTCACCCAAGAGCTATCGCTCGCTGGCGCTGCAGCAGCAGGGCGGCATCCGCCTGTCGCAGGGCAAGGTCGCCGATGCCGTCAAACTCTTCGATCAGGCCGCCGATGCCGCGCCCAATCCGGTGATTGGCGACGTGGCGCGCCTCAAATCCGCCTTCGCCTTGCTGGATTCCGCCCCCTACAAGGACATGGAGGCGCGTCTGACGCCGTTGACCCAAGACGGCCGCCCCTATCGCGTCGAAGCGCGCGAAGCCCTGGCCTTCGCCAAGCTGATGGCCGGAGACCTGGCGGGCGCGCGCAGCGACTTCGCGGTGCTGCGCCTGATGACCGAGGCCTCCAGCGGCATGAAGGCGCGCGCCGAAGCGGCTCAAAGCCTGATCGACTCCGGATCCGCCAAGGTGGTGCCAGCGGCGGTGAAGGCCGCCCTCGCGTTGCCACCGCCCGTTCAACTTCCGCCGGGGGCCCAGATCCCCGGCTTGGCGGCGCCCGTCGCGCCACAGCAACCAGGTTCCGCCTCGCAATGATCCTTATGCAGGGCGCCACGCGCCGACCCCGTGCGATCGCCGCCGTCTGCGTCGCGGCGCTGGCCCTGACCGGCTGTTCGACGATCGGCAAGCTCAATCCCTTCGCGCCGAAGGACGAGGCGGATTCCGTCGCCGAGGGCACGCGGATCTCGATCGTCGCGGCCGACCAGACGCTTGAGCCGGCCGAAGCGCTGAAGGGCGCCGACTTCTTCCTGCCGGCGCCGACGACGGTGGCCGAGTGGCCGCTGCCCGGCGGCACGCCGGAGCAGTCGGTTGAGCACGTCGACGCTGCGCCGAACCTGTCGATCGCCTGGCGTCGCGGCTTCGGTGAAGGCTCCGACCGCGGCAAGCACGTGACCGCGCCGCCGGTCGCGGCGGCCGGCAAGGTGTTCGTCATGGACGGCGAGGCGAGGGTTTCCGCCCACGACGCCCAGAGCGGCGCCGAGGTGTGGAGCGTCAATCTGCGCCCCAATGACAACAAACGAGACAAGGAAGCCTTCGGCGGCGGCGTCGCCTACGCCGACGGCAAGCTCTATGTCTCCTCCGGCTACCAGTTCGTGGCCCAGCTCGACGCCGGCACCGGCGCGCTGGGCTGGCGCACCCGCACCGAGCAGCCGATCCATGCCGCCCCCACCGTTTCCGGTGGGCGGGTGATGGTGGTGGCGATCGACAACACGCTCGCCACCTATGACGCGGCGACCGGGGAGGCGGGCTGGACCTATCAGGCGCTGTCGGAACCGGCGCGCATTCTGGCGGCTTCCAGCCCCGCGGTGTCAGGCGACACGGTGATCGCCTCGTTCAGCTCGGGCGAGCTGGTGGCGTTGCGCGCGGCCAACGGCAACGACCTGTGGAACGAGGCCCTGTCGCGCGCCAGCCGCACCAGCGCCCTGTCTGAAATCCGCGACATTCCCGGCCGCCCGGTGATCTACCAGGGCGACGTCTTCGCGGTCAGCCACTCCGGCGTGTTCGCCGCCACCGACCTTCGCACCGGCCAGGCGCGCTGGAGCCTGCCGATGGTGGGCGTCACCACGCCATGGCCCGCCGGCGACGTGGTCTTCGCGGTCAGCAAGACCGGCCAGGTGGTCTGCGTGGCGCGCGAAAGCGGACAGGTCTACTGGATCCAGGACCTCAACGCGGGCCGCAAGACCCGCAAGCAGGGCGGCTTCCTGGGCGTTGGCGCGGTCGTCACCCGGCCGGTGTGGTCCAGCCCGATCCTCGCTAACAACCGCCTGATCCTCGCCGACAGCACCGGCCAACTGGTCTCGCTGAACGCGAAGACCGGCGCGGTGGAGCGCAAGTTCAACCTGGGCGCTCCGACCCTGCTCGGCCCGATCGCCATGGGCGGCACGATCTATGTCGTCACCGACAAGGCGCAACTGATCGCGCTGCGCTAGGCCATGACGCTGCGGCTCGCCATCGTCGGTCGTCCCAACGTCGGCAAATCCACGCTGTTCAATCGGCTGGCCGGGCGCAAGCTGGCCATCGTCGACGACCTGCCGGGCGTCACCCGCGATCGCAAGTTCGCCGACGGTCGCCTGGGCGACCTGGACCTGGAACTGATCGACACGGCCGGCTTCGAGGACGTCACCGACGAAAGCCTCGAGGCGCGCATGCGCGCCCAGACCGAACAGGCCATCGACGACGCCGACGTCTCGCTGTTCGTCATCGACGCGCGCGAAGGCGTGACCCCGCTGGACCAGGTGTTCGCCGAGATCCTGCGTAAACGTGGCAAGCCGGTGGTGCTGGTGGCCAACAAGGCCGAGGGCAAGGCTGGCGAATCTGGGTTCCTCGAGGCCTTCTCGCTTGGTCTCGGCGAGCCGATCGAGACCTCCGCAGAACACGGCGAGGGGATGGCCGAGCTCTACGCCGCGCTCCTGGACGTGGCGCCCATCGACGACGGCGAGGACGAGGACGACGGCGAGAAGCCGGTCCGCATCGCCATCGTCGGTCGTCCGAACGCCGGCAAGTCGACCCTGGTCAACAAGCTGATCGGCGAGGAGCGCCTGCTGACCGGCCCTGAGGCCGGCATCACCCGCGACGCGATCCCCGTGGACTGGACCTGGGACGACCGCGCCATTCGCCTAGTCGACACCGCCGGCCTGCGCCGCAAGGCCAAGGTCCAGGAGAAGCTTGAGAAGCTCTCCACCCAGGACACCATCCGTTCGATCACCTTCGCTGAGATCGTCATCCTGGTGATGGATGCGACCCACCCCTTCGAGGTGCAGGACCTGCAGATCGCCGACCTCGTCGAGCGCGAAGGGCGCGGCCTGGTGTTCGTGCTGGCCAAGTGGGACCTCGTCGAGGATCCGCAGGCGCGGCTGAACGAGATCATTGAAGAGGCGCAGACCCAGCTCCCCCAACTCAAGGGTACGCCGATCATCGCGCTGTCGGCAGAGACCGGCTGGCGGCTCGATCGGCTGATGCCGGCGGTGTTCAGCGTCCACGAGCACTGGTCGACCAAGGTGAAGACCCGCGACCTGAACGACTGGCTGTCGATGGCCGTGGCGCGCCACCCGCCGCCTGCCGTGGGCGGCCATCGCATCAAGCCCAAGTACATGGCCCAGACCAAGGCGCGGCCGCCGACGTTCGTGCTGTTCGCCAGCCGCGCCGACCAGCTTCCGGACAGCTACCGCCGCTATCTGGTCAATTCGCTGCGCGAGAGCTTCGAGCTGCCCGGCGTGCCGATCCGCCTCAGCGTCAAGTCTGGCAAGAACCCATTTGCGGAAGGCGAACCGCAGGCTCCGCCGCGCCGCCTCGGCGGGCCGCCCACCGGCGCCAAGACACGCGGCCACGCGGTGTCGACCTCGGGCAAGACCGCTAAACCCGGCAAGCCGGTCGGGGCGAAGCCGAAGCTGACCAAGGCCGCGGCGGCGCGCGCCAAGCCACCCAGCCGCCCAAAGCCAGCGCACCCCAGGCGGGGGCCGCCCGGCCAGAAGCCGAAACGCTAGATCAGCCCGCGGCCGAAACCACGCGGCCTGCGGCGCGCCAGTCGGTGAACAGCACCGGCTGTTTCGGCAGGCCGAGGTCAAGCTGAGCGAGCTCGACGATCAGTGGACCGATTTCGGAGGGTTCGGGCAGGGTCAGCGGGTCTTCGCCCGGCATCGCTTCCGCGCGCATCTTGGTGCGCATGACGCCCGGATCGAGCAGCACTGCGCGCACGGATGTCTGCTCCAACTCGTCGGCCCAGGTGCGCACGATCGCTTCCATGCCGGACTTGCTGGCCCCGTAGGGACCCCAGAACGCCTTGGGTCTGGCCACGCGTCCCGTGGTGAAGAAGATCGCGCGGCCGGCCTCGGCGGCGCGAAGCAGGCGCTCGGTGGTGCGGATCAGCCGATACGTGGCGGTCAGGTTCACCGCCATCACCCGCTCCCAGTGGGACGGCTCGATGTGCGACACCGGGGTCATCGGCCCTAGCGTCGCCGCGGCGTGAACCAGCACGTCGATGTGGCCGAACCGCTGGTGGATCGCCAGGCCGAGCGCGTCGAGGGCGTCGCCATCGGTGATGTCGAGCGGCACGAGGGTGGCCGATTCGCCGCTGACGTTGCGGATCTGGTCATCCAGCGCCTCCAGCCCGCCCTGGGTGCGGGCGATGGCGACGACGTGGGCGCCGGCCTGGGCCAGAGCTATGGCGGCGGCATGGCCGATGCCGCGGCTGGCGCCGGTGACCAGGGCGATGCGCCCGGCGAGCGGGCGGGTGGGGGAAGGGGCGTCTGACATGGCGCGCCTTCTAACCGCTCTGCGCCGGCGTGTCGCGCCGCTTGGCGTAGGCTTGGGCCATCACCGCGCAGACCATCAGCTGGATCTGATGGAACAGCATCAGCGGCAACAACAGCGGGCCGACCATGGCGGCGGGAAACAGCACGCTGGCCATCGGCACGCCGCTCGCCAGGCTCTTCTTGGAGCCGCAGAAGACGATGGCGATCTCGTCGGCCTTGTTGAAGCCGAGCGTGCGCGCCGCGACCGTGGTGGCGGTCAGCACCAAGCCTAGCAAAAGGCAGCAGAGCGCCAGCAGGCGGGCGAGATCGGCGGCGCTCACCTTGTCCCACAGGCCGCCGACCACGGCGGCGCTGAAGGCGCTGTAGACCTCCAGCAGGATCGCGCCGCGGTCGGTCCACGACAGGACCTTGGCGCGCGCCTTCACCCAACCGCCGATCCAGCGACGCAGCGCCTGGCCGGCGATGAACGGGACCAGCAACTGCAGGACGACGGCCTGGATGGACGTCCAGGTCAGCGCGCCCCCATAGGCATGCAGGGTCAGGCCGACCAGCAACGGGGTGATCAGCACGCCCAGGATGTTGGAAGCCGTCGCCGCGGCGACGGCGGCGGCGACGTCGCCCCGGGCGATCGAGGTGAAGGCGATCGACGACTGCACGGTGGAGGGCAGGCAACAGAGCAGGATGACGCCCGGCGCCAGGGCCGGCGGCGTGAGCCACGCGGGTGCGGCGGCCAGCGCCAATCCCAGCAGCGGGAAGAGCGCGAAGGTCGAGGCCAGGACCAGCAGATGCAGGCGCCAGTGCGTGAGGCCACGTCGGACTTCCTCGCTGGCCAGCCTGGCGCCATGGAAGAAGAACACGAAGCCGATGGCGATCCGCGTCGCCCATTGCAGCAGGACGGCCGCTTCGCCGCGCGCCGGCGCGATCGAGGCCAGCACGACCATGAACACGATCAGGGTCAGATAGAGGTCCGGCTTCAGCCGGGCGAGCAGCGCCTTCACCCCGGGTGCTGGCTCAGGCGTCGACGAGGAAAGAGAGCTGGCGCTCGGCGAGCTCGTTGCGCCCCTCGGCGATCTCGCGGTCCAGCAACCGGGTCGGATAGTCGCCGGTGAAATAGTGGTCGGTGAACTGGGGGTTCAGCGGATCGCGCGGCGCGGAGTCCATCGCCCAGTAGAGGCCGTCGACGGAGAGGTAGCCCATGCTGTCGACCTCGAGGATCTTGGCGATCTCCTCGGTGGTCTTGTTGGCGGCGATCAGCTTGTCGCGGTCGGGCATGTCGATGCCGTAGAAGTCCGGCCACATGATCGGCGGCGAGGCTGAGCGCAGGTGCACCTCGGCGGCGCCGGCCTCGCGCACCATCCGCACGACGCGCACGGAGTTGGTGCCGCGGACGATGGAATCGTCGATCAGCATCACCCGCTTGCCAGCCAGCACCGAACGGTTGGGCGACAGTTTCATGCGCACGCCGGTTTCGCGCGCGCCCTGAGTGGGCTGGATGAAGGTGCGGCCGACGTAGTGGTTGCGAATGATCCCCATCTCGAACGGGACGCCGGTCTCCTGGGCGTAGCCAAGAGCGGCGGGCACGCCGCTGTCCGGCACCGGGACCACCACGTCGATCATCGGCGAGCTTTCCTGGGCGAGTCGGCGGCCCATGCGCTTGCGCACCTCATAGACCGAGCGGCCGTTCACCACGCTGTCGGGGCGAGCGAAGTAGACATATTCGAAGATGCAGGGCCGCGCGCGGGCGGCGGGGAAGGGGCGCAGGCTCTCGACGCCGTCATGGGAGATGACAACCATCTCGCCATGCTCCACGTCGCGCACGAAGCGGGCGCCGATCATGTCTAGGGCGCAGGTCTCGGAAGCCAGCACCGCCTGGCCGTCGAGGTCGCCCAGCACCAGCGGCCGGATGCCCAGGGGGTCGCGCACGCCGATCAGCTTCTTGTTGGTCAGCGCCACCAAGGCATAGCCGCCTTCGATGCGGCTGAGCGCATCGATGAAGCGGTCGACCACCTTGGCGCGGCGCGAGCGCGCCATCAGGTGCAGGATCACCTCGCTGTCCGAGGTCGACTGGAAGATTGCGCCTTCCGCGACGAGCTGTTCGCGCAGGGTGAGGAAATTGGTCAGGTTGCCGTTGTGGGCGAGGGCGACGCCGCCCGCTTCCATGTCGGCGAACATCGGCTGGATGTTTCGCAGGAAGCTGCCGCCCGCGGTCGAGTAGCGCGTGTGGCCGATCGCCGAATGGCCTGGCAGGCGCTCGGTCAGGTCGGAGCCGGCGAACGCGTCGCCGACGTAACCCATGTGACGTTCGGCGTGGAAGCGTTGCCCGTCGAAGGTTGCGATGCCGCAGGCTTCCTGCCCGCGATGCTGCAGGGCGTGGAGGCCGAGCGCGGTGGTCGCCGCCGCGCCTTCCAGGCCGAAGATGCCGAAGACGCCGCATTCAAGGCGGGGGGAGTCATCGTCGGGATCACGCTGCGGGGCCGATTGTCGATCGTGGGTTCCGCTCATCGGGCTTTTTCCACCAAGTCGTCGATATCGCCGCGTTCGCGCGCGTCGTAGCCTTCGCGTGCGGGCGTGTCACGCGTCCCGTCGCTGACCGCGTCATCGAACGCCGGCTTCAGTCGCCCTGCGAGATCGCGGCCCTTCGGTGCAAAGGTAATGAGCACCCGGCCGGCGGCCGTGGTCAGCGGATACAGCGTCGCCCCCGAGATCCACCGCGGCACCCGCTCCGGCGGGGTGGCGGCGTTGAAGAACAGATTGAACGCGCCCAGCACCACCAGGGCGCGGACCAGGCCGAACCCCAGCCCCACCGAGCGATCGAGCATGCCCAGGACCTCGGCGCCCTTGATGCGCCGCGCAAGGCTTGCGCCGAACAGCCGCAGGACGATGTAGACCACCACGAAGGTGGCCAGCACCGCGGCGACGTCGCCCGCCCAGT
>NZ_JAUXZW010000436.1 GCF_030693805.1 Phenylobacterium sp.
TTCGGATCAGCCATCGCAAGTCCTCCCATACCGGCCACGTTTGCGACCATCTTTTCGTTCCAGCCACCGCCTCACGCGGCGGCTTTGCGTTCCATCGCCAGCCGAAGCAACGGGATGCGGTCGACGCCAAAGTACATATCATCGCCGTCCAGATACATGGTCGGCGAGCCGAAGGCGCCGCGCGCCATGGCTTCGTCGACATTACGCCTGAGCGCGTCCTTGACTCCCTGCTCGCCGATCTTGGCGAACATCCAGGCCGGGTCCAGGCCGGCCTGCCTGAACAGGTCCTCGACCACCGCGTCGGTTGAGAGGTCCCGGTCGTCGGTGAAATAGGCCTGGAAGGCCGAGCGCGCGAAACCGACCAGCTTCTGCGGCGCGCTATCCAGCAACACCATGCAGGCGCGCATCACCTTGACGCTGTTCACCGGGTGGCCGGTCGGCGGGAAGCGGATCGAGACGCCCAGCGCCTTCTCCCAGTCGCCGATATCTTTGCGCACATAGGCGGACTTCGCCGCCGGCGACGGCGGCCGGTTGCGGATGTCCGCCGTCGGATTGATCGCGTTGAAGATGCCGCCCACCAGGATCGGCCGCCAGATCAGATCCGCTCCGAACTCGGCGGCCAGCGGCTGGATGGTCTCGAACGCCAGATAGGTCCAGGGGCTCGCGCAGTCGAAAAAGACATCTTCATGTCATCTCCGCCCTGGATTCGCTCGTTGAGACCGTCCTCCCCTGAACCCAGGCCGTTGCGAACCTAGAACGGGATCTCGTCGTCGAGGTCGGCCGAGAATTCCTCGCGCGGAGCCGAGCTTGAAGCGCGCGGGCCAGCCCCGCTCCCGCCGCTGGAGAAGCTGCCGCCGCTCTCGCGCTCGCTGTCGCCGTCGCCGCGTCCGTCCAGCATGGTCAATTCGCCACGGAATTTCTGCAGCACCACCTCGGTGGAGAACTTCTCCACGCCCGACTGATCGGTCCATTTGCGCGTCTGGATCGCGCCTTCAATGTACACCTTCGAGCCCTTGCGCAGGTAGCTCTCGGCGACCTTCACCAGATTGTCGTTGAAGATCACCACCCGGTGCCACTCGGTACGCTCCTTACGCTCGCCCGAGCCGCGGTCACGCCACGACTCCGACGTGGCGATACGCAGGTTCGCCACCCGGTCGCCGGACGTGAGCGTGCGGATTTCAGGGTCTGCCCCGAGGTTGCCGATCAGAATGACCTTGTTGACGCTGCCGGCCATGTCGCAATTCCCACCGTTGTTGATTTAGCGGGCCAACGCCCGCCGCCACGCTAGCCTGGGGTTCAAGTCGAGGCAATGTTCTATATTCGTTCTACGACCGACCTACTGTTGGCGGACGGCTCCGGGGATCGCCAGACGCCCGTCGCCCGTCCGCACCAACGCCAGATAGCCGTGCGTCTCAAGCGATGACGAGGTGAAGACGCCCTGTCGATCGATGAAGAGGAAATTTCCCTGATAAGCACCCGTAATGTCTCGCGTATTACCACCCATCCTGAGGAATTTTATGCGCATTGCCTCAAGGTTCGCCGCACAGCGTTCCAGGCTCGGCACGTTCTCCACCAGGCGGTTGTACCTCAGCTTGCCATCCTTCTGGACGACGTGAAAGCACACGCCGGCGTCGCCCGGCGGCAGGGTGCGCTTGACGCAGCCCGCGAGCAGCAAGCCGGCGGCGAGAGACGCGATCAGCAAGGGTCGAAGCATGCGATCAACCTACACGCCGCGATGCGCTGGTGCGAGAACTACGCGAGCGGAGGAATGACACAGCCGGCGGCCTGGTCGGCGAGCTTGCGGAAGCTGCGGTTGTCTCCTGACACCTCGACGCGCCCGGGGACCAGACGCAGCGTCTGAGCCATCCAACGGCCGTAGGTGGCCGCGCCCGGCCGCTCACAGCGTCCGGCGAACAGCGCCTGCACGCAGCCATCGAGGCTGAGATCGGCAGGCAGTTGGCGCCATTCTCCCTGCGCGTAACGCCAGCACGCGCCCGCCGGCGGCCCGGCGGCAGGCGCGACGGCGACAGGCGCGGAGGCGGGCTTCGGCTGAAGCGCCACCGTCACGGGCGGCAGGGGCGTCAGCACCGTGCCGGCGGCGTCCGCGGCGGCCAGCGCACCCGTTTCATCGACGCCTACGTCCAACGCCCCGGTGGCGACGCCGTTTCGTGTCGCGCAGTCGCTCAGCGTCAGTTCACCGACAAACTGGCCGGCGACGAAGCAGCGCAGCGGCTTGGCGGGATCGAGGGAGGCCTCCTCACCCTGCCCGGTCTCGATAACCAGGCCGCCTTGCGATGCGGGCGGCGGCGGCGGGGTGTCGTCGCGATGGCGAAGGCCGAGACCGGCGGCGATGCCTAGCCCCGCGAGCAACGCCAGCGCGCCCCCGATGAGCACGAGCCGGCCCTGGCGATCCTTGAGGAAGTCCATGCGCCCTGGCTAGACCGCGCGCCCGCGCGTTTCAAGCGGTGGCGGGCGGTGGGACCGAAGTCGCTTAGGCGGTCAGGCGGTCGAGGGCGGCCTGGTAGTTGGCGATCTGGTTGGTCAGGTAGGCCGGAACCGGGCCGCTGGCGGCGGCGGCCGTCGACTGGGCGCTCTTCGGCGTCGCCGCGGTGACCAGATCCTTGTAGGCGGTACGGATCACGCCCATCGCCGCGGCGATCTCGGCGAGCGTGTGCTTGATCTGGTCGGGATCGCTGAGGTTCAGGTCGGCCGGCAGGCCCAGGCCGTAGATATTCGGCTTGCCGTCGGCGGGAACCAGCTTGCCGGCGGCATTGGTCACCGTCGCACGCACCAAGCCCTCCGGCAGGCCGAGGCTCGCCAGCGCGTCCTTGTCGCCCTTCCCCGGTTCGATCTCGATCAGCGAGCGCGGGTTCAACGGCTTGATCTGCAGGCGTCGCCCACCCTCGATCGTGACAATGTCCACCTTGGCCTGGAAGCCCAGGGCGCGGCGGACCTTCACCGCCAAGGTGTCGAGGGTGTCCTTGTTGTCGATGGTCACCGGCACGCGGCGGCCGTCGCCGGAACGGACGGTGAAGTAATCCCCGGCCCGCAGCGCCGTCTGGGCGGTGAGCTGGGTCGAATCCGTCGTATCGATCGTCCCGCGCGGCAGGCCCAGCTTGTCGAGGACGCTGGATCCCGTCGCGTCGACGGCGATCGAGGTCGGCGCGGCGTAGCCGTCCTTGCCGGTGAAGCGGCGCGACCAGTCGACGGCGCCGGTGTTGACGTCGAGGCGCGTGAGGAACCCGTCCTTCTTGCCCATCGGATCCTGGTTCGGCAGGTCGGTCCCGGCGGAGCCGGCGATCCACACCTGTCCGCCGGAGACGGCCAGCGCCGTCGCCTTGTCGTCGCCGGAGCCGCCGTAATAGGCCAGCCGGTCGCTTCCGCTGGCGTTGAGGTCGGCGGAGATCCGCGCCGCGAAGGCGTCGGAGCCGCCGGCGTGCGCGCGCGTGATCGTCCCCGCCGACAGCGCCGGATTGGCCGCCGTGCCGGCGACCACCAGTTGGCCGTTGTCCATCGCGATGCCGGCGATGCTGCCGCCCTGCAGGTCGCCCAGGTCGCGCGTGGCCATCAGGGTCGGCGGCTGGACGGTGGTGTCGAAGCGACGCAGCACCGCGCGGCCGTTCTCGACGCTCGCCACCACCAGCGCGGTCCCGTCCATCACCATGCCGGCCGAATGATCGTCGCTGGCGGTGCCGAATTGCTGGGTGAACACCGCCTTGACCTTGCCGTCGGCGCCGGCCTTGAAGCCTTCGATATAGCCGTCCCGGCCGCCCAGCGCCGTGGCGCCGGGCATGGTCGACTTGGCGTCGCCGGCCACGAACACCGTGCCGTCGGCGCCGAAGGTCAATTGCGTCGCCGCATCGTCGGCGCGCGCGCCGCGACGCTGCGTCCACAGTTCCTGGCCGTCCTTGTCGTACAGGGTGACGAAGCTGTCGGTGTTGTCGGCGAACGAGCCGGTCGCGCCCGAGTTGAGCGGCCCATCGACCGCGCCGCCCAGCGCGCCCTTGACCGAGCCGGCGATCGCCACCTGGCCGTCGGCCGAGACCGCCAGCGCCAGGCCGCTCGCGGTGTCCGACGCGCCCAGGGTGCGCCGGTAGACGACGTTCCCGGCGGAGTCGTACTTCAGCAGGGCGACATCCTGTTCGCCCTTGATCGTCTGGCCGGCGATCTTGGCGCTGACGTCGGCCAGCATATAGACCGAACCGTCCGGACCGGTGGCCGAGGCGCGCACGGCGTCGACTTCCGGACCGAGAGTCACGGCGAACGAACGACCTTCGACCCAATAGGTCGAACCCGTCCCTTGCTGCGGGGCGGCCACCTGACTGGAATCGGTCTGGAATTTGAGCAGTTGGCTGGGCGTCACACCGTCCTTGGTGGAGGCCTTGCCGTCGGGATCGGGGTTGCCGACCTTCTGGGTCAGGTAGACCGACGGCGCGGTGACCGGCGCGTCGAAGCTGACCGTCTCGCCGGAGTCGGCCTTAATCTTCAGCGCCCACTGGTCGGGCGAAGCGCCCAGGCTGACAGTCTTGCCGCCGACCACCGTGGTGCGCGGTGCGCCGGCGATCCGCTGGCTGGCGAAGCGCGTCGACAGCCCCTCATCCTGCAGCTGCTGATTGATGAAGGTGATCACATTGCCCAGCGTGCGGTCCTGGGCCCCCATCTGGGACAGATCAATGCTGACCGTGTGGTCGACGTTTACGCGCTTGACCTGGATGTCGAACTTCACGTCGCCTTGGAACGCCGCAACCACGCCACCGCTCGATCCGCTGACCAGCGGCGCGGTGACGTATTCGGTCTTGGCGCGAGGCACGCTGGCCGTAGTGCGCGCGCTGGTCGCCGCTTCGCCCTTGGTCAGGCGCAGCAGGTCGAGCTGGGCGTCGTCGGCATAGGTGGAAACCTCGGCCAGGCCCTTGGCGAACACCGACTGAATGCGTCGCAGCTCGGTGTCGGTGAGGTTCTTGGCCTGCGCGCGCTCGGCGACGCCGCTCAGGGTGTTGAGGCCCTGGTAGAGGGCGAACAGCTTCTTGTAGTCGGCGCTGGCGCCGGCCAGGTCCAACTGCGCCGCGCCCTCGTTGACCAGTTTGCGCCCGAGCATCGCGTCCTTGACCGCGGCGCTGGCTTGGGCCGTGGTCATGCCCTGGCCGGACCAGGGCGCGGTCGGCGCGACCCTGGCTCTGGTCGACGTTCCGCTCGAACCCGTCGTCACCGGTACGCCGGCGCGCGACTGGTAGTAGTTGAGCAGAATGTTGGTGTCGAAGCCGATGGTCATCGCATTCCGTCCGCGGACGCAGGTCCGCAGTCGAAGCATGCACGATCAAGGCTGACGGTCCGTTAAGCCAACAACAAAAAGGCCCCGCGCATCGGCGCGGAGCCTTTCGTAACGCCCCCGTCAAACTGGAGATGACTTCAGAAGCTTATTGGAAGAGCCGCAGGATGATCTGCGGCGCCTGGTTGGCGATCGAAAGAGCCTGGGCGCCCAACTGCTGCTGCACCTGCAAGGCCTGCAGGCGCGCGCTCTCCTTGGCGATGTCGGCGTCCACCAGGTTGCCGACGCCCGATTCGAGCACGTCGGTCAGTTTGGAGACGAAGACGTTGTGATTCTCGATCTGCTTGGCCTGCGAACCCAGGTCGCCCAGCGACTGGTTGACGTTGGCGATCGACACATCGAGCTGGGTCATGATGCTGGTGGCCAGCGTCACCGTGCCGATCGACGAGGCCGCCGCCATGGTGATGATGGAGCCGCCGAGAGACAGGTTCTTGCTGGACAGCGTGATGTAGGCGTTGGCGTCGGCGTTGGCCAGGAAGCGGATCCCGCCGGTGATGCTGCCGTTGAGGATGTTGGCGCCGTCGAAGGCGGAGTTCTGCACCACCTGGGTGATCTGCCGCAGCAGCGACTTGTAGTCCGAATTGACGGCCGTGCGTGACGCGGTGTCGAGCGACGGGTCGAGCGCGGTGACCACCTTCTCCTTCAACTGCACCAGGAGGTCGGACACCGACTCGCCGGCGCTCATCGCAACGTCGGAGATCGACTTCGCCCGGTCCAGGCTCATGCGCACCGCCGCCAAGGCGCCGATGTCGGCGCGCTGGCCTTGGGCGATGGACCACACCGCGGCGTTGTCCTTGGCGTTGGCGATCTTCAGGCCGGTGTTGATCCGGTTTTGCGCGCCCGCCAGCTCGTCGTTGGTTTTATTCAGGTTCTGCAGCGCCACGAGCGCCGACTTGTTGGTATGGACGCTGATGGACATCGACGGCTCCCGGCTTCGAGGGGCGCTCGCTCGATTCGCGACGCAGCCCCCGTGCCCAGGAAGCTAGGGATTCATGGTGTCCAGAAAGTTAACGCGCCCATATGACGCGGCCGCCGCCGGCGGGGCCGGGGCGGTTAACACTCGCAGATCGCCTCTCCGGAAACCGGGGCGGCGTCAGGCCTTGGCGCGGATCATGGCGCCGGCTTCGTACTCGGCCTCACGCTTGAGACGCAGGACGTTCTCGCGCGGGATCTGGGCGACCACTTCGCCCGTCAGCCGATCGACGGTCTTGTAGACGTATGATCCATTGGCCTGGTCTTCTTCGATCACCAGACGCAGGTCGGTCTGGCTGGCGGTCTCCCCGGGAATGATTTTGGCGGGAGCTGGGGGCTCTGGCGCCACGTTCCGGATGGGAGGAAGGAGACCCGCCTCCTGTGTGGACAGTATTTTCGACACGGTGCTCTCCGTTGAGCCGCCCGGCGGTCGTAAGCTCGGGCGTTTCGGGGAATGCTCACGGCGGAGAGGTCTCCCTCCCCGCCGCGGCAGCCTGCCGCGGGGTTTCACCCGCGGCGTCGCGCCTCGCCTATCGGAACAAGCCGAGCAGGATCGAGGACGATTGGTTGGCGATCGACAGCGCCTGAATGCCGAGCTGCTGCTTCGTCTGCAGAGCCTGCAATCGCGCGCTTTCCTTCGCCAGGTCGGCGTCCACCAGGTTGCCGACACCGGCGTCCAGGCTGTCCTGCAGCTTGTCGATGAAGCTCAGATGGGAGGCGAGCGACTTGGAGCCCGTACCCAGCTTCGACAGAGCGGACGAAACAGCGCCGATGGCGGTGTTGACGGTGGCGATCATCGCATTCGCGATCGTCTGAGTGCCGATCGAGGCCGTGGCCGCGATGCCGGTCAGCGCAGTGCTGCCCAGCGCCAGGCTTTGAGCCGCGACGGTGATCTTCGACGTACCGTCCGCATTGGCCAGAGCCATGACGGTCGCGCCGGAGGCCTTGATCATGTTCGAGCCGTTGAAGTCGGCGTTGGTCACGGCCTTGGTGATCTGATCCCGGAGCGACTTGAACTCGTCGTTCAGGGCGGTACGGCTGGCCGTGTCGAGGGTCGTGTCGGAAGCCGCGAGGGCCTTTTCCTTCATTTGAAGCAGAAGGTCCGAAACCGTTTCACCGGCCGCCAGCGCCACGTCGACGGTCGACTGACCGCGTTGCAGCGAGGAACGGACGGCGTTCAGGGCGTTCGACGTCGCACGCTGGTTCTGAGCGATAGCCCAGATAGCGCCGTTGTCTTTCGCACTGGCCACCTTCTTACCGGTGTTGATGCGCGCTTGCGTCGTCATCAACTCGTTGTTGGTGGAGTTCAGGTTTTGCAGGGCCACCAGGGCGCCCACGTTCGTATTGACGCTGTTCATCGGCATACGAGTAATTTCCTATTCGCAGGAAGGTCGGCCGCCATTTTGGCGACCGTGGGCGTTTTGCCCGCCCCTCCCCGAGCAAGCCTCGGGCCAGTGCGACGCCAGGGCGCCGACGCCACAACATTCGGAAATAATTGCGTTATAGGGCTGTTATCCATGCTTCGCGCCGGCAGGTATTGCCTAGTCGCGAATCCACCCGGCAATTTCTGCCCACAACCGCTGAGCAAGCTGCGCCGGGCGGAATGCTGGTGCGCGCGTCAGGAGCGTCATCCTCGGGCTTGTCCCGAGGATCAATGCACGCCGGAGACGTGCGGTGAGGAAAGGCCGCGCCCTTAACCGCTCACACCGGCGAAAGCCGGGGCCCATGCTGAGTTTCGGTTTGCGCGTGGACAGCCCGCCTGGGTCCCGACTTTCGTCGGCATGAGCGGGTTCGAGGTGAAGATAACGCCGGGACCTGGCCCCGGCGCGCCTCAGGTCAGCCTTCGCCGCCGAGGCCCTGCATGATCATGCGATTGACGTCGATCAGAGGTTCGATCTCTTCCTCGCGACGGATCACCGCACTGGTGTGTTTGTCCACCCAGATGCTGAGCGAGATGATCGAGGCGCGCAGCGGCGCCGGCAGGCCATTCTTGGGGTCCGCACAGTCGGAGCCCAGCGTCGACCAGAGACGCCGGTTCCAGTCGAGCGCGTCGACACGGGTGCGCGCATCCGTCGGATCAGCGTCCGCCGCGGACATCAGCGCGCGCGTGACCTGCCCGAACAGGCGGTATTCCGCCTCGCGCGGGGATTCAGCTCTCGCTGTTGCTTGCTGGTAAGCTCGCAGGGACATTGCCCAACCTCTCGTCTTCGTACTCGATCAGCTTCCGACACAGCATCAGCGCCTTGTAGTATTCGCGCTCCATGCAGTGCTTGGAGATGGCCACGCATTCCGCGAGCACCTGCGGATTGCCGATCACCCCCATGAACTCGGCGAGGCGTTGGACGAACTCGTCGTAGTAACGAGCGGCCCCCGCCTCATCGAGGTACATCATCATCATCGGGAAATAGATCCGCCGGGCCGGCGTGGTGACCTCGGATTCCTGCATGATGTCCTTCTCGCGAAGGACCGACGCCTTGTTCTGCAGGACGAGCACGCCGCGGCGGTCCCCGTTCTGCACGACAGCGCCGTTCAGCACGAACTTCTCGCCCGGCTTCAGCGACAATTTGAGCGGCAAATTCCGACTCCCTCGATTGGCGTCGAACCGAGCCAACCTTGTTCCGAGTGACGCCCCCCGAGGCGGATCGGACGATCCATTCCTCTATACGGCGCGAGTTAACGGGCCATTGCACGCAGCCCGGGCGATGAGCTTAAGGAAGGGTTAGGCATGCGCGCGCGAAGCATGGCCCAATTCTCACCCCTTGGGGAGTCGCAGGCCATGTCGCGCCCGGGCCAATCCAGCGCCGTCTCGCAAACTGCGCTGGAAGCCGGCGCCGTAGCGACGCCGCCGCGCCTTTCAGCCGAGGCCATGGGCCGTTCCGGATCGAGCGAGGCGCTGGCCAAGCTGGACGCCGCGGTGGCCGAACTGCGCGCCATCGCCATCCAGCCGCTGCTGCAAGCCTCGATCAATGCGCTGAATTCCGGCGACGCCCAGGCCGGCGCCGAATGGGCGATCAAGACGCTGGAGAAGGACGAGCGTAACGGGCTCGCCTGGTACCTGCTGGCCTTCGCCCGCGAAGCCGCCGGCGACTTCGTCTCCTCGATCCGCTGCTACGAAACCGCGCTGACCCTGCTGCCGGACCACGCCGAAGTCGCCAACGATCTCGGGCGCCTGGCGTTTCGCATGGGCATGATCGAACAGGCCGAGAAGCTGTTCCGGCACTTCATCGATCGCCATCCGTTCAATCCCGAGGGCGCCAACAACCTGGCCTGCGCGGTGCGCGACATGGGCCGCCACGACGAGGCCGCCGCGATCCTCAAGGACGCGCTGCTGGCCAATCCCGAAGTCCCGATGATGTGGAACACGCTCGGCACCGTGGTCACCGAGCAGGGCGAGGTGCACACCGCGCGGGTGTTCTTCGAAGAGGCGCTGCGCCTCGATCCGGCGTTCGCCAAGGCCCGCTACAACCGCGGCAACACCCGCCTGGCGCTGGGCGACGTGGCCGGCGCGTTGGAGGACTGCGAGGCCGCCCTGGCGTTGAAGCCGCCGGAGGGCGAACGCCAGATGATGCAGCTCGCCCGCTCGACCATCCTGATCGCCGATGGGCGTCTCGCCGATGGCTGGGACGCCTACGAAGCCAGGCTCGACCCGCAGTTCGCCGACGTGACCCAGTTCATGGTCGACCGGCCACGCTGGGCTCCGGGCGACGATCTGGCCGGCAAGTCCCTGCTGGTGATCGGCGAACAGGGCCTGGGCGACGAGGTGCTGTTCGCCAACACCCTGCCCGACGTGATCGAGGCGCTGGGTCCGGATGGGCGGCTGTCCATCGCCGTGGAGAAGCGCCTGGTCCCGCTTTTCCAGCGCAGCTTCCCGGGCGCGCGCCTCGGCGCCCACGCGACCTTCTCGGCAGGCGGGCGTAGCGTGCGCCTGACGCCCTCCCTGGAGGACCACGCTGACATCGACCTTTGGACGCCGATCGGCTCGCTGCTGCGCGAATTCCGTCGCTCGCCGGAAGCCTATCCCTTGCGCGCCCGCTATCTCATCCCCGACCCTGCGCGTGTCGCGCATTGGCGCGCCGAGTTGGAGCAGGCGCTGGACGGCCCGCGCGTCGGACTGCTGTGGAAGAGCCTGATCAAGGCCGGCGCGCGCAGCCGCTACTTCTCGCCCTTTGAGCAGTGGGAGCCCGTGCTGCGCACGCCGGGCGTCTGTTTCGTCAACCTGCAGTACGGCGATTGCGCCGAAGAGATCGCGCAGGCGGAGCGCGAGCTGGGCGTCAGCATCTGGACGCCCCCCAGGATCGATCTGAAAGCCGACCTGGATGATGTGGCCGCGCTGACCTGCGCGCTCGACCTGACCATCGGCTTCAGCAATGCGACGCTGAACCTCGCCGGCGCCTGCGGTGCGCCGACATGGCTGATCTCCACGCCCGGCGCCTGGCCCAGGCTCGGGGCGGACCGCTACCTCTGGTATCCGCAGACGCGGCTTTACGCACCGTCCGCCTTCGGCGAATGGGCGGGCGTGATGCAGGCTGTGGCGGACGACCTGGACGCCTTCGCAGCCGCGGAACACTAGTCGCGCGCACGGGTTTCCCATTCGACCGGCGCCCCGCGCCGCCGCAATGGAGGATCTCCCGATGCCCGGCCCGGAAACCGACGAAGGCTTCGACGACCAGGACCGCGCCGAGGTCCTCGACGAGACCAACTACGATGGCGGCGAAGGCTCCGGCGAATTGCGCACCTTCGAGGATCTGGTCGACGTCTTCGACGTCACCCGGGCCGACGGCGACGCCGATGAGGACGAGGCCGTGGCGCTCGACGCCGCAGATTTCGTCGAAGAGGCGATCGACGACGAGGACCTGGAGGAAGACGACGACGTCACCGAGTTGCTGGCCGCCGACGAGACGGACCTCACCGACGACGTCGACTCCTTCGACGAGGACGCACTCGACGATCCCGACAATATCGAAGGCTTGGACCAGGTGGCCGACGCGGACCTGGTCGCCGGCGGCGAAGACCGTTTCACCGACTTTCAGTCGAAGGGCGTCGGCGACGCCGATCTGCACCGGATGGGATATTCGGACGAGAACGGCATGGCCAAGGACGACGACTGACGACGGGCTCATTTTCACGCTGCGAGCGCGGTGCGCCTTGAATGTCGCGCCGCGCTCGTTAGGCTGCGCGGGATTGAACACCTGTTTGAAATCGCGCGGGCGTGCGAGCCCATGATGCGAGAGTCCGCGAGGAGCCCATGACCAACCGCTTCGAAGGCACTGAGAAGTACGTCGCGACCGAAGACCTCAAGGTCGCGGTCAACGCCGCGATCGCGCTGGAGCGCCCGCTGCTGATCAAGGGCGAACCCGGGACCGGCAAGACCGTGCTCGCCTATGAGATCGCCGAGGCGCTGAACGCGCCGTTGATCACCTGGCACATCAAGTCGACCACCAAGGCGCATCAGGGCCTCTATGAATACGACGCGGTGACCCGCCTGCGGGATAGCCAGCTCGGTGAAGAGCGGGTCAAGGACGTCCGCAACTACATCAAGAAGGGCAAGCTCTGGGAGGCGTTCGATGCGCCCCAGCGCCCGGTGCTGCTGATCGACGAGATCGACAAGGCCGACATCGAGTTCCCGAACGACCTCCTGCAGGAGCTCGATCGGATGGAATTCTACGTCTACGAGACCAACGAGACGATCAAGGCCGCGATCCGCCCGATCGTCCTGATCACCTCCAACAACGAAAAGGAGCTGCCGGACGCTTTCCTGCGCCGCTGCTTCTTCCACTACATCCGCTTCCCCGACGTCGAGACGATGAACGAGATCGTCGAGGTCCACTATCCGGGCGTGAAGCAGAAGCTGGTCGCCGAGGCGCTGCGCATCTTCTACGATATGCGCAAGGTGCCGGGCCTGAAGAAGAAGCCTTCGACGTCCGAGCTGCTCGACTGGCTGAAGCTGCTGATGTCGGAGGACATCAGCGAGGAGACGCTGCGCGAGCGCGACCCCACCAAGCTGATCCCGCCGCTGCACGGGGCGCTGCTGAAAAACGAGCAGGACGTCCATCTGTTCGAACGGCTGGCGTTCCTCGCCCGTCGCGAAGGCGCGGCCGGGACGCCCCGCCCGGGACAATAGCCCCGGGCGACGCGCACGGCGGCCGTGGCCTCAGGTCGCCGGCTGCACCTCGACCACCTTGTAAGTCAGCGGACGGCCGTCCTCATCGGTGATGGTGACGTATTCGCCGACCGCGAACCTATGCTCGCCCAGACGGTGGACCGGCTCGTCGTCGGTCGAATCCTCTTCGTCATAGTCGAAGAACCAGCGCTGGCCTTTGCGCGCCAGCCGGCCGTCAACGGCGTCTTCGTCAGGCGCGAAGCGGCGCACGGTGCAGGCGTCCCTCGCCTTGGCGTAGGCGGCCTCGTCGAGCTTGCCGTCGGGCAGCAGCGGCGCCGTCAGGGCGTACCCGCGATGGTCGTCGCCGCCTGCGAACTCGGTGCCGGGATTGCGGGCAAGCCGCATGACGATGCGCGACAAGGACATAGGGTCACCTTGAATCTAGTGCGACGGGGAATCTAGTGGGACGGGGAATCTAGTGCGACAGGCAATCTAGTGCGACAGGAAGAGAGACGGTTGCTCGACGTTCAGCAGGCTGCGGGTGGTGCCGCCGAAGATGAACTCCTTGAGCCGGGGGTGACCGAAGGCGCCAGCGACCAGCAGATGAGCCCCGGCGCGTGCGGCGCCATCCAGCAGCGCCGGCGCGACTTCACCACCGTCGCTCAGCACGTCAAGCTCGGCGCTCACACCACGCGCGGCGTAATAGGCCTGCAGGCGCGAGGGTTCGAAGCTGCGCGACGCCGACTTGGGCGCGGCCAGGATCACCACGCGTTCGGCCTTCTCCAGCATCGGCAAAGCGAGGCGCGCGGCGCGCGAAGCCTCCTTGCCGCCGTCCCACGCCACGGCGATCACCCCGCCGGGCCGCAGGCCCTCGCGAGCGATCAGCACCGGACGCTGTTCGTCGGCCATGACCTGTTGGAAGCTTTCGGCCAGCGGACCGCGACCGCGGGCGGAATCATTGCTGAACACCACCACGTCGGACAGCCGGGCCTCCGCCGACAGGCCGGCCCACACCGGCGACTGCAGCGACAGAAACCGCCGCTTGACGTAAGGGCACGCGTCGAGCGTGGCCTGGGCTCGCGTCTCGCCGTTGGCGGCGGCTTCGCGCAGGGATTCCAGCGCCGTGGTCTGCACGCCGCCCATTAGCCCTTCGCCCATCCAGGGCATCACGTCGGCCACGTCCGGCGGCGCGTAGACGCCGGCCAGCTCCGCGCCGAACGGTTCGGCGAGCATCGCCGCCGCGGCCAAGACCGCGCGATCGCTGTCCGCCCCGCTCAGCGGCGCCATGATTCGAGCCCAGCTCATGTGTTTTCCTTCATGCTCAGGGTCGTCAAGGCTAAGGAGGCCCGAACCCCACCTTGACTGTGAAGGGAACGCATCGGTGAGAAAAGGGCTGCGTCGCGAGAACGCCGCACCGCGCGCCTGGCAGCGGATGTTGTCGGGCCGCCGACTCGACCTGCTGGATCCCTCGCCGATGGACATCGAGATCGAGGACATCGCCCACGGCCTGGCCCGCGTCGCCCGCTGGAACGGCCAGACGGTGGGCGAACACCCCTTCTCCGTCGCCCAGCATTCGCTGGTGGTCGAGGAGATCGTCGCCCACGTCCAGCCCGACATCGAGCCGCGCTGGCGACTGGCGGCGCTGCTGCACGACGCGCCGGAGTACGTGGTCGGCGACATGATCAGCCCATTCAAGGCGGCGCTGGGGCTGGATTACCGCACGTTCGAGGGCCGGCTCGAGACCGCGATCCATGTCCGCTTCGGCCTGCCGGCCCGCTCGCCGCATTCGGTGGAGCGGGCGATCAAGGTCGCCGACCGCGCGTGCGCCTATTTCGAGGCGGTGGCGCTGGCGGGTTTCAGCGAGGCCGAGGCGCTGGAGCTGTTCGGCGCGCCGCCCGCGGGCTTCCACGCCAATGTCGAGCCGGTGACGCCGGCCATCGCACAGGCGCGCTATGTCCATCGCTTCGAGCTGTTGTCGGAAGCGGCGGGTTTCACCAGCGCGGCGCAGGCGTTCGACACCGAATAGGCTAAGAAGGAGCCATGGTGTTCATCATCTGCGGATTGAGCGAGGTCGAACGGCTGGCGAAGGATCGCCTGCCGTCACACATGATCACCCTCATCGATCCCGCGACTCCGGTCTCGACGCCGCCCAGCCTGACGCCGAGCCGCCACCTGCGGCTCAACGTCAACGACATCACCGCCCCGGCCGAAGGGCTTATCGCGCCCAGCCACGCCGTGGTGGAGAAGATCCTGGGTTTCGGCGCCGACTGGGACGAGGCCGCGCCGATGCTGATCCACTGCTGGGCTGGAATTAGCCGATCGACCGCCACCGCCTTCATGCTGGCCTGCGAGCGCAGCGCCGAGGCCGACGAGCGCGAGATCGCGCTGGCCATGCGCCGTGCAGCGCCCCACGCCTTTCCCAACCGCCGCATCGTCGCGCTCGCTGACGAGGTGCTGGGACGCCGCGGCCGGATGGTCGCTGCGCTCGACGTCATGGGCGAGTTCGATCACACGTTGGCGCGGCCGTTCGACTTCGCCGCCCGCCACCACAACCCCGTCTGAAGGCCCGCATGGACACCGCTGTCGTCATCGGACTATCGGCCGTGGTGGTGGCGATCCGCGACGACGACGCGGTGGTGCTGACCGTGCGTCCGCGGGCAGGCTTGCGGGGCCTGCCGTTCGGACCGTTCGATCCTGAGGGGCACCGCACGTTCGAGCTGGCCCTGCGCGCCTTCGTGACCGAGCAGACCCGTTTCGACCTGGGCTATGTGGAGCAGCTCTATACGTTCGGCGACAAGGGCCGCGACGCGCCGATCGCCGACATGGGCGATGGGCCGCGCACCGCGCGCGTCCTGTCGGTGGGCTATCTCGCCCTCACTCCGGCGGCCGTGGACACCCAGGCGCCGGACACCGAGTGGTCGGCCTGGTCGAGGTTCTTCCCGTGGGAGGACTGGCGCGCCGGCCGGCCGGCGGCCTTAGGCGCCCTGGAGCCGGCGCTGCAGAGTTGGGCCGCCGCCGCCCAGGGCGCAGAGGCCGCGCGGCGCGCCTCGAGCATCCGCCTGCTGTTCGCCCTCGACGGCGCGGCGTGGAACGAGGAGCGCGTGCTGGAGCGCTATGAGCTGCTGTACGAGGCGGGCCTCGCGCCGGAGGCCGCCCGCGACCGCGGTGAAGGCGCGCCCGCCTATGCGGCGGGTCTGGGGGCCGCCTTGGGCGAGCCGATGATCAGCGACCACCGGCGCATCCTGGCGACCGCGCTGTCGCGGCTTCGCGGCAAGCTGAAATACCGCCCGGTCGCCTTCGAGCTGATGACCGAGGCCTTCACGCTGTCGGCGTTGCAGCGGGCCGTTGAGGCGATCGCCGGCGTACCGCTGCACAAGCAGAACTTCCGCCGGGCGCTGGAGCGCGCCGGTCTCGTCGAGGGGTTGGGGCGACTGGATTCAGAGACCGGCGGGCGGCCGGCCGAGCTTTTCCGTTTCCGACGGGAGCTGTTGGGCGCACGGCCCGTGCTGGGGTTGGCCCTGCCCCAGCTTCGGGACTGAGGCGGCGCAGGAGGGAGGGGCGAAGCCCCGCCCTCCCCGCCCTGTGGCTAGAACTTGCGGACGTAGGCCAGCGACCAGACGTCGGCGTCGCCGTCGTCCTTGAAATCGTGCCGGGTGTAGTCAGCGCGCACGCCGTTGGCGCCGTCGAAGAAGTACTGACCGCCGACGCCATAATTCCAGGAGTCGCCGTCCACAGTGGCCGACACGCCGCCGACCTGGCCCTTGATCTTGCTGGTCCCATAGCCGACGCGGGCGAACAGGTCCGCGCTTGGCGTCACCGGAACGCTGGCGACGCCATAGACAGCCAACTGGGACTGCAGCTTCACATTCACCGGCGTGCCGGCGATGGTCACGTCGTCCTCCTTTACGCCGCCGGCCAGTTCACCTTCCACGCCGAGATAGGAGCCAAAGCGGGCTCCGACCCGCCCCTGGATTGCGCCCAGATCCGCGCCTTCGACGTCTGTGTGGGCGTAGCCGAGCGTCCCGTAGATCTGCGCCCCGGAGTCCTGGGCGGACGCCATGAGCGGGGCTGCGGTGACGAGGGCCGCGGATGCGGCGGCGGCGATGAGCGTAAGCTTATTCACGATTGGAACTCCGATACACACTGGTTGTCCCCCAACCCGGTGGGTCGGCGACAAACGCGGCGTCATAGAGACGGTTCGATTGCAGAGTTGCGCCGACCGGCGGATGTGGCACGCAGACCACAGCTCCCCCCGGGACTCCCTCCGAACGGCCCCGAAAATTGATGCTTTGGCCGAACGGGGATCGTCCGTACTGCGGAGCGTTGCCGCGGCGTAGCATCTGGGCATGAAGGAAGACGGCGTCACCCGAGTGAAGGTCCAGCCATTGAGCGCGCCAAAGAAGGCGCCCTGACTGCGAGCACGTCACGCGGCGTGGGTTGGATCGGTCAAAGGATCAGGAACGCCCTGCGGATTTATCGCCTCATGGTGGGCGACACGTGTCTGGCGCTCGATCATGCGATGCACGACAGGCCGCTCACCGCCCCGATGCAGGGCCAGCACGCGATCGGTGATCACCCTGTCGGCCTCCGTCGGGCGCTGGTTGTGCCGCACGTAGTCCACCCACGTCGGCGTCTGATAACGTTCGATCCAGACGCGCGGATCGGCCAGGTCGCGCATCAGCCGCCAGTTGCGGGCGCCGTCGCGTCGACGGATCCTGCGCCGTTCGGCCATGGCGGCCAGGAAGGCGTCGATGTCGGCGGCGTCGATCAGATACTGCACGGTGATGATCACCGGCCCGCTGGTCGGCTGGATGTCCACCGCCAGGTTCGGCTCTTGCCAGCGGTTGGACGGGTCCAGGCTGAGGTCCGAGGTGGAGGCGAGCGGAAACCGCAGGCCAATTAACGCGCAGGCGAACTGCAGCCCGCCCGACACGAACAGCGCCTGCTTCAGGCCTTCGTATTCGGCGACCATGCCCCAAAGCCAGCTGCCCAGCGCCATGCCGCCGAACGCGGCCACCTGGTAGAAGGCGAGCGCGCGCGCCACCACCCAGCGCGGCGCCGACATCTGGGTGGTCACGTTGAACGTCGACATGGCGAGCACCCAGCCGCCGCCGCCCACCGCCAGGACGATCACCGCCACGACCAGCCAGCTTGTCAGCGCCAGGGCGATTGTCGCCGCGCTAAACACCAGACACGCGTAGCGCACGATCAACTCGTTGGAGAAGCGGCCGCGCAACTTGGTCATGGCCGCCGCCGCGGCGACGGCGCCGACGCCGAACGCGCCTAGAAGGATGCCGAAAGTGCGCGGCCCGCCGCCCAGGGCGTCGCGGGCGATCAGCGGCATCAGGGACTGGACCGCGCTGGCGCCGACGCCGAACACGAAGGCGCGCAGCAGCACCGACCCGATGCGACCCGACATCATCACGTAACGGAACCCTGCGCTCATCGCCACGCCGAGCGCTTCACGCGGCAGGGTCTGGGCCTCACGCTGCGGGCGCCAGCGCGCCAGCACGAACATCAGTCCCACATAGCTGAACACGTTGACGGTGAACGCCGCCGCGGCGCCGGCGGCGGCGACGATCATCCCGCCGATCGCAGGGCCGGCGGTGCGCGCCAGATTGAAGCCCATGGAGTTCAGCGCCACGGCGCCGGCGATCTCTTGCCTAGGCACCATCTCGCCGACCGAGGCCTGCCAGGCCGGACCGTTCAAGGCCGAGCCGCAGCCAATCAGGAAGGTGAACATCAGCAGCACCCATGGCGTGATCAAGCCAGAAAAGGTGCAGATGCTGAGCGTGATCGACACGGCCAGCATGAAGCCCTGGGCGCCAAGCATCAGCTTGCGCCGATCGAAGGTGTCAGCCAGAGCGCCCGCCGGCAGCGACAACAGCATGATCGGCAGGGTCACCGAGGCCTGCACCAGGGCGACCATCATCGGCGAGGAGATCGACGTCATCAGCCACGACGCGCCCACCGACTGGATCAGGTAGCCGAAGTTCGAAGCCAGGCTGGCGATCCACACGGCCCGAAACACTCGACTGTTCAACGGACTGAACAGCGACGGCTGGGCGGACCGGGACCCGGGATCAGACTCCGACGAAGTCATACGTCTCACTTGGCATGCGAGATGAGGATTTATCCCCTCAGCTAACCCTTTGGCCGGGCGTGCGCCATGGCCGAGCCGCCCGGAATGAATTCCTTGGAGCGAACGCGCCCTTCGCAACGCGTCGGCCAGTCGCTAGGCTCACAGAAAATCAGAGGGAGAAGCGCCATGGAATACCGCGTGCTCGGCCGCACAGGCCTGAAGGTCTCGGCCTACTGCTTCGGGGTCATGACGTTTGGCGGCGTCGGCCGCTTCTCCCACATGGGTCAGGTGCAGGTCGAAGAGGCCAGGCGCCTGCTGGACCAGTGCTTCGACGCGGGCGTCAACCTGGTGGACACCGCCAATGTCTATTCGAACGGCGTGTCGGAGGAGATCCTCGGAGAGGCGCTGGGCGACAAGCGCAAGGACGTGCTGATCGCCACCAAGTTCCACAGCCCGATGGGAACCGGCCCCAATGACCAGGGCGCCTCGCGCCACCACATCATCCAGGCCTGCGAGGCCAGCCTGAAGCGCCTGCGCACCGACTACATCGACCTCTATCAGGCCCACAATCAGGACCTGCTGACCGCGCCGGAGGAATCCATGCGCGCCCTGGACGACCTCGTACGCGCCGGCAAG
>NZ_JAUXZW010000001.1 GCF_030693805.1 Phenylobacterium sp.
CCGTCGCGCGGGCCGACCTCGACGATCTCGATGTGACGGGTCATGGAACCTCCCTTGACGGCGATGGACCCGCGGGACGATAGATTCGCAGCCGCATCTCGTCGCCGTTCGAATAATCCAGCCCGTCCAACACCCCGACGCTTGCGGCGCGCGCGCCGGCACGCGCCAGGGCCTGGCGGAAGGCGGGCTCTTCGCGCGCTTCGACGATGGCCGGGCGATCCTCGGCGATGGCCCGGGCGGCATCCTCAGCCCCGCCGAGGTCGGTGGGCGTGCCTAACGCGAACACCAAACTGGGTTCGGCGTATCCCGCGACAGCGACCGGCGCTGGAGCGATGCCCTGGCGCGGCAACAGTCGCGCCTGCGCCATCGCCTGCTCGGCCCGCGCCGACAGCCACAACGGATCGAGCCTCGGGACCAGGCCCGCAGCCAACACGCCGTGTCCGAGTACGCCAAGGCATAGGGCCACGGCGGCGGCCTCGACCGGCGGGCGGCGGATCAGCATCCAGCCTCCGACGACACCGGCGGCGGCCAGGAGAGCCGCAGCCAGCGCGGCCGCCACCCCGTCGCGCGGATCGCCATACTCGAAGGTCAGATAGCCGACCCCGCCCGCCAACAGCAGGCCGGTCAGGGCCGCAAGCGCCGCGCCGGACCAGCGCGACACGCGTCCCAGGGGATCGCGCAGGGCCGCCGCCATCAGCCAGGCCAGCGCGCCGTAGGCCGGCAAGGTGTAGTGCACCAGCTTGGTGGGCGCGATCTCGAACACCAGCCAGGCCGGGATCAGCCAGCACAGGGCGAAGCGGACGCCCGGCTCCTTGCGCCCACGCCACCCCAGGATCAGCCCGGCGGGCAACAGCAGGCTGGTCGGGAACAGCAGCAGCGGCGCCAGAAGGGTGTGGTAGCCGAACGGCCCGCCGTGGGTCTCCTGGCCGCCGGCCAGCTTGGGCGCGAGGTCGCCGGCCAGCGCGGCGGTCCAGAACGCGCCGTCGGTGGCCACCGTCACCGCGCCGGCCCACGGCCCGCAGATGGCCATGAACACGATGAGACCCCAACCCCAGCCGAGGTCCTTGAGCCAGCCCGCGCGGCGGTCCCAGGCCGCCAGGGACAGCGCCGCCAGGATCACCACCAGCGGGCCCACCGGTCCCTTGACGATGGTGGCGAGCGCAAGCCCCAGCCAAAACAGCAGCCGCGTCAGCCGACCTCCGCCGCCCGAATCACGCGCGGCGTAGATCCGGCCCAAGGCCGCCGCGGCGAGCGTCGTCGCACCGCACAGCACCGCATCGGTCTTGGCGATGAACGCCTCCGTCGACAGCAGGAAGGTCGCGCCCAGCAGCACGCCGGCGAGCATGCCGGTGCGCGGGCCGAAGAAGGCGGCGGCTCCCCAGGCGCAGGCCGCCGCCGCCAGCATCGCGCCCAGCAGCGAGGGCAACCGATAGGCCCAGATCTCGCGCGCCTCGGGGCTGGAGACCAGGCTCACGCTCGCCGCTTGCAGCCAATGGATGCCGACCGGCTTCTTGAAGCGAGGCTGGTCCTGGTAGCGGATGACCACGAAGTCGCGGGTCTCCAGCATCTGGGCGGTGGCCTGGGCGAATCGCGATTCGTCGCGATCCAGCGGCGGCACGGCGAATACGCCTGGCAAGCCGGCCAGCAAGGCGACGAGCGCGGCCAGCGCCGGTCCTCTCCAGCCGCGGCCCCATCGGTCGAGGAAGGCGTCCAGCGTCATTCGCGCTAGATAGCACGATCCTTCCGCGCGCCGACTTTTCAGCTAAGGAAGGTCCTGTCCGCTCAAGGAAGACCATGGCCGAACCCCACGACACGCCCGCCGTCTCCGTCGTCGCGCCCGTTTTCGACGAAGAGGGCGCGGCCCCAGCGCTGGCCCGCGAGATCGCGGCAGCCTTCGCCGGCCGGGATTTCGAGATCGTCTTCGTCGACGACGCCAGCCGTGACGGCACGCGCGCGGCGCTGAACGGGCTGAAGGGCGAGATCCCGCAACTTCGCGTGCTGTCGCACCGCGCCAATTCCGGCCAGAGCCGGGCGATCCGCACCGGCGTGATGGCGGCCCGCGCGCCGCTGATCCTGACGCTGGACGGCGACGGCCAGAACGACCCGGCCGACGGGCCGAGGCTGGTGGACGCGCTGTCGGCCGGCGGTCCGGAATTGGCGTTGGTCGGCGGCGAGCGGGTCAAGCGCCAGGATTCACAGGCCAAGAAGATCGCCTCGAAGCTCGGCAACGGCGTGCGCAAGCGCCTGTTGAAGGACGTCGCCAACGACACCGGCTGCGGGCTGAAGGCGTTCCGCCGCGACGCCTTCCTGCGGCTGCCGTACTTTGATCACATCCACCGCTACCTACCGGCGCTGATGATCCGCGAGGGCTACCGGGTGGCGTTCATGCCGGTGAACCATCGCCACCGGCAGACCGGGCAGTCGAAGTACACCAACCTTGGTCGGCTCTGGGCGTCGTTGTCCGACCTGCTGGGGGTCATGTGGCTGCAATCGCGCTCGCGCAATCCGGTCGGCGTCGACGAAGCCTGAGCCGCGCGGGAGCGCTTGCGGTCGCGCAGGAAGCGGTTACCCCTTTAGGCGGGCCGCGGAGGCGGCTGGGGGAGATCCGATGTTCGCCGCGATTCCGCTGCTGATCCTGCCGCTGCTCGCCTACGACCTCATCGCGCTGACCATGCCGGGCGGTATGGCGGCGGTGGAGGCCCAAGCCCGCTTCGCCCAGCAGCTGTTCTCCATTCGTATGACCTCGCACATCGACTGGGCGGTCAGCCTCGGCGACGTGCTGCTCGCCGCCTCGCTGGTGGTTCTGTTCATCGAGTTGCTGAAATCGACCAACAGCCGGCGCGGCGCGATCATCAACCACGCGCTGTCGATGCTGCTGTTCATCGTCTGCCTGGTGCAGTTCCTGTTGGCGCCGGCCTGCGCCACCTCGGTGTTCTTTCTGATCACGCTGATGGTGCTGCTGGACGTCTTGGCCGGCTTCATCGTGACCATCGTCACGGCGCGCCGCGACATGGACTTCAGCGACGCCCGTTAGGCTGAGTGGCGCGCGGGCCTTCAGGTCAGGACGCTGAGGATCAAGGCCACGAAGGCGACGTCTAGGAAGCGGGTTGCTTTGAGGATCATGGCCAGGCCTGCGCGTGCGGGATTCACCACGCATTAAGCAAGACTGGCGCCAACCCCCGGCGGTTCCGCGCCCGAGGCGCGGCGAGGTTGTGCGTGCGCCGACAGACCGAATTGGCCTAGCGGCCCGGCGCTTTTAGCCGGGCGGGATGGTCAGATCTCGGTCTTGGCCGCGCCGCCGCGCCGGGCGCGACGGTCGGCGGACCCGGACCATTCGGTGCGAGCATAGCTGGACTTGGCGGCGTCCAGGGTCGCCGGACCGCCACGCAGACCCCGCTTCTGCCCATCCTGGCCGAGCAGTTGGGCGGCGAACACCGCTGCGCCGTCAACAGGCGCCTGCGCTGGAGGCGCCGGATCGACGATGGGACCGGAGACCGGCACCGGCAGGTTGCGGTCGTCCGCCGACGGGCTCGAATCCGCACGTCTGGCGTCGGAGCGCCGGCTGCGGCCGGCGGCGGCGGACTTACGGATCGGATCGATAGGCGCGGTCATGCGATGCGCATTGTCACGCGCCGCTGGTTAAGAAACGCTGCCGCAGACGTGCTTAGCGCTTGGCCAGCTTCTCGATCTGCGACTGCATCTCCTCCATCCGCTTGCGCAGATCTTCGAGCGCTTCGTCGCTGGCGGCGGCAGCCGGCGCGGCGGGCGCGGGCGTGTCGGTTCGCGGCGCGGCCGGGCCCTCGCCGGGACGGGTGTAGGCGAACGGCGAGAACATCTTCATCGCACGGTCGAACAGCGCCATGTTCTGGCGGATCTGTTCCTCCAACGCCGCGCCGCCCGGCGCGATTCCCGGGGTCAGGCCGGTGAACTGGCTGCGCAGGCGCTCCTGCTGCTGGGTGAAGCTCGCCAGCGACATCTCGAGATAGCTCGGCAGGAACGACTGCATCGAGTTACCGTAGAAGCCGATCAATTGACGCAGAAACTGGATCGGCAACAGGCTCTGGCCCTGACTTTCTTCCTCGAAGATGATCTGGGTCAGGACCGTGCGCGTGATTTCCTCGTTGGTCTTGGCGTCATAGACCACGAAATCGACGCCTTGCTTGACCATTTCCGAGAGATGCTCAAGCGTAACATACGAACTCGACGCCGTATTATAGAGCCGCCGGTTCGCATATTTCTTGATGACCACGCGTTCGCCGTTGGGTTTTGCGCCGTCTTCCGGGGTTTCCGCCATCCCAAATCCTTTTCGGGCTGAGCCGCTTAAGCGCCGCCGGCCCTTCTTCTGCACTGCAGTATCGCGGATGCGAGCGGATTGGCAAATCGCCGTTGATGTTACATGCGGGTCACTTCGCTCTTGCCCCGCGCAAAACGCGCTTCAATAGATGCGACTCCTGCTTTGCGAAGGGGTCCGCCAATGGGCGACATCGTCATCGTTTCCGCCGCGCGCACGCCGGTCGGCTCATTCAACGGCACGCTCTCCAGCCTGCCCGCCCACGAGCTCGGCAGAATCGCCATCGAGGCCGCGCTGCAACGCGCCGGAGTGTCGGCCAGCGACGTCGACGAGGTGATCCTGGGACAGGTGCTGCAGGCCGGCGCCGGCCAGGGGCCCGCGCGTCAGGCGTCGATCAAGGCCGGCGTGCCGGTGGAGTCGCCCGCCTGGAGCCTGAACCAGCTTTGCGGCTCGGGCCTGCGCGCGGTTGCGCTGGGCGCCCAGCAGATCGCCGACGGCTCGGCCAAGATCGTCGTCGCCGGCGGCCAGGAGAGCATGAGCCAGTCGCCGCACGCCGCCCACATCCGCAACGGCCAGAAGATGGGCGACCTGGGCTTCGTCGACACCATGATCAAGGACGGGCTGTGGGACGCCTTCCACGGCTACCACATGGGTCAGACGGCGGAGAACATCGCCGCGCGCTGGCAGATCACCCGCGACGACCAGGACCGCTTCGCCGTGGCCAGCCAGAACAAGGCCGAGGCCGCGCAGAAGTCCGGCAAGTTCGCCGACGAGATCGCTCCGGTGACGATCAAGGGCCGCAAGGGCGACGTGATCGTCGACCAGGACGAGTACATCCGCGCAGGCGCGACGCTGGAATCGATGTCCAGCCTGCGCCCGGCCTTCACCAAGGAAGGCTCGGTCACCGCCGGCAACGCCTCTGGCCTGAACGACGGCGCGGCGGCGCTGGTGCTGATGAGCGCCGAGGAAGCCAAGGCCCGCGGCCTGAAGCCGCTCGCGCGCATCGCCTCGTGGGCGCACGCCGGCGTAGAGCCCGAGATCATGGGCACCGGGCCGATCCCCGCCAGCCGCAAGGCGCTGGAGAAGGCGGGCTGGAACGTCGGCGACCTCGACCTGATCGAGTCCAACGAAGCCTTCGCCGCCCAGTCGATCTGCGTCGTGCGCGACTTGGGCCTTGATCCTGAGCGGGTGAACGTCAATGGCGGCGCGATCGCCATCGGCCACCCGATCGGCGCGTCCGGCGCGCGCATCCTGACCACCCTGCTGCACGAGATGAAACGTTCGGGAGCCGCCAAGGGCCTGGCGACATTGTGCGTCGGCGGCGGCATGGGCGTCGCGATGTGCGTCGAAGCTGTTTGAACAACTGGTCCGGATCAACCGGGCCGGCGTCTAGGGAGGATATGAGCGATGGCCAGGGTGGCGTTTGTCACGGGTGGAACCCGTGGCATCGGGCGGGCGATCTGCGAGCGCTTGAAGAATGACGGGATGGCGGTCGCCGCCGGCTACTCTGGCAACGAGGCGGCGGCCGAGGCCTGCGCCCGCGAACTGGGCGTGATGGTGGTCAAGGGCAACGTCGGCAATTTCGACGACTGCAAACGGGCGGTCGACCTGGTGGCCGCGGAACTCGGGCCCATCGACATCCTGGTCAACAACGCCGGCATCACCCGCGACGGCGTGTTTCATCGCATGAACTCCGAACAATGGTCGGACGTGATCCGGGTCAACATGGACAGCGTGTTCAACATGACCCGGCAGGTGATCGAGGGCATGCGCGAACGCGAATGGGGCCGGGTCATCAACATCTCGTCGATCAACGGCCAGAAGGGCCAGATGGGCCAGACCAACTACTCGGCCGCCAAGGCCGGCGTCATCGGCTTCACCAAGGCGCTCGCCCTGGAGAACGCCAAGAAAGGCGTCACCGTCAACTGCATCGCGCCGGGTTACATCGACACCGAGATGGTGCAGGCGGTGCCAGAAAAAGTGCTGGAATCGATCATCAGCCAGATCCCCGTCGGACGCCTCGGCCGCGGTGAGGAAATCGCCGACATGGTGGCGTTCCTGGCCGGCGAACATGCCGGCTACGTGACCGGTTCAACGCTGTCGCTGAACGGCGGACAGTTGATGGCGGGTTAAGTCTGGACGCGAGCGTCCAAAAAGCGCCCCACTCAAGCGTCATGTCTTAACGCGTCATGGCGAGCGACACACCGGCGATCCTGAGAGCCTTCCTGCTCGCGACCCTCGTCGGGACGGGCGGGACCGGATTCGTCGGACAAGCCCTGGCGGCGCCGGAAACCCTTCGCGAAGGCCTGTTCGGCGGCCGCACGCCGGACGGTCGCAGCTCCACCGCCGCGCCGGCGGTGGCGCGCTACGTCTCCGAAGACGGCCAGTCCTTCATCCTCGACCGCACCCAGGGGCGGCCGCTGTTGAAGTTCGAGAACAGTCCCGAGGTGTGGGCGCTGCTGCCGCAGCCGGCTCCGCGGGGCGACGTGATCTACAAGAACGATCTGGGCGAGCCGGTGCTCCGCGCCACCCGACTGGGTGGTGTCACCGTATTCACCGACACCCGCCCGGGAGGCTCGGCCGCCGCACTGGCGGGCGGGGCGACGCCGCTGAAGCTTGCGCCTCTGGGCCCTCAGGCGCTGCTCGAACGCCTGGCGCAGGCGACATTGCGCGCCAGCCGCGCGGCGCGGCGGCTGATCACCTTCGAGGCCGAGGCGACGCCCGCGTCTTCCGCCCTGATCGCCGATGCGGCCACGGTCGCGGCTGAGGCGGTGGTGCGCATGGCCCGCCGCGGCGATGGCAAGCAGATGCTGGCCCGGTTCAACAAGGTCACCCTGGTCGCCGGCCGCAAACCTAGCACCGTGATCCAACAAGGCGTGATGCGTATCACCGTGGCGCCGGGCGAGGGCCTCGCTGGCCGGCCGTCCTCCGACCGGATCCTGGCGACCCTCGAGCGCTAAGCTTCAGCCCTTGAACTCGTCCTTGGCCTTGCGCACGGCGGCGAACGCCTCGTAGTCCGCGGCTCCACCGACCCCCATCGCCGCCGCCAGCAGGGGCGCCCGCAGGAACGGATTGGTCGCCTTCTCGAGTGCGATCGTGGTGGGCACCGTGGGCTCGCCGCGTTCGCGGGCCGCGAACACCTGGTCGGCGCGGGCCCTTAGCGCCGGGTCCTGGTCCACCGAGAGTGCGAAGCGGGCGTTGGCGGCGGTGTACTCGTGCGCGCAATAAACCGTCGTGGCTTCCGGCAGGGCGGCCAGGCGCTGCAGGCTGGTCCACATCTGCTGCGGCGTGCCCTCGAACAATCGCCCGCAACCCAGAGCGAACAGGGTGTCGCCAACGAAGGCGATGGAGTCGGCGGCGTCGTGATAGGCGATGTGACCCAAGGTGTGGCCGCCGGTCTCGATCACCTCGAAGGTGGTCTCGCCCAACTGCACACGGTCACCGCCGTGCACTTCGCGGTCGACGGGCGACAGCTTCTCGACCTCGCCGGGCCCGACCACGACGGCGCCAGTCGCGGCTTTGATCTCGGCGTTTCCCCCGGCGTGGTCCGGATGCCAGTGCGTGTTGAGGATCAGGGTCAGCGACCAACCTAGCTTGTCGAGTTCGCGCAGGATCGCCTGGGCGTCTGGCGTGTCGATGCAGGCGGTCTGGCCGGTCGCTTCGTCGCGCGCCAGGAAGCCGTAATTGTCCTGGAGGCACGGGAACTGATGGACGATGAGGGGCATGGCGGTCTCCGCTAGGGCGACTGGGGCTGGTCTTCGGCCTGGCCGCGGCGCGGCCGGCGGGACAATCGGTCAGCGTCGATTTAGGTTGCGCACAGGCCATAGTCGAGCGTTCCCATCCTGATCATGCGTCGTGACGTGCTCGAGCTTCGCGAATTCTACGCCTCTCCCCTGGGGCGTGCCGCCCGCGACATGGTCGGGCGCAAGGTCGTCGAGGTGTGGGGCGACGCCCGCGGACTGGATGTTCTGGCGCTGGGTTACGCGACCCCGTTCGTGGGCGCGCTGCGGCCGGCCGCGCGTCGGGTGACGGCGGCCATGCCGGCCCAGCAGGGCGTCGAGCTGTGGCCCGCGGGCGAGCCCAACCTCACCTGCCTCGCTGACGAAGACGCCCTGCCGTTCGCCAACGCCCTGTTCGACCGCATCCTCTGCGTCCACGCCCTGGAGGAGAGCCCCGATCCCGCGGCGCTGCTGCGCGAGGTGGGCCGCATCCTCGCCCCGTCTGGCCGAGTGATCGTCGCCGTAGCCGCCCGCAACGGCCCCTGGGCCAATGTCGAGGCGACGCCGTTTGGCCACGGTCGACCCTACAGCCGCCGCCAGTTGGGCGAACTGCTCCGCGAAGCCGACCTGGAGCCGTCAGGATGGACCCGCGCGCTCTATGCTCCGCCGATCTCGTGGGCGGCGCGCTGGGCGGAAGGCTTCGAGAGCGCCGGCTCCAGGTTGTGGCCGCAGTTTGCGGGCCTGGTGCTGATGGAGGCGGTGAAGCAGGCCTTCGCGGTCAAGCCGAGGGGCGCGCGGGCGCGGGTGCGGGTGGCCCGGCCGCTGCTGGCGCCGGCTCCGGCGGGCGCGGCGCCTGTTTCCCAGGCGCCGCCGAGGCGGAGTTCACAGAGCCTCTTGGAGGCGTCCGCCGAACGCCCTAGCGTGCAGGACATCGCCGCGGGCCGCGGCCATAATTGGGAGCCGTCCTCATGAAGATGATCATCGCGGTCATCAAGCCGAGCCGTCTGGACGCCGTGCTCGAGGCCGTGACGGACGCCGGCGCCTCTGGGCTCACCGTCACAGAGGTGCGCGGCTACGGCCGCCAGCGCGGCAAGACCGAAGTCTATCGGGGCGCGGAATACGAGGTGAAGCTGCTGCCCAAGGTGAAGCTGGAGATCGCGGTGCCATCCGACATCCTCGATGCGGTGGTCGAGGCGATCTCACGCACCGCCAACACCGGCAAGATCGGCGACGGCAAGGTCTTCGTCCTCGACCTCGAACAGGCGCTGCGCATCCGCACCGGCGACCGCGACGCCGCCGCTATCGCAGGCTAACGCTTAAGGGTCGCCGTCTCCGGTTCGCCGAGCAGGTCGTATGCGACGGCCGGGCCGGACGCTTTGCTCTCGCCGCGCCGGCTCAGCAGAAACAGCGCCGTCTCCGCCCGCCAGTTCTCGATCGGCAGGGCCGGGTTGATCGCCCGCGCCGGCTTGCCGCTGGCCAGCGCCGCGCAAGCGTCGATCCGCAGGTCCAAATCCTCGCATAGCGCGGTGAAGTCACGCAGCGTGCACAGGTGGATGTTCGGCGTCGACCACCAGGGTTGGGGCAGGGCCTTGGTCTCCGGCATCCGCCCGCGGGTGACCAGCGCCAGGCGCACCCGCCAGTGGCCGAAGTTGGGGAACGACACCACCGCCCGCTCGGCGATGCGCAGCAGCTCGGCCAGCGCATGGCGCGGATCGCGCATCTGCTGCAGGCTGTCGGACAGCACCGCATAGTCGAACGCCCGCGTCGGGAAGTGGTCGAGGTCGTGGTCGGCGTCGCCCTGCACCACGGCCAGGCCGCGGGCCAGGCAGGCCGAGACGCCAGCCGGACTGATCTCCAGCCCCTGTCCGTCGACGCCCTTCTCGCGGGCCAGCAGCTCCAGCAATTCGCCTTCCGCGCAGCCGACGTCGAGCACCCGCGTGCCCGGGCGCACCAGCCGCAGGATCTCGCGGAAATCCTCGCGGCCGGAACCCTCCCGCGCCGCGCTCACTTCAGGCCCCGCACCTGCGCCGCCGAGGCGAAGAAGCCGCGCAGGGATAGGTCGAGCTGCGGCTCGTCGAGGAAGAAGGCGTCGTGCCCCTTGTCGGTCTCGATCTCGGCGAAACTCGCCCGGCAGCCGGCGGCGTTCAGCGCGCGCACGATGTCGCGGCTCTCGATCGTCGGGTAGAGCCAGTCGGAAGAGAATGACAGGACACAGAAGCGAACGTTGCGGGCCCGGCGGAACGCCTCGACCAGCACCCCGCCGTGTGCGCCCGCCAGGTCGAAATAGTCCAGGGCGCGGGTGATGTAGAGGTAGGAGTTGGCGTCGAAGCGATCGACGAAACTCGCCCCCTGGTGACGCAGGTAGCTCTCCACCTGGAAGTCGGCGTCGAAGCCCCACGACAGACCGTCGCGCTGCAGCTCGCGGCCAAACCGCCGCTGCAGGGCGGGCTCCGACAGGTAGGTGATGTGCGCGGCCATGCGCGCCACCGCCAGGCCCTTTTCCGGTCGCACGCCCTGTTCCTCGTAGGCGCCGCCGCGCCAGTCGGGGTCGGCCATGATCGCTTGGCGCCCGACCTCGTGGAAGGCGATGTTTTGCGCCGAATGGCGCGGCGCCGCGGCGATGCACACCGCCGAGAACAGCTTTTCCGGATAGTCGGCCGCCCACTGCAGCACCTGCATGCCGCCCATCGAGCCGCCGACCACGGCGAACAGGGTGTCTACGCCCAGCGCCTCGATCAGCATCGCCTGGGCGCGGACCATGTCGGCGATGGTGATCACCGGGAAGCTCAGGCCGTAAGGCTTGCCGGTCTCGGGGTTGGTGGAGCTCGGGCCCAGCGAGCCCATGCAGCCGCCGATGACGTTGACGCAGATGATGAAATAGCGCCCCGGGTCCAGGGGCAGGCCCGGGCCGATCACCCGGCTCCACCAGCCCGGCTTGCCGGTCACCGGATGGATCGAGGCGGCGTGCTGGTCGCCGGTCAGTGCGTGACAGACCAGCACGGCGTTCGACTTGTCAGCATTGAGCACGCCATAGGTCTTGTAGGCGACCTCCAGCGGCGCCAGCGACGCGCCGGACTCAAGGCGCAGCGGACGGTCAGACGGGAAGCGGTGGACGCCGCCGCCCGTCTGCACGCCGTCGCCGTCGGTGATTGCGGCCCCCGCCAGGGTCTGGGTCATCGCGCCTTGGACCGCCAAGCTATAAATCTGTCAACCGCTTCGCGCGACGCGCACCGGGGGCTATGACGGCGCCGACGGAGAGATGATGAACCGGCTGATCCTTCTACGGCATGGCGAGGCGGAACGCGACGCCGCCAGCGGCGACGACTTCGATCGTCATCTAACGGCGCGCGGCTGGCGCGAGGCCGAGGGCGCGGCGATCGCGCTGGCGGCGGAGTCGATCCGGCCCGTGCTGGCCCTGGTGTCTTCGGCGCCGCGGGCGCTGGAGACCTGGCGCGCCTGCGAGCCGGCGTTTCCCAATGCGCGCGAACAGATCGAGCCGGCGCTCTACAGCGTCGACGCCGCCGGCATCCGCCGCCTCGCCGAGGCGGCCGGCGTGGTGAGCGGCGCGGTGATGGTGGTGGGCCACAATCCCGGCGTCCAGGACCTCGCCGTCCAGCTCCTGGCGGAAGGTTCGGCGCCGCCGTCGGAGATCGCCCGCATGGAGCGGCGGTTTCCAACGGGCGCGGCGGCGGTGTTCGCATTCCACGACGACGGCGCGCCGGTGTTCGAGGGCCTGTTCCTGGCGCCGCCGGGGATCGCCGAATGAGCCGCGTCTACAAGATCCTGGGCCTGGACGAGTGGCGCGAGGCGCTGCGCACCGGCCGGTTCGCCGGCTCCACCGTCGACCTGCAGGACGGTTATATCCATCTCAGCACCGCAGATCAGGCCCAGCAGACGGCGAGCCGGCACTACGCTGGCCGGGCCGCTCTGGTGACCCTGGAGCTTGAGGCCGACGACCTCGGGGAGGCGCTGCGCTGGGAGCCGTCACGCGGCGGCGCGCTGTTCCCGCACCTCTATGGCGTGCTGGATGTCGGCCTGGTGCGCGCGGTGCGCCAGGCGCCGCTGGGGGCCGACGGCGTGCCTCACGTGGACCTGGGCGCATGAGCGGGCTGCATGACGCCGCTGCGCGCGCCCTGCACGTCCTTGATCCCGAGGACGCTCACCGCGTGGCCCTGCTGGGGCTACGCGCCGGTCTGGGACCTGTGGGCGGCGCCGACGACCCGATCCTGGCGACCGACCTCGGCGGGCTTGCGGTCGGCAACTGCGTGGGCCTGGCGCCCGGGTTCGACAAGGACGCCCAGGTGTTTGCGTCCATGCTGCGGGCCGGCTTCGGCTTCGTGGAGTGCGGCACAGTCACGCCTCAGCCCCAGGTCGGCAACCCCCGGCCGCGCCTGTTCCGGCTCACCGAGGATCGAGGGGTGATCAACCGCATGGGGTTCAACAATCGCGGTCTGGACGCCTTCGCCTCGCGGCTGGCGCACCGGCGCGGGCCGGTGGGGGCTAATATCGGCGCGAACAAGGACGCTGAAGATCGCATCGGCGACTATGTCGCCGGACTCACCCGTCTCTGGGGCCTCGCCAGCTATTTCACGATCAACATCTCGTCGCCGAACACACCGGGACTGCGCGCCCTGCAGACCAAGGCTGCGCTGGCGGAACTCCTGGGCCGCCTGGCCGAGCGCCGCGACGCCCTGCCGCCGGCGGGCAAGGTCCCGATGTTCCTGAAGGTCGCGCCCGACCTGGAGGACGGCGAGGTGGAGACCATCGTCGAGACCAGTGTCGCCCAGGGGCTCGCCGGAATCGTCGTCTCAAACACCACCGTGACGCGGCCTGCGCTGGCGTCGCGCTTCGCCGGCGAGGCCGGCGGCCTGTCCGGCGCGCCGCTGCGCGAGCTTTCCACCCGCATGCTGGCCGCCTTCGCCCAGGCCGCCGGTGATCGCTTGACGCTGGTGGGCGCAGGCGGCGTCGCCTCCGGGGCGGACGCCTACGCCAAGATCCGCGCCGGCGCCCGTGCGGTGCAGCTTTACTCGGCCCTGGTGTTCGAGGGGCCGGGCCTGGTCGAACGCATCAAGCGCGATCTGGCGCAGCGATTGCGCGCCGACGGCTTCCAATCGGTCGCTGAGGCCGCTTGCGCGCGCTAGCGGCGGCGCTGCGAGCGGCTCGCGTTGCCGAACGCGCGCCGGCGCCTTAACGAGGACGGCATGGCGGACGCCCCCTCGCCGCAGGCGCTTCAAAAGCCGCACCGGCGCCGCTTCTTCTGGCCGGGCGGCCTCTCGACGCGCCTGCTGATCCTGACCGCATTGTTCGTCGCCCTGGGCGGCGCGCTGGTGCTGCCGCCAGTCCTCGCCACCTTCGAGGAGCAATGGCTGCTGGACCGCGTGCGCGCCGCCGAGCTCGCGTCCCTCGCCCCCGAGGTCGCGCCCGAGCGGGTGGTCAGCGAACAGCTCGCCGCCCAGCTGCTCGAAGGCGCCGGCGTCGAGCGCGTCGCGGTGCAGGAGCAGGGCATGCGCCGGCTGGTGCTGGGCGGTCGTCGGATGACTACCACGCCCTATCTGGTCGACCTGCGCGACCAGGCCCCGGGCTCGTGGCTCGCCGCGCCATTCCAGACCCTGTTCGGCGGCGAAGGTCGTCGCGTGCGGGTCGTCGCCGAACCGCGCTTCCGCAAGGCCGACTTCGTCGAGATCGTCGCCCCCGACACCGAGCTGAAGCGCGACCTGCGCCAGTTCCTGCTGCGTCTGATGGTGGTCACCGCCTTCGTCTCGACGATGGCCGGCGTGCTGGTCTATCTGTCGCTGAACTTCTTCCTGGTGCGCCCGATGCAGCGGATCACCCGCTCGATGGAGCGCTTCCGCGCTGACCCTGACGATCCCGCCGCTCGCATCGAACTGTCCGGCCGTCGCGACGAGGTCGGCCGCGCCGAGGTGGAGCTGGACCTGATGCAGGGCGACCTGCGCACGGCGCTCAACTCCCGCGCCCGGCTGGCGGCGCTGGGCGAGGCGGTGGCCAAGATCAACCACGACCTGCGCAACATGCTGACCAGCGCCCAGATCGCCTCCGAGCGGCTGGCGGCGCTGAAGGACCCGAAGGTCAGCCAGGCGCTGCCCAGGCTGGAACGCGCCCTCGATCGGGCGGTGAAGCTCGCCACCGACGTGCTGACCTACGGCAAGACCCAGGAGGCGGCGCCGGACGCTGGCCCGGTCCCGCTGCTGGCCGCGCTGGAGATGGCGGCCGAGGAAGCGCGGATGTCCGACGAGGGCGTCCGGTTGGTGGTCGAGGCCGGTCGCGCCGAACAGGTGAGCGCCGATCCCGACCAGCTGCACCGGATCCTCGTCAACCTGTTGCGCAACGCCCGCGAGGCCATCGAACGACAGCAGGGGCGCGAGTCGCCGGGCGAAGTGCGCGTCTCCATGACCCAGGCCGACGACGTCAGCCTGGTCCGCTTCGCCGACAACGGGCCGGGCGTGCCCGAGCGGCTGCGCGAGCGTCTGTTCCAGCCGTTCGCCAGCTCCGGACGGCCCGACGGCGCGGGCTTGGGCCTGGCCATCGCGCGAGAGTTGGCCCAGGGCCATGGCGGCGACCTGACGTTGGTGGAGAGCAGCCCGCGGGGCTCGGTGTTCGAGCTCAAGTTGCCCGGTGCGCCAGGGCCGTTGCGCCGCCGCCGCGCCCGTCCGGCGCCTGAGGGCGGAGAGCTGCCGGCTAAGCCCTAGAAACCGATCGCCTTGCCTTCGCGCCGAGGGTCCGCGCCGCCTTCCAGGCCGCCGCCGGGCAGCGCCTTCACTCCGTGCAGGCCCGAACCTTCCGCCGCCCCGCCGCTCTTCAGCACGATCCCCTTGGCGGTCAGGCCAGCCGCGATGGCGGGGTTCATCCTGCCGAGTTCGGCCCCGTAGTTGGCGCCGCGCGCCACCAGGTTCGGCAGGTCGATGGCCGCCTGCATCGACAGTTTCCAGTCCAGGACGCCCACCAGGGCCTTGAGGTTGTAGGCGATGATCGACGGGCCGCCGGGCGACCCTACGGCGGCGACGAAGCGCCCGTCGCGATCCAGCACGATGGTCGGCGACATCGCCGAACGCGGCCGCTTGCCCGGCGCCACCGCGTTGGCCGCCGGCGTCCCGTCGTCCTGCGTCGGCGAGAAGGAGAAGTCGGTGATCTGATTGTTGAGGAAGAAGCCCGCCACCATCCGGCCCGAGCCGAAGATGCTCTCCACCGTGGTGGTCATCGAGACCACGTCGCCATCGGCGTCGACGACTACGAAGTGGGTCGTGCCGCCAGGCTCGCGCGTCGCATCCGGCCCCCAGACGGGCGCGCCCTTGGGCTTGCCCGGCGCGGGCGGTGGCCCGGCGGTCGGGCCGATCAGCCTGGCCCGCGCGTCGAGATAGGTCGGATCCAGCAGGCCTTCGACGGGCACGGTGACGAAATCCGGATCGGCCAGGTAACGGTCGCGGTCGGCGTACATCAGCCGGCTGGCCTCGGCGAACAGGTACCAGCCTTGCGGGTCGGCGGGCCCGTGAGCGGCGATGTCGGTGCGCTCCAATATGCCCAGCGCCTCCAGCACCGCGGGCCCGCCGGACGGCGCCGGCGGCACGCACACCACATAGATCCGGTAGGGCCGGCACAGCGCCGGATCGGATTTCGGCCGGTAGCCCGCGAGGTCGGCCATCGACAGCGCGCCTGGGATGGGGTCGCCATGCACACGCGCCACGATCGCCTCGGCGATCGGGCCTTCCAGCAAGGCTTTCGGTCCGTTGGCGGCGATCGCCCGCACTGTGGCCGCATAGGCCGGATTGCGCAGCACGTCGCCGGCGGCGTACTTCGCCCCGTCCGGCTTGGTGAAATAGGCGATGGTGTCGGGCGCCGAAGTCTCCGGCTCCTTGGAGGCGATCATCCCGGCCAGCCGCGGGCTGACCACGAAGCCGTCGGCGGCCAGTCGTTCGGCGTCGGCGAACAGGCCGCTCCAGGCCAGCTTGCCGAACCGCGCCTGGGCCATGGCCAGCATGGCCACGGCGCCAGGAGCCCCGGTGGCGCGGCCACTCAGCACCGCGACGCGAAACGGCAGAGGCTTGCCGTTCGGGTCGAGAAACATCCCTGGCGTCGCCCCGGCCGGCGCCGTCTCGCGGCCGTTGAACGCGGTGACCTGCCGTGTCGCCGAGTCGTAGTAGGTCATGAAGGCGCCGCCGCCGAGGCC
>NZ_JAUXZW010000003.1 GCF_030693805.1 Phenylobacterium sp.
CTGCTGGCCCGCCTGCGCGCCCTGCTGCGTCGCTCCGCCGGCCACGCCGCGCCCAGCCTCGCGCTGGGCGGCCTGCGTCTCGATCCGCGCGCGGCCCGCGCCTCGGTGAACGGCGAACCGCTGCGCCTGACCTCGCTGGAATACCGCCTGCTGCACTATCTGATGATGCACCAGGGCCGGGTGATCAGCCGCACCGAGCTGGTCGAGCACCTATACGACCAGGACTTCGACCGCGACTCCAACACCATCGAGGTGTTCATCGGCCGGCTGCGCAAGAAGATCGGCCCCGACCGCATCGAGACCGCGCGCGGCCTGGGTTATCGGCTGATCTGCCCCGACGACGAGATAGGGGACGAGGCGGCGCGCCCGTGAACCTGGAGGCCTTGCGCCGTCCGTCCCTGGTCCGCCGCCTGGTGATCCTGGCGGCCGGCTGGAGCCTGGCGGTGCTGCTGGTCTCGGCGCTGGTGTTGGCGCTGCTGTTCCAGCAGGCGGCGCTGCGCCGCTTCGACCAGGGGCTGACGGAGCTGATCGACAACCTGTTGGCGGGCGCCACGGTGGGCGACCGCGGCGAGGTGATCGCGCCCGCGCTCACCGACCTGCGCGCGCTGCGGGCCTACTCCGGCAAGTACTGGCAGATCGGCGAACCCGCCGGTCAGGGGCGCATCCGCGTGCTCGTCCGCTCACGTTCCCTCTGGGACAGCGAACTGCCGACGCCGGCCAAGGTCGTCGAGACCATGGCCGCCCAACCTGGCAAGCCTGCGCCCTACGATATCCGCGGTCCGTTGGGCGAGCCGCTGCGCGCCATGGCCTCCCAGGCCCGGTTGCCGGGGCGTGCGGCGCCGGTGGTGTTCGTCGCCGCCGAGGACCGCACGCCGGTCAACCGCGACATCCGCAACTTCATCGCCGCCACGGCGATCGCCTTCATCCTGTTGGGCGTCGGCCTGATCGCCGCCGTGGTGCTGCAGGTCCGCGTCGGCCTGCGCCCGCTGTTCGCCCTGCGGCGCGAAGTCGCATCCGTGCGCCGGGGCCAGGCCGAGCGGCTGCAGCGGACCTATCCCAGCGAACTGCTGCCGCTGGCCGACGAGCTGAACGCCCTGATGGCCCACAACCAAGAGGTCGTGGAGCGCCAGCGCACCCATGTCGGCAACCTGGCCCACGCGCTGAAGACGCCGCTTTCGGTGATCGTCACCGAGGCCGCCCAGCGACCCGGGCCGCTCAGCGAGGTGGTGTCGCGCCAGGCCGAAACCATGCGCCAGCAGGTCGACCACCATCTGCGCCGCGCGCGCGCCGCCGCCCGCTCGCAAGGGTCCGGAGAGCGGACCGCGGTGGCTGACGTACTCGACGAACTGGCCCGCACCCTGGACCGCATCCACCGCGACAAGGGCGTGGCCATCGACTGGGACGCCCCCGACGACCTGTGGTTCCAAGGCGAACGCCAGGATCTGCTGGAGATCGCCGGCAACGCCATGGAAAACGCCTGCAAGTGGTGCAAAGGGCGGGTGCGTGTGCGCGCCGCCGCATCGGGGCCCACCACATTGCGCCTGCTGATTGAAGACGACGGCAAGGGGCTGCCCCCCAATCGTCGCGACGAGGTGGTGCGGCGGGGCGCTCGTCTGGACGAGGATGCGCCTGGATCAGGCCTCGGCCTGTCGATCATCGACGAGTTGGCGCGAGCCTACGGCGGCGCGCTTACCCTGGGCGACACAACGATGGGCGGGCTGGCGGTGGAGTTGACCCTCCCGCGCGCCGACGCCTGATCCGCGCCCCGGCGACCCGTGTTCTCGCGAAAACCTTAGGCTTTGGAAAACCTTAACCGACGTGAGTGATTGTGTCGGCGCGGAAACTCCGCACGGAACACTTCCATGCCTGGCTTGTCCGCGCACAAGATCGCGATCGTCCGCAACCTGGTCGAGTCCTCGCCCGACAAGGTGGTTGGCGCGTTGCAGGCCGCGCTCGCCAGCACCGACCTCGACAGCGATCTGGGCGGCGTGCGCCGGTTGGTGGAGCACGAGGCCCAGGATCGCAGGCTTCGCAACGTCGTGCTTCAGCCGGTCGCGGCGCTGTTCGTAGGCGACGGGCGCGCTACGGGCCGCCTGATCTTTCCAACGCGCGCGCTGGCGCTGATCTGGCGCGGCCTGAAGCAGGACGCGCCGAACGAGATGGCGATCGCGGTCGCCGCCGCCGTCGAGATGCGCGCCGATGAACCCGATCCCGGCGTCTTCGACATCCTTGCCGCGCGCGCCGCGGACGGCCTGCGTAGCCGCGAACAACGTGACTTCCGCGCGGCGGCCGAAGTTTGCGACCTGGCGCGACCGGGCGGCGCGAATCTGCTCTGCAGTTGCCTGGACTTGGGCCCCATCGGACGCGCGGCGACGCGGCGCCTGGGCGAATGGATCAGCCGCACCAGCGACGAGAACACCGCGGCGGCGCGCCTGGCCTACAAGGACGCCGTCGGCGTCGCCGAGGACGCCGGGCCCCGCTTCTTCGAGATGCTGGCCGGCCAGCTCGCCAGCCCCTGGATGGTGTTGCGGATCATCTCTGCGGTCATGGATCGTCCGCATGAGACCTATCTGGCGCAGTCGGAATGCGCCGGTTTCGCGCTTCGGGTGATGGACGACATCGATCTTGGTCTGGTCGCCATCGCCGAGCTGGACGTCGACGGCGGCCCGCGCGCCGGTCTCGCGGCCGCCAAGGTGGTCGACGACGTCACGCTGCGTATCAGCGAGTTGGAACAGACCATCGAATTGACGCGCGCCGGACCTTGGGGCTCCAGGCTCGCCAAGCAGAAGCAGGCATTGGCCGCCTGTGTCGAAGACCGGTTGCGCGCCGCGGAGAAAGCGGCCGGCGACGCGCTGCCGACGCAGGGCGCGAAGATCGCGCGGCTGTTCAAGCAGGTTCCGCGCTTGGACATCCCTTTGGACCCCGGCGCGTTCACCCGCGCCATGACCTTGCTCACCTTCACCCATCAGATCCGCTCGAGCGCCAACTACGGCGGCTTCGCCTCGGCGCGCACCAAGCTCTGCGACAAGCTGGGCGAGACGATCGACCACTATGTCGAAGAGGTCCTCGACCGTCTGCGCGAAGGCGAGGTCGAGGATCCTGGTCTCGCGCGCGCCCGCCTGGAGGCCGCCGCCGAGTTCAGCGCCCTGATCCGAGACCCGAAGGCCGCCGAGATCATCCGCCGGCGCATGCTCGCCGCCTGCGTCGAGCCGCACCCCGAACCCGAGGCCTGACCGAAGGTCAGGCTCGCGCTGACCACCGCTTTCGGCTACACGCGCGCCCATGATCGCTTTCTGGGCCGTCGCGGGCGTCATGTCGGCCGCCGCTGCGGTGGTCATCCTGCAACGCGCCGCCGCCGCCTCGCGCGCACAACGCGCCGATCCGACACTCGGACTCTACCGCCGCCAGCTCGGGGAGATCGACGAACTCGCCGAACGTGGACTGCTGTCGGACGCCGAACGCCGCGGCGCCCATGCCGAGGCCGCGCGCCGCCTATTGGCGGCCGCCGACGCCGGGTGCGCGCCCTGGGTCGCGACGGGAGGGCGCAGGCCGATCCTGATCGCCGCCATCGCAGCGCCGCTGGCCGCCGCGGGCCTGTATCTGGCCGTCGGTGATCTGGGCGCTGGCGATCAGCCATACGTTCAGCGGCTGGCCGCTTGGCGCGACGCCGATCCCGAATCGCTCGCTCCGCCTCAGATGGCCGCAGTGCTGCGCGCGCTCGCCGCCGAGCGACCGCGCGACGCCGACACCTTGCGTTATCTGGCGATGGCCGAGGCGGCTTCGCAGGACATCAACGCCGCCACGGTCGCGCTTCGCCGCGCGGTCGCGGTCGCGCCGGAGCGGGGCGACCTCTGGGACATGCTGGGCGAGGCGCTGACCGCCCAGGCGGACGGCGCGGCCACGCCCGACGCCGTCGCGGCGTTCCGCGAGGGCCTGAAACGAAACCCCAGCTCGACGAGCGCCCGGTTCCATCTCGCCCGCGCAAGCATCGAGGCCGGCGACCGCGAAAGCGGCGTGCGCATGTGGCGTGAGTTGCTGGCCGACATGGGGCCGGACGACGGCCGGCGGCGTGCATTGCAGGCGGCGATCTATGAGGCCGAGCACGGACGCACGCCCGCCGCGGCCGATGACCCGACGCGCGCGGCGATCCGCGGCATGGTCTCTGGCCTGGCTGAGCGGCTGCGCGTCGCCCCGGACGACCCGCCCGGCTGGGTCAGGCTGGTGCGCTCCTACGCCGTGCTCGGCGACGCGACGGCGCGCGACGCCGCGCTGGCGACGGCCCGGGTGCGCTACGCCGGCCGAGCGGATGTGCTGCGCGATCTGGACGAGGCCGCGCGAGCGCAGCCGATGACCATCACAGCGCCTGGGGCCGCCCCGTGAGCTGGCTGCCGAAGTCTCCCAAGGCGCGGCGTCGCCTGACCCTGGTGGCCGCGATCGCTCCGGTGCTGGCCCTGGCGGCGGGGCTGACCCTGTGGGGCCTGCGCGACACAATCTCGTTCTTCTACACGCCCTCGCAGGCGCACGCGGCCAAGCCCGCGGCCGGACGCGCGATCCAGCTTGGCGGGCTGGTGACGGCGGGCAGCGTGGTCAAGCACCCCGACGGGCGCGTCGAATTCACGGTCTCCGACCACGAGGCGTCCGATCGCGTGACCTTTCACGGAGATCTGCCGGACCTGTTCCGCGAAGGCCAGGGGATCGTCGCGGTGGGCGCCTTCCGCGCCGACGGCGTGTTCGAGGCCAAGCAAGTGCTGGCCAAGCACGACGAGCGCTACATGCCGCGCGAGGTCGCCAAGGCGCTCAAGGAGCAGGGCGAGTGGCGCGGAGACGTAGGCCAGGCGCAGAAATGATCATCGAGATCGGCGCCTTCGCACTGTGCCTGGCCCTGGTGCTGTCGCTCGCCCAGACGGGCCTTTCGGGCTTCGCGAGGCTGCGCCGCTCGCAGCCCTTGGCCGCGGCCGGGGAGGGCGCGGCGATCGCCGGCTTCCTGGCGCTCGCGGTGGCCTTCGCAGCCCTTATGCACGCCTTCGTCGTCTCCGACTTCTCGGTCGCCAACGTCGCGGCCAACTCCCACACCGCCAAGCCGCTGCTCTACCGCGTCGCCGGGACCTGGGGCAGCCATGAGGGCTCGATGCTTCTGTGGTGCCTGGCGTTGGCCGGCTATGGGGCGGGGGTGGCGGCGTTCGGGCGCGGCCTGCCGGCAGGCGTGCGGGCGCTGACGCTGGCGACGCAAGGCGGCTTGGGCGTCCTGTTCCTGGCCTACACAGTGTTCGCGTCCAACCCGATGGCGCGGCTGGCGCAGCCGCCGGTCGAGGGCCGCTCGCTCAATCCCCTGCTGCAGGACCCGGCGCTGGCCGTCCATCCGCCATTCCTCTACGCGGGCTACGTGGGCATGTCGGTGGTCTTCTCGCTGGCCGTCGCCGCGCTGATGGAAGGCCGCGTGGACGCAGCCTGGGCGCGCTGGGTGCGGCCCTGGACGCTGGCGGCCTGGAGCCTGCTGACGATCGGCATCACGCTGGGCGCCTTCTGGGCCTACTACGAGCTCGGCTGGGGCGGGTGGTGGTTCTGGGACCCGGTGGAGAACGCCAGCTTCATGCCGTGGCTGGTGGCCACGGCCCTGCTGCATTCGTCCATCGTCACCGAGAAACGCGGCGCGATCGCCGGTTGGACGGTGTTCCTGGCGCTGGCGGCCTTCACCTTCTCGATGCTGGGCGCATTCCTGGTCCGCTCCGGGGTTCTCACCTCGGTGCACGCCTTCGCCGTCGACCCGACCCGCGGCGTGCTGCTGCTGGCCATATTGGGCGTAGCGTCGGGCGCGGCGTTCGCCCTGTTCGTCTGGCGCGCGCCGGCCCTCGCGCCGGGCGGCGTGTTCGCCCCGATCAGCCGCGAGAGCAGCCTGGTGCTCAACAACGTGCTTCTCGCAGCCGCCACCGCCACAGTGCTGCTGGGCACGCTCTATCCTTTGATCCGCGAGGCGGTGAGCGGCGAGGCGATCTCGGTCGGCCCGCCCTACTTCACGCTGACCTTCGTGCCGCTGATGGGCGCCTTGCTGGTGCTGCTGCCGGCGGGCCCGCTGCTGGCCTGGAAGCGCGGCGACGCGGCCGGAGTGCTTCAGCGGTTGTGGGCGGCGGCCCTTATAGCGCTCGCAACAGGGCTCGCCGCCTTCGCGCTCATCGATCCGCGCCATGCGTTCGGAGCGATCGGGGTGGCGGCCGGCGCCTGGCTCATCGCCGGCGCAGGCGCCGAGCTTGCCGAGCGGGTGCGCGCCTTCCGCGCGCCCGCCGCCGAGAGCCTGCGACGACTGGTGCGCCTGCCGCGCGGCGCCTGGGGCATGACCCTCGCCCACGCCGGTCTCGGCGTCTTCGTCCTCGGCGCCTGTTTCGAGACCAGTTGGAAGGCCGAGGCCGCTCAGGCCCTGCCGATCGGCGGATCGCTCGACGTCGGCGCCTACCACCTGGTGCTCGAGGACGTGCGCGCGGTCGAGGGGCCGAACTACCTGGCCGAACGTGGCCATATCCGCGCAACCCGCGGAGACCGCTTGGTGTGCGAAGCGAAGCCCGAGAGACGGTTCTTCCTCACCGGCGGGCAGACCACCTCGGAGGTGGCGATCTGCCAGCGTGGCGCCAGCCACCTGTATCTGGTGCTGGGCGAGCGTCGGACGTCGGCCTCGGGCGCCTCGGTGTGGCTGGTTCGCGCCTACTGGAATCCCTGGGCGTCGCTGATTTTCTTCGGGCCGGTGATCATGGCGCTGGGCGGCCTCGTATCGCTGTCCGACCGCAGGCTGCGGCTGGCCGTCGGCCGCCGCGCGGAGGCGGCGTCGTGAGGCTCCGCGCGGCCTTCGCCGCGCTCGCCGCCGTGTTCTGCATCGGCGCTGCCTCCGATCCCGCCGAGCGGCTGCCGGACCCGGCCCAGGAAGCCCGCGCCCGCGCGATCTTCCCGCAGGTCCGCTGCATGGTCTGCCAGAACGAGTCGATCGACGATTCCGACGCTGAACTCGCCCACGACCTGCGCCGCACGGTGCGCGACCAGGTCGCGGCCGGCGCCAGCGAGGCGCAGGTGAAGGCCTATCTCACCGACCGCTACGGCGAGTTCGTGCTGCTGAAACCTGCGTTCAACTGGGGCAACGCGGCGCTCTGGTCGGCGCCGTTCCTGGCGGCCCTGGGCGGATTGTTGCTGCTGCGAGCGCGCCTGCGGGCTACGCCGCCGAGCCCCCCGCTCACCGAAGCCGAGCGGGAACGGCTGGCCGCGCTCTCGCAAGACCCGCCTGCATGAAGCGAAAAGCGCGCCTCTTCACGTCTGACAGACCGCCTGACACGATTGCGCCAAGATAAGGACGTGAAGAAGCGCACAGGGTGACCTAAACGTAACTTGAGCGGCGTTGCGCTTCGGTGCATCGCACCTAGGTGTCAGCGCGGGACCGACGTTTCCGTCCGGGCCTGCAGGGATTGAGAACCAGATGACTTCGAAGAAGACCGGTTATGTTTTGGGCGCCCTGGCCGGCGCCGGCGTAATGGCCGCCGCCGTGGCCGGCGCGGGCGTGCTGCAGCCGCAGGACGGCGCCGATCGCGGCGGCCAGTTCATCAAGGCCTCCACAGCGCCGATCTTCGCCCCGCCGCCCGGCGCGCCGATGTCCTTCGCCGACATCTTCGACAAGGTGTCTCCCGCCGTGGTGTCGATCAACGTGACCTCGCGGGTGGACGCCGGCGCGCTGCGCAAGATCCCGGGCTTCGAGAACTTCCCCTTCGACATCGTTCCGCGCCAGGCGCCGGGCGGCGATGAAGAAGAGGGCGAAGGCGAAGACGTCGCGCCCGAGGGCGGCGCGCCCAAGGGTGGATCGCCGGGCGGCTCCACGCGCGGCGGCCAGCCGCGCATGCCGACCCAGCAGTCCTCAGGCTCGGGCTTCTTCATCAGCCAGGACGGCTACATCGTCACCAACAACCACGTGGTCGAGAACGCCGAGACCATCAAGGTCGTGCTCAAGGACGAGCGCGAGCTCGAAGCGGTCGTGGTCGGCCGTGACGAAGGCACCGACATCGCCGTGCTCAAGGTCAAGGGGCAGGGCTTCGCCTATGTGAACTTTGAGAACTCGGCCAAGCCGCGCGTCGGCGACTGGGTGATCACCGTCGGCAATCCGTTCGGCCTGGGCGGAACGGCGACCGCCGGAATCATCTCCGCCTACGGGCGCGACATCGGCGAAACCTTCGTCGACTACATCCAGATCGATGCGCCGATCAACCGGGGCAACTCCGGCGGCCCGACCTTCGACATCTATGGCCGGGTGATCGGGGTGAACACGGCGATCTTCTCGCCGTCCGGCGGTTCGGTCGGGATCGGTTTCGCGGTGCCCGCCGACGTCGCCGACGGCATCACCAAGCAGCTCATGGCCGGCGGCAAGATCACCCGCGGCTACATAGGCGCGACGATCCAGAACTACACGGCCGAGATGGCTGAGGCCCAGGGCGTGCCGGAACAACGCGGCGCGATCGTCGCCGACCTGGTCGCCGGCGGCCCGTCCCAGCGCGCCGGCCTGCAGCCGGGCGACGTGGTCACCGCGGTCAACGGCCGTACGGTGAAGACCTCGTCGGAGCTGACCCGCGAGGTGGCCAAGGCCCGCGCCGGCGACACCCTGAAGCTGGACGTGCTGCGAGACCGCAAGAAGAAAGTCGTCGAAGTGCGCTCCGGCGTGCGCCCGTCCGAGCGCGAACTGGCGGCCAACGACAACACCGGCCGAACGCCGGGCGCGCGGGGCGGGGCGGAAAGCTCCGTCCAGCTTCCGGCGGTGCTCGGCCTGTCGCTGGCCCCGCTGGATGAGGCGGCCCGCCGCCGCTACAGCGTCGACGCCGACGTGCGCGGCGTGGTCATCGACGGGGTCGAGCAGACCTCCGACGCCGGCCAGAAGGGTCTGCGCCGCGGCGACGTGATCGTGCGCGCCGGCGACCGCGACGTGGCCACCGCGTCGGACTTCGCCAGCGCCGTCGACAGCGCCAAGAAGGCCGGCCGCCAGAGCGTGCTGCTGGGCGTCCACCGCAACGGCCGAACCTCGTTCCTGCCGCTGAAAGTCACCGGCTAGAGCGCTATGCGCATTCTCGTCGTCGAGGACGATCGAGACGCCGCCGACGCCATGGCCCGCGGCCTTTCGGAAGCGGGTCACGTCTGCGTCTGCGCCGCAGACGGCGAAGCGGGGCTGACGGAGGCTCGTGGCGGCGGGTTCGACGTGCTGATCGTCGACCGCATGCTGCCGCGCCTCGACGGCGTGGAGCTGGTCCAGACGCTCCGGCGCGAGGGCGACGCGACGCCGACTCTGTTCCTGTCTGCGCTGGGCGAAATCCATGACCGGGTGGCGGGCTTGAAGGCCGGCGGCGACGACTATCTGGTCAAGCCCTACGGCTTCGCCGAACTGATCGCCCGCGTTGAGGCGTTGTCGCGGCGGCGCGAGACCGGATCGGTGCAGACCCTGCTCAGGGTGGGCGATCTCGAGATGGATCTGATCGGGCGCACGGTGCACCGCCAGGGCCGCGCCATCGACCTGCAGCCGCGCGAGTTCCAGTTGCTGGAATACATGATGCGTCACGCCGGCCATTCGGTGACCCGCACCATGCTGCTGGAGAAGGTCTGGGCCTACCACTTCGACCCTCAGACCAACGTGATCGACGTGCACGTGTCGCGACTGCGCGCCAAGATCGACAAGGGGTTCGACCGGCCGATGCTGCAGACGGTGCGTGGCGCCGGCTACCGCCTGGACGCCTGACGCCGTGCGCCTGCCCAGGCTGCTGCGCACCACCCCGTTCAGACTGACCCTGTTGTTCCTGGCCCTCTTCGCGGCCTCGGCGGGTGCGTTCCTCGGCTACATCTATGTGGTCACCGCCGGGGAGGCGACGCGGCGCACCGACCGCGAGATCGCCGAGGAGACTCGCGCGCTTTCCGCCGTCTACCGCAGCGCCGGGCGCGGCGGTCTGGTGCGGGAGTTGGCCGCGCGCGAGCCGGCGATCGTCCGTTCGTCTACCTGCTAAGCGATCCGCGCGGGGAGCGTCTGGCCGGCTCGATCGGCCGCTCGCCGGTGGGCGCGGCGGGAGAGGGCGATATCTGGATAGATTTCTCCATTCTCCAGCGAGACGCAGGCGGCGCGGTCCCGCATCCGGCGCGCGGGCTGCAGGTGCGGCTGGCAGGCGGCGAGGCGCTGTTCGTCGGCGCCGATGTCAGCGAGGACGACGCCTATGTGCTGAAGATCGTCGGCGCGCTCTGGGGGGCTGGCGCCTTGGTCGTGGTGCTGGGCCTGATCGGCGGCGTGCTGGTCAGCCGCAATGTCAGCCGCAGCGTCGCCGGCCTGAGCGGCGTGGTCGTCGCGGTGCGCAACGGCGATCTGGCGGCGCGCGCGCCAGTGCGCGGATCGGGCGACGAGTTCGACGAATTGGCCGAGGGGCTGAACGACATGCTGGAACGCCTCGAGCGGTCGATGCAGGCCCACCAGCACGCAGGCGACGCCATCGCCCACGATCTGCGAAGTCCCCTGACCCGCATGCGCGCCCAACTGGAGGCCGCCTATCTGGACGTCGCCGCCGGCCGAGGCGACCCGGCCCAGGCCTTGAGCCAAGCCATCGAGGACGCCGACGGCGTGTTGCGCACTTTCGGGGCCGTGCTGTCGATCGCGCGCCTGCAGGCGGCGGGCGCGGCGCCCGATCCGGAACTGTTCGACCCCGCCGCGCTGGCCGCCGACGTGGCCGAGCTCTACGCGCCCCTGTGCGAGGACAAGGGCGTGGCCTTCGACGCCGAGCTCGCCCAGGACATCGCCGTGCGCGGCGACCGCGAGTTCCTGGCCCAGGCGCTGGCCAACATCCTCGATAACGCGGTCAAGTACACGCCCGCCGGCGGCGCTATCCGCCTGCGGGTGCGGCGTCGCTCGTCAGGCGAGGTGGAGTTCTCGGTGACCGACACCGGTCCGGGCGTACCCGAGCCCGACCGGGAGCGTGTCGTGGAGCGCTTCGTGCGCCTGGAGAACAGCCGCAATGCGCCGGGCGCCGGGCTGGGTCTGTCTCTGGTCGCCGCCATCGCCCAGGCGCATGGCGGCCGGCTGGAGCTGGACGAAGGACCGGGTCGCGTCGGCGCTCACGGGCCAGGGTTGCGGGTCGCCGTCGTCCTGCCGCGCGGGGCTTGAGCGGCGCTTCCGGGCTGGCGTGCTCGCGCGACGCAGGCGATGGTCGCGCCGATGAGCGCGCTCGCCGACCTGATGACGCCCTGCGGGCCTGTGTTCGATGCGAAGGCCGCTCAGCGCCCGCGCGAGATCCTTGCCGCCGCCAGCCAGGCCGAGGGCTGGGCCGATCGCCTCGACAAGGCGTGGCCGGCGCTGGCCCCGGTGTTCGGAGCGTCGGACTACCTGGCGGGCCTCGCGCGCCGCGAACCGGCCAGGCTGGGCGCGCTGCTCGCCGCCGATCCCGCCGAGCGCCTGGAAACCCTGCTGACGGAGACGGTGCAGGCCGCCGACCTCGACAGCGCCGCCGCGGCGCGCGCGCTTCGCCAGTTGAAGGCCGAGCTGCACCTGCTCACCGCGCTGTGTGACCTGGGCGGGGTCTGGGACCTGGACGCGGTGACCGGCGCTCTCACTCGCTTCGCCGACGCGTCGCTGGGTGCGGCCCTTCGGGTCGGCGCGCGCGAAGAGCTCGCCGCCGGTCGTCTCACGCGTCTGGGCCAGGGCGACGAGGGCCCGGTGCCCGGTTGGTTCTGCATCGCCATGGGCAAGCAGGGGGCGTTCGAGCTCAACTACTCCAGCGACATCGACATCTCGGTCTTCTACGAGCCCGACGCCCTGCCTCTGGCCGACGGCGTCGAGAGCCAGGGTTTCGCCGTGCGCCTGACGCAGCGCGTCGCCGAGCTCATGCAGGCGCGCACCGCCGACGGCTACGTGTTCCGTGTCGATCTGCGCCTGCGCCCCGACCCGTCTTCGACGCCGCCCGCGGTGCCGGTCCCGGCCGCCCTCGACTACTACGAGAGCGTTGGCCAGAACTGGGAGCGCGCGGCCTTCATCAAGGCCAGGGCCTGCGCCGGCGACCTGATCGCGGCCCAGGCTTTCCTGGACGAGCTTCGCCCCTTCGTCTGGCGCAAGAATCTCGATTTCGCGGCCATCGCCGATATCCATTCGATCAAGCGCCAGATCCACGTCCACAAGGTGGACGAGCGGATGTCGGCCAAGGGCGTCGACCTGAAGCTCGGCCGCGGCGGCATCCGCGAGATCGAGTTCTATGTGCAGACCCAGCAGCTCATCCTGGGCGGCCGCAACCCCGACCTGCGCAACCGCCGCACGCTGGACGCCCTGCGAGCCCTGGTCGACGCTGGGCACGTGACCGCCGACGCGGGCGTGGAGCTCGCCAAAGCCTATGCCGATCTGAGAGCCGTCGAGCATCGCATCCAGATGGTGGCCGACGAGCAGACTCACCGCCTGCCGGAGTCCGATCCTGATCGCCGCAAGGTGGCGACCTTGTGGGGTTTCGACCGCCTTCCCAGCTTCGACGCGGCGATCGGCAGGGTTCTGCGCACGGTCAACAATCGCTACGGCGAGCTGTTCCCCGACGAGGAGCAACTGTCGTCGCGTTTCGGCAGCCTGATCTTCACCGGCGTTGATGACGATCCGGAGACCCTGGCGACCCTGGCGCGGATGGGCTTCTCCAACCCTGCCCGTGTGTCCCAGACGATCCGCGGCTGGCACCACGGGCACATCGCGGCCACCCGCACCGAGCGGGGCCGTGAGTTGTTCACCCGGCTGGCCCCGCGCCTGCTGGAGGCCGTGCAGGCCACCGGCGCGCCGGACGAGGCGTTCAATCGTTTTTCGGATTTCTTCGGGCGCCTGTCCTCAGGGGTGCAGATCCAGTCGCTGTTCCTCGCCCAGCATCGCCTGTTCGAGCTGGTGGTGCAGGTGATGGCCTTCGCGCCGCGCCTGGCGGTGACGCTGGCGCGCCGCCCGGCGGCCGTGGACGCCATGCTGGACGCGGCGTTCTTCCAGCCCATCGACCGCGACGAGGATCACCACGTCCTGGCCGCCGCCATGGCGCGCGCCGACGGCTTCGAGGCCTCCATGGACGCCGTGCGTCGGGTGCACCGCGAACAGGCGTTCCGGGTCGGCGTGCTGGTGATGAGCGGCGCGGTCAGCGCCGAGGTGGCGGGCCGCGCCTTCGCCGATCTCGCCGACCTGTGCATCGAGGCCCTGGCGCCGGCGGCCCTCGCCGAAGCCGAGCGGCTGGGCGGGGCGTTCCCCGGCCAGGTCGCCGTCGTGGCGCTGGGCAAGTGCGGCTCGCGCGAGATGAGCGCCGGCTCTGATCTCGACCTGATGACCTTCTACCGCGCCGACGCGCCAGCCGCGGCCTCGGCCGGGAAGGGGTGGGGGGCGGAGACCTTCTATGGCCGTTTCACCCAACGGCTAATCGCGGCGCTGTCGACGCCCACAGGCGAGGGCGAGCTCTACGAAGTCGACATGCAGCTGCGCCCCTCGGGCACCGCCGGACCGGTGGCGGTGAGCTATGGCGCGTTCGAAAGCTACTACGAGGGCGAGGCCGAGACCTGGGAGCTGCTGGCTCTCACCCGCGCACGGGTGGTGTGGGCGAGCTCCGAGGCCTTCGCCGCCGAGGCT
>NZ_JAUXZW010000024.1 GCF_030693805.1 Phenylobacterium sp.
TCGACAGCGACCGGATCGCCGAGTTGAAGGCTGCGATCATCGCCGAGCCGGATGCGATCGAGACGACCCTGAAGCGGTTTCAGGGTGACGCTGGATCGCCGCCGCTGGCTGAGCGTCAGGATCAGATCGCCAGGATCTTCACCGGCGACAGCGTCGAGGGCATCGTCGCGGCGCTGGAGGCGGACGGTTCGGACTGGGCCAAGGCGCAGTCCGCCGCGCTGGCGTCGAAATCGCCGCAGACCTTGAAGGTCACCCTGCGCCAGATGGCCGAGGGCGCGCGTGCGCCGTCGTTCGCCGACAACATGCGCATGGAATACCGTATCGCCGCGCGGGTCGTGCAGCGCCACGACTTCATCGAAGGCGTGCGCGCGGTGATCGTCGACAAGGACAATAGACCGCGATGGGAGCCGACAAGCTTGGCCGGCGTTACGCCTGCGATGCTCGACGCGATCTTCGCGCCGTTGCCGCCGGACGAGGAATGGTCCCCGCTGGCGTGAGGCCGACGCGGCGCCGGCCACGGCGCCCGCCGATTTTGGGGAGGTGTTCATGGCGCGTGATCTGCTTTTGGCGGCTGTCGCCGTTCTGGCCCTGACGGCGGGGGCGGCGAACGCCCAGAACGCCGCGGCCCCGCCGGCCTACGTCGCCGCGGCTGTCGCCGACAAGTCTCGCCCCGCCGCCGATTCCGCCCGAGACGCCGATCGACGGCCGGTCGACATGCTGGCGTTCGCCGAGGTTGCGCCTGGCCAGACGGTCGGCGACCTGCTGCCCGGCGGCGGCTATTTCACGCGGATTTTCGCCAAGACGGTCGGCGCGGCCGGCAAGGTCTATGCGATCATCACGCCTGCCCAGGCCGAGGCCGCGACACCGCCCGCGATTCGCGCCGTCGCCGCCGACCCCGCCTACGGCAACATCGAAGTCGTGACGACGCCGTTCGAGACCCTGGTGTTGCCGACCAAGGCAGACGTGATCTGGACCTCGCAGAACTACCATGACCTGCACGGGACGCGTCCGGGGCGTCCGCCCACCGACGTCGCCAAGGTCAACAAGGCGGTGTTCGACGCTTTGAAGCCCGGCGGCCTGTTCATCGTCCTGGACCACGCGGCCAGCCCCGGCGCGCCGCTCGCGGTCGTCGACACCCTGCATCGGATCGATCCGCAGGTAGTCAAGAGCGAGGTGATCGCCGCGGGGTTCACCTTCGACGGCGAGAGCCCGATGCTGCGCAACTCCGCCGACGATCACACCCTGCCGGTGTTCGATCCGAAGATACGCGGCCATACGGATCAGTTCGTCTACCGGTTCCGCAAGCCGAAATAGCGCGCGCGCCAGCGCCTGCGCGGCCGCACGCCGCGCAGGCGCAAGGCGTGGTATTGTGGACAACGGCCAACGGTGGTGCGAAAAGCCCGCGGACGAAAATGCGCCTCTTTTTGTGGGGCCGTCGCGCGGCGCCTGCGGCTCGCGCACGGACGGGGTTCAAGGCTGATGGATTACACACAGGCGTTCGAGCAAGCGCTGGACCGGATACGCGGCGAGGGCCGCTACCGGGTGTTCGCTGACCTGAAGCGTCATCGCGGTTCCTATCCGCGCGCCACCTGGACGCGCGGCGACGGCTCGGTGCGCGACGTGGTGGTGTGGTGCTCGAATGATTACCTGGGCCAGGGCGAGAACCCTGTGGTCACCGAGGCCATGAAGCGCGCCATCGACGAGGCGGGCGCGGGTTCGGGCGGAACGCGCAATATCTCCGGCACGACGCACTACCACGTGGAGCTCGAGGCCGAGCTCGCCGACCTGCACGGCAAGCAGGCCGCGCTGCTGTTCACCTCGGGCTACGTTTCGAACGACGCGTCGCTGTCGACGCTCTACCGGATCCTGCCCGGGCTGGAGGTGTTCTCGGACGCCAACAACCACAACTCGATGATCTCGGGTATCCGCAACGGCGGCGGCCCGCGCCATGTGTTCCGGCACAACGACCTGCAGCACCTGGAAGACCTGTTGGCCGCGGCGCCCGAGAGCGCGCCGAAGCTGATCGCCTTCGAGAGCGTCTATTCGATGGACGGCGACATCGCGCCGATGGCGGCGATCGTGGCCCTGGCCAAGAAGTACGGCGCCATGACCTATCTGGACGAGGTCCACGCGGTCGGCATGTACGGGCCGCGCGGCGCCGGCGTCGCCGAGCGCGACGGGGTGATGGACCAGATCGACATCGTCGAGGGCACGCTGGCCATGGCGTTCGGCGTCATGGGCGGCTACATCGCCGCCGACGCGGTGATCGTCGATGCGATCCGATCGTACGCGCACGGGTTCATCTTCACGACCTCGCTGCCGCCGGCCCTGGCCGCCGGCGCGCTGGCCTCAATCCGCTGGCTTAAGGCGCATGACGAGGTGCGTGTTGCCCATCAGGCGCGCGCGGCTCAGCTCAAGGCGCGCCTCGCCAAGGTCGGCCTGCCGGTGATGGCCTCGCAAAGCCACATCGTGCCGGTGCTGGTGGGCGACGCGATCCACACAAAGGTGATCTCCGACATCCTGCTGGAGGATCACGGGATCTATGTGCAGCCGATCAACTATCCCACGGTGCCGCGCGGGACCGAACGGCTGCGCTTCACGCCGTCGCCGGCGCACACCGAGGCGATGATCGAGGATCTCGCCCAGGCGCTCGAAGCGCTCTGGGTCCGCTGCAACATCGCTCGCGTCGGCGGCGTCGCGGCTTAGGCGCCGCGCCGACGCACGCCCCGTCCCAGGCCGATCTGCTTGGCGAAGTCGCTGCGCCGCGCTGCGTAAGCCGGCGCGACCATCGGATAATCGGGCGCGAGGCCCCAGCGCCGGCGATAGTCGTCCGGGCTCATGTCGAAGCGCGAGCGCAGATAACGCTTCAGCATCTTCAGCTTCTTGCCGTCCTCCAGGCAGACGATGAATTCGTGCTGGACGGACTTGCTGATCGGAACCGCGGGCTTCGGGCGCTCCTCAGGAACCGGCGCTTCGGCCTGGCCCAGGCCCTGCAGCGCCTGATGGACAGTGCGGATCAGTGGGGCGACGCCGTCAGGCGCCACCTCGTTGCGGGTGACGTAGGCGGCGACCACATCGGCGGCCAGCCGCATGAACGACTCGTCCGAAGTGGTCTCCGGACCGGATGTCATGCTCATAGGCTCACCTCACCAAAAACGCGGCGCAAACGGACGGGTGGGCGTCGTCGATCGCCTCCACCCCCGGCGGAAGCGACAACGATCATGATGCGGCATTGTTCCCGCGACCGTTGGATCGCGGCGCGCTTAAGGGTAAAGAGCGCGCGAACCTCAGCCGAAAGGTCCGCCCGTGACCCTGCACGTCAAAGCCCAATCCTCGGAACAGCCCTCGACCGACGCCTTCTTCTCGCAAGGGGTCGCCCAGTCCGACCCGGCCGTAGACCAGGTTCTGGCCGGCGAACTGCAGCGCCAGCAGGAGCAGATCGAACTGATCGCTTCGGAGAACATCG
>NZ_JAUXZW010000026.1 GCF_030693805.1 Phenylobacterium sp.
CGGCGATCGTGGCCGACACAGTCGGCTTCATCTCCGACCTGCCGCACGAACTGGTCGAGGCGTTCCGCGCCACGCTGGAAGAGGTGCGCGAGGCTGATGTGATCCTCCACGTGCGCGACGTGGCGGGCGATGAAAGTCAGGCCCAGGCCGACGACGTGGCCGGCGTGCTGGACCGCCTGGGCGTCGATCTGGAGACGCGCCGCGTGCTCGAAATCTGGAACAAGGCCGATCTGCTGGACGCCGACACCCGCGAGAGCCTGACCGGCGATGCGCGCCGCCGTCATCCGCCAGCCCTGCTGGTCTCCGCCCACACGGGGCAGGGGTGTTCCGAACTGCTCGACGCCGTCGCCGGCATGGTCGACGACGCCGATCCCATTGAAGCCCATGTGCCGGCAGGCGAGGGGGCGGCGATCGCCTGGCTCTATCGCAACGGCCGCGTGGTCGAGAGCCTGCCCGCCGAGGATGGCGGCGTGGTGATGTCCGTGCGCCTCACCGCCCAGGCGCTGGGCCAATTCGAGCAGCTCTATCCACAAGCGGAGCTGAGGGTCCACTAGGTCGGCGGCCCGGCCTGCGCCAGCATGCGCCTGATCGACGGCTGGCGGACTGTCTAGCCGCGCTCCAGGGACTTGGCCTCATCCCAGAGCGCATCCATTTCGGCCAGGTCGGATTGCGCGGTACTGCTTCCTCGCTCCGCAAGTCTCGCCTCTATATGACTGAATCGACGAACGAATTTGGCGTTCGTCAGGCGCAACGCGTCCTCCGGCTCGACGCCCAGAGTGCGCGCCAGGTTGGCGACCACGAACAGCACGTCGCCCAGTTCCGCGCGCGCCTTGTCCATGTCGCCGGCGGCGATCTCGACCTCCAGTTCGGCGACTTCCTCCTTCAACTTGGCGACCACGTCCTCGACCGTCGGCCAAACGAAACCGACGCCAGCCGCGCGCTTTGACAGCTTCACCGCCCGCGTCAGCGCCGGCAGCCCCACGGGCACGTCGCCGAGCAGGCCGCCACTTCGGGCCTTGGCCGCGCGCTCATCCGCCTTGATGGCTTCCCATCCGGCCGATTGCGCAGGCTCGTCGGCGTAGGCGGCGTCGCCGAACACATGGGGGTGACGGCGCACCATCTTGTCGACGATCGCCTGGGCCACGTCGGCGAAGGCGAAGTCGCCGCGTTCCTCGGCTATACGGGCGTGGAACACCACCTGCAGCAACAGGTCGCCGAGTTCGTCTTTCAGATCGTCAAGGTCGCCCCTTTCGATGGCGTCGGCCACCTCATAGGCCTCCTCGACGGTGTAGGGGGCGATGGTCGCGAAGGTCTGCTCGCGATCCCACGGACAGCCGTGCTGAGGATCGCGCAGCCGACGCATGATCTCGAGCAACTGCTCCAGCGGCGGCAGATCAGTCGACGGGGCGGGCGAGGGCATGGGTCTCCTCGGGAAGCGGGGGTTGCGGGTTTTCGCCCAGGTCGCGCGCATCGAGGTCGGCGCGGATCTCGGCGTGACGTTTGGCGTTCAGCGGATAGCCGAGGATAGCCCAGCCGCCCAGCAGCGCCAGAGCCACGGGTGCTGCGATGAACATCACGGAGAGGCCTGCCAGGCCCGCATCAGGGCCGACCGCCTTGGCGTCGAAGCCGACCAGTTCCAACCCCACGTAGGTGATCCCGACCGAGGCGGCGGAGGCGAGTTTCACCGTCCCGCTGAGCAAGGCGTAGAGCAGGCCCGTGCGGTCGACCCCGCTGGCCAGCCGCACCTCGTCGCCAACGTCGGCCATCATCGCGCGCAGCAGGAATCCACCCGCGGAGAACGGCAGGCCGATGGCGAACATCATCACGCCGGCCGCGCCCAGGTTCCCCTTCGGCAGGACGACGACCGCGGCGGTGACGACCGCGTAGAACAGGCAGGCTCCGGCCAGCGCCTTGTGCTTGCCGATGACATAGGCGAGGCGGGTCCAGATCGGCGCGCCGACCAGGCCGCCCACGAAATAGATCAGAAGCAACAGCTCCGCCTCGGCCTTGGGGAAGCCCTTCACCCGCTCGAAATAGAAGAAGAACAGCGCCCCGGTGATCGCCGGGCCCATGCCGGTGGCGAGATCAGCGCCCAAGAGCCGCCGGACCGTCGGCAGTTTCAGCAAGCCCAGATACTCACGGAATCCCGCTCGCTCCGGGGCCGAGATGATCTGAGGCTCCGGGACGAGGGCGATCGCCAGCGCCAGCGTCAAGGGCAGCATGACGATGATGAACCAGCCCATGGCCGCGACGCCGGCGGCATGGCCCTCGACGCCCAGGTGTTGGAGCGCGACGGGGAGGACCAGGGCCAAGATCACCCCGATCACATTGCCCACTTGCCACCAGGCGTAGATGCGCGAGCGCTGGTCGTAGTCCGGCGAGAGCACCGCGCCCCAGGCGAGTTGCGCCAGCGTGGCGATGGAGAAGCCGACGTAGACCACCACCAGCCAGAACCACAGATATCCCGCGCCGGCGCCCGCCAAGGGCATGAACAACATGTAGGACGCCAGCATCAGGATCGGCGTGGCGAATGCGAACCAGGGCCGAAAGCGCCCGAACCTGGTGCGCGTACGGTCCATCACCGCGCCGATGAAGGGGTCGAAGCCGATGTCCAGGATGCGCACGCACATGAATGCGACGCCGACCGCGGCCAGGCTCAGGCCGTGTTCACTGACGTAGAATTCTGGAAGATAGACCACCAGCGGCAGGCCCAAGGCCGCCAGCGGCAGGGACGGGGCGGCCAATGCCGCCACAGTGCTTGTCGCTCGCCGCTCACCCGACATCACGCCCCCGCGCCCTGCACCACGCCCGAACCGCAGCGCGCAGCCGATCAGACCGCGCGCCGGGCCGTGACGCAAGGATGCAGGCTTTGGTTTAGCGCTCGGCGATCACCTGGCCGCGACCGAGACGATAGGCGAACCGGTTGATCGTCTGTTCCGCGTCCGACCAAGTGCTCGCATGGGCCGCCTGGCGGATGTCCGATTCGTACCAGCTGTAGCTCAGCGGCGTCACTGAGCCGTCGGGGCCGATGGCGCGGCCCTCGATCTGCGCGCCGCCCAGTCCGAAGCTCTGGAACGACAGGCCCGGCCGGTCGCCGAGTTCCTTGAACGTCGGTCGGTTCGGCTTCACGTCCACCAGCGTCAGCTCCAGGCGGGCGCCGTCGTAGGCGCCGGTCCGCCCTAGCTCACGCTCGACGCTGCGACGCAGACTGGCGGCCAGCCGATCGACGTCCCGCACGCCGTACTTCTGCTCCGCCTTGGCTTGCAGCTTGGGGGCGACGGCGACACGCACCTCCGCGCTCGCCAGCGCCGGCGCAGACCACACGACCCCGAGGGCGGCGAGGGTTGCTAAGCTCATCATACGCATGGGAATCGGCTCCCGTTGATTGTCGCCCCTGTTCACATGGGGACAGTTCAGATGGGGCGCCATCAGACGGTGAACAACGCCCGTCACGCCACAGTGACATGAGCGTCATGGTTCGCGCCAGCTTGCGGCGAAGTCATGGCGCCGCTGCGGGGTGGGGGCGGGATCTAGACCTTCAGGATCTCCGTCAGCGCGGCGAGCAGACGCTCGATCTGCAAGTCCGTTCCGACGGTGATGCGCAGGAAGTCAGCGGTGCGAGGCGCAGGGAAATGCCGCACTAGAACCGCGCGCTCGCGCAACGCCTGCGCCAGTTCGCGCCCGCCCCGGCCCGGATGGCGCGCAAACACGAAATTGGCCGAAGAGGGCAGGACCTCGAAGCCCAGCGCCTCCAGGCCACGGGTCATGCGATCCCGCCCGGCGATCACCGCGGCGCGCCTGTCCTGGAAGTAGGCTTCGTCCTCGATCGAGGCTATCGCGCCGGCCTGTACAGGCCGGCCCAGAGGATAGGAGTTGAAGCTATCCTTCACTCGGACCAGCGCCTCGATCAGGCCAGCATCGCCGATCGCATAACCGACCCGCAGTCCCGCCAGACCGCGCGACTTGGACATGGTGCGCACCACGAGCAGATTCGGGTGCTCGGCGATCAGCGGGATCGCCGTCTCGCCGCCGAAATCGACATAGGCCTCGTCGATCACCACAGGTTGGTCGGGATGATCCGCAAGCAGTTGGCGAATCTCGTCGCGCGGCAACGCGACGCCGGTGGGCGCATTCGGATTGGCCAGGATGATCGCACCGGCTGGTCGGCGATAGTCTGCGACGCTCACTCGCATCGCCTCGTCCAGCGGCACGGTCTCATACGCGATCGCGAACATCGCGCAGTAGACCGGATAGAAGCTGTACGTGACGTCAGGAAACAGCAGCGGCGCGTCATGCTTCAACAGGGCGACGAAGGCGTGGGCCAGCACCTCGTCGGAACCGTTGCCGACGAACACCTGGTGGGATTTCACGCCGTGATAAGTCGCCAGCGCCTCACGCAGCGCGCTCGACTGGGGATCGGGGTAGAGCCGCAGCGTTTCCGCCGCTTCCGCCGTGATCGCCGCCGTCACGGCCGGGGAGGGGCCGAACGGGCTCTCATTGGTGTTCAGCTTCACCAGATCGGCGACGCGCGGCTGTTCGCCGGGCACATAGGGCTCCAGCTCGCGGACCAGATCGCTCCAGAAACGGCTCATGCGGGGTCAGTGCGCAATCGCGCCCGCCATGTCCAGCGTCTCGCGACCCGTCGGACCTTCAGCGCTTGGCGCAGGCGATCTCCAGCGACTTCCCGTCGACCGTGCCCGGCTGCGGCTTGGCCCAGGGGTCGGTGGAGTCCGGTGGCTGGACCGATTGCCCCTCCGCGTTGTGACCGGCGAACACTGCGACGCGGAGGTTGCGGAAGCGTCCACCCCGGCAGTCGTACTCGTCGAGGCTCAGCATGCTGAGATAGCGCTTTCCGCCGATGACCTCGCCGTCGCGGTATTCATAGCGTAGCTGCAGGCGTGGAAAGCCCTCGGGTCCCGCCGGAGCAGGTCGACGGTAGATCAGCATGTCGCCGTCGCTCGTCATCCGCGCCGCCGGCCAGCCGTCATCACGGACGGTGGAGGCCCAGCTTGTATCTTGCGCCACGGCTGGCGCGGCGCCTGCCGCCAAACCGATCATCAGTCCTAAGCTCGCTGCACGCATGGCCGCCTCCAGTCATGCTCAAGCTTGCCGTGGATAGCTGTTGTCCGCCAGAGGTCTTAACGGCGAAAACATCGGGGAGGGCGTCGGCCGCCCGCGAAGAAGAGGTGCTCCGCCATGCAGCAGCAGATGTCCGTCATCACCCTCGGGATCGCCGATGTCGCGCGATCGAAGCAATTCTACGCCGGAGGCTTCGGCTGGACGCCGGTGTTCGAGAACGAGGAGATCGTTTTCTACCAGATGAACGGCTTCGTCCTGAGCACCTGGCTGAAACCTTCGCTGGAGACCGACATGCAGCGCGGCGGCCTCGCGACACCCGGAGCCTTCGCCCTGGCGCACAACGTCGCCGGTCAGGCCGACGTGCAACCGTTGATCGACCAACTGGCGCAAGCCGGCGGGCGCGTGCTGCGACCCGCCGACGCGCCGGCGCATGGCGGTTTCCGCGGCTACGTCGCAGACCCGGACGATCACGCGTGGGAGATCGCCTGGAATCCAGCCTGGCCAATCGACGGCCAGGGGCACGTCACCTTCGGCGTCTGAACCAAGTCGCGACTGTTAAGGTCCATGAACAGGGGCCCGCCAACGGCCTTCACGGCAGTATCGTAAATGCGCCTAAGATAGATTATCGGAAATTGGAAGATGTACGAGATTGCTGCCGACCAGGCGTTAACCAGGCAGCGTGAGTTCGCCCTGGGCGATCCGCTGCAAGGTTTGGACGAAGAATCCCGGCTCTGCCGCCGTCACACGAGCTTCGAGCATTTGGGCCGTATCCCCCGTCTCCACCGGTACGGCGTGGCGCGCGATGACCGGTCCGTGGTCGTATTCCTCGTCGACCACCAGGATACACGCGCCGCTTTCCGCGACACCGGCCGCGATCACCGCCTCATGGACGTGACGGCCGTACATGCCATGGCCGCCGAACCGAGGCAGCGGGCCTGGATGGATGTTGAGCACGCGGTTGCGGTAGGCGCTCAGCACCTTGGGGCCGAGTTGGCGCAGATACCCCGACAGCACGACAAGTTCGACGCCTGCTGCCTGCAGCGCCTCGCTAAGCCTGGCGTCGGCGGCCTCAGGGTCGGCCTGCGTGGCGATGCACTGGGTAGGGATCGCGTGCGCTTCGGCGAACGCCAAGAGCGGCGAAGTACGGTTGTTGCTGACCACAAGGCGCGCGCTGGCGTCCAGACGACCAGATTCAATGGCCGCAATCACCGCCCGCGCGCTGGACCCGTTTCTGGACGCGAGGAAACCCAGGTTGAGATGCTGAGCCGTCATTCGAATTCCCGGCCCAGGTGATGCTCGAATCGCAGGCCGTCGTACGCGGGCTCGACCCCGGACGGCAGGACCGCGGCCAGCGCCGCGTAGTCCAGGTCGATGTGAAGATTTGTCAGGATCGCGCGCCTGGGTTTCAGCCGGTCTATCCAGGCCAGCGCTCGCTCCACATGGGCATGTGTCGGGTGCGGCCGCCAGCGGAGCGCATCGACAATCCACACATCCAGGCCCTCGAGCGCCGCGAAGGAGTCTTCAGGTAAATCCGCCACATCGCTGGAATAGGCCACATCGCCAAAGCGGAAGCCGACGGAGCGCACCAGCCCGTGGTCCTGGTCGAAGCCGATCACGGGAATAGCGCCGCTTGGTCCCTGCACGCTCCAAGGCTGGCCGTGCGCCGGCATGGCTTCAGCCTGGCAAATCGCCGGGTAACCCCCCTCGCCTACGAACACGTAGTCGAAGCGACGCAGCACCGTGCTCCGCGTCGCAGCGTCCATGTGACAGGGAATGCGCACGCCGTCGTGCAGGTAGAAGGCGCGCACGTCATCCAGACCGTGGACCTGGTCGGCGTGGTCGTGGCTGAGCAGGATAGCATCGAGGCGCTTGGCGCCTGCGCTGGCCGTCTGCAGGCGCAGGTCGGGCGAGGTGTCGACGATGACCGTTGTTTCCCGCTGTGGGCTCTCCCCCCGCCGGCGCACCAGCAGCGAACACCGCGTGCGCAGGTTGCGCGGATCGTTGGGGTCGCAGTCACCCCACGCGCCGTCGGCGCGCGGTACGCCGCCGGACGAGCCGCTGCCCAGGATGGTGAACTCCAGCACGCCGCTCACGGGCGCGGGATCTTGTCGAACAGGTCGAAGAAGGCGTCCTGCGTGCGTTGCTCGGCGTCGTCGCGCGACCAGCCGCGGATCTCGGCCAGCTTGTCCAGCACGTGCGGCAGGAAGGCGGGCTCGTTGCGCCGTCCGCGATGTGGAATGGGGGCGAGGTAGGGGCAATCGGTCTCGACGATGATCCGGTCGCCCGGCATCTGGGCCACCACGTCGCGCACGTCCTGGGCGGCCTTGAAGGTGGCGATGCCCGACACCGAGAACCAGGCCCCCAGGGCGGCTGCCCGCGCGGCGAGGTCCGGGCCGCTGGTGTAGCAGTGCATCAGCATGCGGAACGGCCCGCGCGCGTATTCCTCCTCCAGGATGTCGCCCATCGCCTGGTCCGCTTCACGCGTATGGATCACCAACGGCAGGCCGCTCTGCCGTGCGGCCGTCACATGGGCGCGGAACACCTGGACCTGCACGTCACGGGGGCTCAGGTCGTAGTGGAAATCGAGGCCCGTCTCGCCGATCCCGACGACTCTGGGGTCGGAGGCGAGCGCCAGCAGATCAGAGGCGTTCAGCGCCGGGTTCTCCTTGGCCTCGTGCGGATGGGTGCCCACGGTGCACCAGATGTCCGGAGCCTCAGCCACCGCCCGGACGGCGGCGAAGTTCGACAACCGGTCGCTGATGTTGACCATCAGAGCGACGCCGGCTTCGCGGGCGCGGGCGATCACCTCGGCGCGGTCGGCGTCGAACTGCGGGGCGTGAAGATTGACGTGGCTGTCGATCAGCATGGGTCTCAGTCGCGGGCCGCCGCGCGCAGCTCCGATAGAGCCGAGAAAAAGGCGTCGGCGCGGTCCAGATTGAGGCCCTCGACCTCGCGCGGCAGGCGTTGCAGCGTCTCCCACGCCTGGGCCCAGCGATCAAGCGCGCCCGCGCCGTCCGCGGCGCGCGTGCGTGCCAGGTCATGCACGCGCGCCGATAGCCGGTCGAACAACAACGCGAACTGCGCCGCGCCCTCCGTTCCGCGAAACCGGTCGGCCAGCGACAGCGCCGCCGCCTCGTCCATCCGCGGCAGATCCCCCAGCAGATCGCGCGCGGCGTCGTCCATGGCTAGGGCTTGGGTTTGCGACAGGGTCAGCGCCCTGCCCGGCGCGCCGCCCGACATGCGCGCCAGGCGCAGGCTCTGTTCGACGTCGACGCCGGCGCGAGCCCGCACGAACTCGGCGACGCGCGGCTCCTCCAACGGCGCAAAGGCCAGTCTGCGGCAGCGCGAGCGGATCGTCGCAAACAAGCGCCCGGGCGCGTGGCTGACCAGCAACAGCACGCCGCGGCTGGGGGGCTCCTCCAGCGTCTTCAGCAGGGCGTTGGCCGCGTTGACGTTGAGGTCGTCGGCGGCGTCGACGATCGCCACGCGGTAGGGCGCCGAAGCCGGCGATTTGGCGAAGAACTCCGGCAGCTGGCGGGCTTCGTCGACCGGGATCAGGCGGCGCGCCTTGCCGTCTTCGCCCAACTTCTCCAGGACCATCAGGTCGGGGTGCGAACGGGCGGCGACCTGCCTGGTCACGGGATGGTCGGGATCGGACCCGAGCTGGCCGTCCGAGGGATCTGGGGTCGCCCCAAGCAGCCGTCGCGCCGCGCGATAGGCGAAGCTCGCCTTGCCAACGCCTTCGGGGCCCGTCAGCAGCCAGGCGTGGTGCAAACGCCCAGCCTCCCGCGAGGCTTCAAACGCGGCCTCGGCGGCTTCGTGCCCCATCAGGCCGCGAGAGTCGCGGGGATGCGGGATGGCGATCTCAGCCACGGTCAAGCAGGCGGGTGCGGACGCTGTCCCAGACAGCCTCGCCAACGGCGGCGATCTCGTCGCGCCCGTCGATCACCACACAGCGTTCAGGCTCGGCGTCGGCGATGGTCAGGAACGCTTGCCGCAACCGTTCGTGGAAGCCCAGGCCTTTGGACTCGAACCGCGCTTCGCCGCCACCGCGCCCGCCAGCGCGGGCCAGGCCCGCGTCCGCCGGAAGGTCCAGGATCAGGGTCAGGTCCGGGCGCACGCTCAACACATGGCTTTCCAGCGCCGAGATCAGCGCCGGATCCACGCCACCGCCCGCGCCCTGATAGGCGCGGGTGGAGTCGGCGAAACGGTCGCAGACGACCCAGGCCCCGCGATCCAGCGCCGGCGTGATCGTGCGTTCGATATGGTCCCGACGCGCGGCGTACATAAGCAGCGCCTCGCTCAAGCCTGACCAGCGGTCGGCGTCGCCGTTCACCAGTAGGTCGCGGATGCTCTCGGCGCCCGGCGAGCCGCCGGGTTCACGGGTTGCGACCACCTCGACCCCGGCCTGCGTCAGGCGTTCGGCCAGCCGGCGGAGCTGGGTGGATTTACCCGCCCCCTCCCCGCCTTCGAAGGTGATGAAACGTCCGCGCGCCACGCGGCCCAAATTGGCCGGTTCGACGGCGATGTCCAGACGGGGCGTCCGGCCGCTGTCTAGAAGGGACGAATGACCCGGGCGTCTTCGAAGCCGAGGGCGGCCACGCGATCGCGCGTCGCCCAGGCCTCCACCTCGTCGGCGCCGCCGGCCAGCATCACCCGATAGAGACGCTCGCCGTCACGGTCGACCGGTTCGATGCTGGCGGGGCCGGCCATCGACAGTTCGCGCACGGCGCGCTGGGCGTTGCCCTCGTCGCCATAGGCCCCGGCCTGGACGCGGAACGGGCCGCTGGAAGGCGCAGTGTTGGCGACGACGATCGGCGCCGGCGTCGAGCCGTAGCTGGGCGGCGTGGAGGTCGGCGGCGCATAAGACGGCGTGACATAGGCGGGCTGGCCGTAGGTCGCGGGCCGGGCGGCGGCCAGGGGCGGTAGCGCCTGGGAGCTCACGGCGCCAGCGCGGGCGACGACCGGTTGTGGCGCTGTCATCGGCATCGGGGCGGCGCCTTGCGCGTAACGGACACCTTCGCCGACGCCCAGCGGGGCCGGGCCCAGATAGCGGACGCGGACCTTGGCCAAACCCTTGGCGTCGTAGCCGAGCTGGCGGGCCGCCTCGTGCGACAGGTCGATCAGCCGTCCATCGACGAACGGCCCGCGATCGTTGACCCGTACCTGCAGGCGCTTGCCGTTCTCCAGGTTGGTCACCTCGACCATCGAAGGCAGCGGCAGCGTCGTGTGCGCCGCCGACACGGCGCGCATGTCGAAGGTTTCGCCATTGGCGGTCGGCTTCATGTTGAATTCGTCGCCGTACCACGAGGCCATGCCGGTGGCGTCGTAGTTGGCGTCCTCGCGCGGTACGTACCAGATGCCGCCCACCTGATAGGGCTTGCCGACCTTGTAGATCCCGCCCTGCCCGCTCGGGAGCTGGCCAGGGGTATGGCTGGCCACGTGGTCGCTCGGCATCCGGTTGGACAGCCTGGGATGCGTGGCGCAGGCGGCGAGCGACGCTCCGGCCAGCAGGATCACGGCGAGATTGCGCACGGGCGCGAGGCGAACGGCGTGCATGGAGGACTTCCCTGACTTGCAGGCCGCGCGTCAACGCGGCGTCAGGGTTAATGTCCGTCAGGAAGCCTTGAGCGCGCCTTAACCAGCATGGTTAACGCGGCGGTTCTGGGCAAGCAGCCCTCCTTATCCGTTGAGGAAGTCGCTGATCATCTTTGCGACTTCTCGCGGCCGTTCGGTGATCATGCTGTGGCCGGTGTCGGGCATCACCACCATCTGGCTGCCTTTGATGCCCTCATGCATCACCTTGCGACCCTCGGGAGACGGCACGTGGAGGTCGTTCTCGCCATAGATCAGCAGGGTCGGCGCCTTGATGCGACCCAGGCGACGGGTGAGGTAATAGCGCTTGCGCATGGGGATGGCGCCGAACATCTCGCCCACGCCGTCGTAGGTTTCAGCGGCGTTGGGATAGTCGACGATGCGCTTTCTGGCCTCCAGCATGGCGGCGCGCACCTCGTCGTCGGCGATTCCGGCCAGATCCTGGGCGAGTTGATCGTGGCTCGGCAATTGCGCGCGTTCGGCGACGCCGGCCGGCGGCTGGACGTTGAGGCCGGCGTTCGCGGCGAGCACCAGCTTGTTGACCCGCTCCGGACTTTCGTAGGCGAGCACGCCGCCCACCCAACCGCCAAGCGAGTGACCGACGATGTTGGTCTTCTCGAACCCGAGGGCGTCCTGCACCTCGCGCACATGGTCCACCAGGAAGCCGAACTCGTAGCGGCCCTCGCGGCGCGAGGTGTAGCCGGCGCCGACGTGGTCGATGGCGTAGACATGGACGCTATCGGCCAGGCCTTCCTTGATGCAGGCGAGCCAGGCTTCGGCGCTGTTGGTGAAACCCGCGCCGTGCAGGAAGATCGTCGGATAGCCGCTTCCGGCCTCCAGCACGTGCGCCTGACTGTCATCCAGATCGAGGGTGTAGTCCTTGATGTTGTCCAAGAGGCCGACCATTGCGCGTTGCTCCCATGTCCGTTTGTCGCTGACCGACCTGTCGTGGCCGGACATCAGCGCCGTCTCCGCGGCGCGCGACGTTGCGAAACGCGCTGACCCTGCGCAACCCCTTTATGCGATCCTCCCCGGGCGTTGATGGCTGGACGTGGCGTAGCGACGCGTTCAGGGAGCGTGTTAACACGCGATCAGACAGCGCTCGCGGGGACGCCAACCTGCGATCATCAGAAGGAACGCTCCAGATGCCACAGCCATTCGGGTTCAACTCGACCACCGAAGACGTGCTTGAAGGCGTCGATCTGAAGGGGAAACGGATCTTGATCACCGGCGCTTCGGCGGGGCTCGGCATTGAGACCGCCCGCGCGCTGGCGTCGCGCGGCGCTGATCTGGTGTGCGCTGCGCGTGATCTTGAAAAGGCGCGCCGGGCGCTCGCCGAAACGTTCGAACAGGCGGCCGATGGCGTCCAGATCGAGCTGATCGAACTGGACCTGGCATCCCTGGCCAGCGTGCGCAAAGCGGCGGACGCGCTGAACGCAAAGGGAGAGACGTTCGACGTGGTGATCGCCAACGCTGGCGTGATGGCTTGCCCCGAAGGCACGACGTCGGACGGGTTCGAGACCCAGTTCGGCACGAACCACCTGGGCCACTTCGTGTTCGTCAACCGTATCGCGCCGCTGATCAAGGATGGCGGACGCGTGGTGATCGTCTCGTCCGGCGCGCATCACCGGGGCGACGTCGACCTGGACGATCCGAACTTCGACAAGACGCCCTACGAGCCCTATCTCGCCTACGGCCGTTCGAAGACCGCCAACACGCTGTACGGCGTCGCCTTGGACAGCCGGCTGCGCGGGCGCGGCGTGCGCGTCGTTTCGCTCAGCCCCGGGCTGGTGCCCACCGAGCTCGGACGACACCGCGCCGGCGCGCCGGCAGGCGCTTCCCCAGCCCCAGCCCCCAGCGTGCCGCCTCTGCTCCCCAAGACCCTGCAGCAGGGCGCGGCCACGTCGGTGTGGGCCGCGGTGGTGGCGGCTTCGGACCTGATCGGCGGCCAGTATTGCGAGGACGTCCAGGTGGCGCCGATCAACACGGACCTGGCGACACGTGGCGGCGTGCGACCGTATGCGATCGATCCGACGCGCGCCGAGGCGCTGTGGCGCAAGAGCGAGGAGATGGTCGGCGAACGCTTCGACCTGTGAACATCCGCGCGCGCCGGCCAGCAAAGCGCGCCGTCGATCGCGCTTGACGTCCAACCTCACCCGTTTAAGCCCACGCAACTCGGCGCTGCGGCGCGCAGGTGCAGAAGCTTATCGGCGACCACTACAAAGGTCGCCATAAGACATTGTAATTGTAGACAAGGACGGGTGGCCGAGTGGTTTAAGGCAGCGGTCTTGAACACCGCCGTGGGTGAGAGCCCACCGTGGGTTCGAATCCCACCCCGTCCGCCACAGCGTCGCGACTTGACGCGACCGAACCTCCTTCGAGGCGGCCCACCATGACCACATCTCCGATCGCCGTTCGCAGAGCGGGGCCCCAAGACGCCCCTGCCCTCGGCCGCCTGGGTGCGCTGCTGGTGTCGCTCCATCACGGTTACGACGCCGAGCGGTTCATCGCGCCGACACCTGGGACGGAGCGCGGCTACGGCGCCTTCCTCGCGTCGGAGATCGAGCGCAAGGACGCGATCATCCTCGTCGCCGAGCAGGACGGCGAAGTCCTTGGCTATGTGTATGCGGCCATCGAGGGGCACGACTGGATGGCCCTTCGCGGCCCGGCAGGCGTCATCCATGACCTGATGGTCGATCCGGCGCGGCGGAACGGAGGGATAGGCGGCATGCTGCTGGTCGCCGCCCTCAACGCTCTCACCGCGCTTGGCGCCCCGCGTGTGATCCTGTCGACGGCGATGCGAAACGAGGGCGCCCAGAGACTGTTCGCCAACGCCGGTTTCCGCGCCACGATGGTCGAGATGACGCGCGAGCGGCCCGACGCCCGGTCTGAATAGGCCCCGCACCCGGCCGCGTCGTGCAGCCCACCGCGGCTCACCGGCGGCGATAAGGATCTCCCTCCGGCCTTGGTCAAACCGGCGCCGCTGACCATATCCGTCCCATGCCTTTCGCCCGCGCCCGCGTCCGCGTCATTGACCTGGAGACCGCCGGGACGGCTCCGACCGACGTCTGCGAGATCGGCTGGCAGGACGTCGTCCAGGGCGAGGACGGGCGCTGGTCGCTCGACGCAGGGCGTGACGCCATGTTCATCAACCCGGGCCGTCCGATCTCTGCGGCCACCATGGCGATCCATCATATCCTCGACGCCGCCGTCGCCGGCGCGCCGTTCTGGAAGGACGCCGCGCCGCCCGTGTTGCGCCCCGAGGGCGGCGTCACGGCCCTCGCCGCGCACCGCGCCGCGTTCGAGCAGCGGTTCTGCACGCCGGCGCTGAGCGGCGCGGCGCAGTGGATCTGCACCTGGAAATGCGCCCTGCGGCTCTGGCCGCATCTGGAGAGCTTCTCCAACCAGATGCTGCGCTATCAGCGGATGCCGCAGGGCTTGGATCATGCGACCGGACTGCCCGCCCACCGGGCGTTCCCCGACGCCTATGTCACCGCCCATCATCTGAGGGACATGCTGAACGAGGCCTCGCTCGACCAACTGATCGCCTGGAGCCGGGAACCGGGCCTGCTTCCCCGTGTGCCGCGCGGCCCGAACCGGGGCCTGTCGTGGGAGGCCCTCGCCCTCGCCGATCTTCAAGCGCTCGCCGCCGATCGCGACCTGGACGTGAGGTTCAGCGCGCTGACCGAGCTGCGACGACGCGGCGAGCTTGACGCCCCGTCCGCAACCGCGCCGCCTCAGCCGACCCTGCTCTAGCCGCGGGGGCTGGGAAGGGCCGGCGGTCAGGTTCAATACGCACCAGCAACAGAAGGCCGGCGCGATGTCAGGCCTGTCGATTTCGACCCTCAACAGATCTTCGCGATGTCGGCATTCCACGCACTCGATCGTCGTTCCGCTGAATCGGACGAGATTGCGAGAGAAGAGGAAGAGACATGGGCCAGAGCGGTCAACCTGAGCGGGCGAACAACCTCACCACGGTCACGCGGAAATCCGACCGTGAGATCGTCGTCACGCGAACCTTCGACAGCCCGGCGCGCACGGTGTTCGACGCCTGGACCCGACGGGAACTCTTCAGGCTGTGGTGGGCGCCCAGGTCGATGGGCGCGACGCTCAGCGCCTGCGAGATCGACGCCCGCACGGGAGGCGGCTACCGGATGACGTTCGGCGACGGATCGGACTCGATGACGTTCTTCGGCCGCTACCTCGACGTAACGCCGCCCTCGCGCCTCGTCTGGACGAACGAGGAGAGCGCCGACGGGCCGGTCACCACCGTGAGCTTCGAGGATCAGGGCGAGAGCACGCTGCTGATCTTCAGCGAACTCTATGGCGCCGCCGAGCCTCCCGCCGACGCAGCCGCCGGGATGCAGGCGATGATGTCGGAACAATTCGCCCAACTGGACGAGTTGCTCGCCTCACGGCGCCGAGCGGCGTGAGCATGGGTGAGACGCGTCAGTTCGCGGTGAACGACCGGATCGACCAGCCGTCGCTGGCGATTTCGCCAGCAAACCGTTCGGCGGCGACTTGCGCGTCGACGCGCGCGGCCTCCGGTTCTGCGAAGGTTCGCAGCTCGACCGCAAAGCCTTCCGGATCAAGGGCGTAGGTGACGGGTCGGCCTTGACGAAGCGTGGGGATCTGCCGGGACGGGACGTGGCCGATCGCCACAATGGGGGTCTCGGCAGACTTGTTCGCAATCATCACGGCGGCCTCTTCACGTACTGTCTAGGTTTAACGCAACTGCACGTGATGGGTTCACGACGACCGCACCTCGCGCAACGCGGTCAGACCGCCGCAAGCGCGGGCTGCGGGCGCGCGAAGGGGCGGAACGTGAGCGCGATCAGGAAAGCGCCGATGCCGACGCCGCACGAGCCGACGAACAGCCACGTGTATCCGGCGAAGGCGTCGTAGATCAGGCCGCCCGCAACCGGGCCCGTCGCCATTCCCAGACTGCCTGCCATCGCCGTGCCGCCGATGATCGTACCCATCATGTGCAGTGGGAAGTTCTCCCGCACCAGCACGGCGTAGAGCGGCATGACGCCGGAATAGATGAACCCGAACAACGCTGCCACGGCATAGAACCCGCCCAGGTCGCTGACCGCGGCGTAAGCCAGGGCGCCGAACGCCTGCACCAGAAGGCCTGCGACCAGGACGCGCTTGGCGCCGAACCGATCGCCGGCAACGCCGAACACGAGGCGTCCACCGAGGCCTGCAATCCCTTCCAGGCTGTAGATCGACACCGCGGCCATCATCGGGATCCCACAGGCCATCGCGTAGCTGACGGTGTGGAAGATCGGTCCCGAGTGCGTCGCGCAGCAGAGGAAGTTCGTCGCCATCAGGACGAGGAACTGCGGGGATCTCAGCGCCTGCCCCACGGAGATCGCCGGCGCCGACGGATCGCCCGCACCCTCCGCGGGCGCGACGGCCTCCAGCGCCGGCGGCCTTCGGATCAACAGCGCGGCGGGTATCATCACGACGGTGACCACACCGGCGATGATCAGCAGCGAGGCTCTCCAGTCGTGGCGCTCGATCAGCCAGGCGGCGAAGGGCGACATGGTCACCGGCGCCATGCCCATCCCGGCCGACACCAGGGACACGGCGAGGCTTCGATGGGTGTCGAACCAGCCGGTGACGCAGGCCATCATCGGCGCGAAGATCGCCGCCGTGCTGCCGCCGACCATCAGTCCGAAGGCGAGCTGGAACTGGAGCAGCGATGTCGTGCGGCTGGCCAGCGCCAGGCTCGACGCCAGGATCACCGAGCCGACGATCAGCACCGGGCGCGGGCCGAAGCGGTCAGAGAGACCGCCCCAGGCCATGCTGCCCAACGCCATGGCGATGAAGCCGAGCGTCATGGCCCCGGACACCCCCGTCACCGACCACCCCGTATCGCGAGCGATGGACGTAAGCAGCACGGGCAGGGAGAACATCGCCCCGATCGCGACACAGCCCAGCAAACCGCCGGCGGCGACGATCACCCATCGATAGTGCGACGCGCCCATCGCGTGGCTCCCGATTACTGTTGTGGAGGCTTCCAGGCGAAGGACGCGCAGGCTCGCCCCGATCCGACATCATCAAGGCGACAGAGCGTCAGGGCATGCCAGTCCCGTTCGCCCGCACCTCCGCCAGGGAGCGCGTGCAGGTGTCGATGATGCTGAACACGTAGCAGCGCGCCACGCGCATCATTACGTCGAGGTCGGCGCCCTCCCCGCTCAGGAAGCCGAAAGCGGGGTCGCCCGCGTGGCGGACCTCGCCGCCCAGCCGCGCAGTGGGAACCCCCCAAGTGCGCAGCACCGCCGCGTCGGTCATCCCGGAAAGGCCTGTGCGGGCGCGGTGCGGCGAGCCTTCCACGGCCTCCCACGCCCGCATCGCCGATTGCACGATCCAGTTGCCGGGCTCCGTCGCCGTGCCGGGCATCGACGAGTAAGGCTCCCACGCGATGCTGATGTCGGGGTGGTCCGCCCGGAAGCCGTCCACGAAGGCTGCGAATTCGCGCAACGCGTCGCGGACGTCGGAACGGGGGCTGATGCGCAGGTCCAGGTAGAGGTTGCAGACGCTGGGCGAGAAGTCCGGCTTGAACGGCCAGCCGCCCTCGATCGCGCCCACATGGCCGGGAGTCGCGACCTGACCGTCGCTGTGACGTTCGGCGTAGCTCTCGAACCAGTCTTCGAGGGCCGGGATGAGCCTAGCCGCATCCGAGATCGCCCGCCGGAACACCCCGCGCCGCGCGGAGTATCCGACGACCCCTTGCACGGTCAGCTTGATCCAGACGACGCCGGGCTCCTCCCAGACGACCCGGTAGCCAGGCTTGGTGCTGAGGCAGTAGTCGGCCTGTACGCCGTGACGCAGCATGTGCAGGGTTCCGATCCCCTGGCCCTCGTAGGCCTCGCCCACATAGGGGCGGCCGGCGTGCGGCGTCTGGACGCGATGGATGCCGCCGCTGACCAGTCCGACGATGACGTCGCCGCAGAGCTTCGCGCCGCTCGCCGCCACCGCCTGGGCGGCCAGGATCGCCGCCGCCGCCCCAGCCTTCGGATTGCCCGCGCCGGCGCCGTGGATCACCTCGCCATCGCGCGCCGCGACCGAGCGGAACGACGGATGGTCGAGATCTCCAACCACCAGGCGGTCGTCGTCCGCGCCGGCGATGTAGTGATCGAAATGGCCATAGAGCAGCAGCGACGGCCCCGAACCTTCGCCACGCAGGCGACCCACCGCGTTGCCGCGCGCTGGCGACAGCGCCTGGTATTCGGCGTCCAGGCCGCCTTCCCGCATCCGCGTCACGGCGTATTCAGCGCAGGCGCGTTCGCCGCCCGTGGGGCTCGGGATGTCGACCATCTCGCTGATCAGGCGTTCAAGCTGGTCCCTGTCGAGCAGGCTCCAGGCCCGCTCGATCCAGCCGAGCTGATCATGGGTCAGGTCGCAGGCGTTCGGCCTCACGTCGGTCGGATCGATGGCGGCCATCACTGCCTCCCCTGGGGTAAGGCGACGATATTCCTCGATGCGGTCGCGCGGCAACCGGCTGTCACTGGTCGGCGTGCGCGGGTGGCGCTGTTCAGGCGACGCGCATGATCGCCTCGATCTCGACCGGGATGCCGCCGGGCAGTGAGGCGACGCCGACGGCGGAACGGGCGTGCAACCCACGATCGCCGAGCACCTGGACGAACAGGTCGGAGCATCCGTTGATGACTTTCGGATGCTCCCTGAAGTCCGGTGTCGCGTTCACCATCCCCAGCACCTTGATCACCTCGACCCGCTCCAATCCGCCAGCCGCCGCCTGAGCCGCGGCAAGCAACCCCAGGCCGATCTGTCGCGCGCAGTCGCAGGCCAGCTCAACAGTGACGTCATGGCCGACCTTGCCGACGATCCGCTCGCCGTCGGCGCCTCGCGGGCCCTGGCCGGACAGAAAGATCAACTCCCCCGCCCGCTTCCAGGACACGTAGTTGGCCAGCGGGGTCACCAGGGCTGGCAATTCCAGTCCAAGGTCCCGCAGTCGCTCGAGCGGTGTAAGCGCCATGATATGCCCGTCGCCTCGCGGTCGATGTCACTGGAGGCAGGACACGCCGACGTCTGCCGTCTGCGCCGGGTCAAGTGGCGGCGCGGCCTCGGGCATCGCGTCAATTCAGGGCTGGCGCAGACGTCCACAAATCCTAATCTGGCGGCGTCGCGTGCGACACAGGAGCTCGGGTTAGATGGCGGCGGCGACCTCGCGGCGCGACTTCCTCAAGGTGACGGCTTCAGCCGCGGGCCTTTTACTGGCCTACAGGGCCGCGCCCGCCGCACAGGCGCAGGAGGTTGCGACCCTCAGCGCCTACGTGCGCATCGGGCCAGACGGGCTGGTGACGATCATGGCCAAACATCCCGACATGGGTCAGGGCGTGGCCACGTCGCTGCCCATGCTGATCGCGGAAGAGCTGGATGTGGCGTGGGAGAACGTCCGGGTCGAACAGGCGCCGGCCGATGCGGAGCTCTACGGAAACCAGCGCTCCGGCGGCAGCCGCACGATCGCGATGAACTGGGACGATCTGCGCCGCGTGGGCGCCGTGGGCCGCGCGACCCTGATCCAGGCCGCAGCGGTCGGTTGGCGATGCGCGCCGCACGAGTGTTCGACGCTTCCCGGGCGCGTCGTGCACGATGCTTCCGGCCGCTCCGCGAGCTATGCGGCGCTGGCGCCGTTATGTGCGGCCCTCACCGCCATCCCCATGGACTCCGTGACGCTGAAGGCGGCGAAAGATTACCGCATCGTCGGCAAGTCCATGACCCAGCTCGCCACCCCGGCGATCGTCACTGGCAAACCGCTGTTCGGCATCGACGTGGTGCGACCCGGAATGCTGTACGCGGTCTACGAGAAAGCCCCCGTATTCCGCGCCAGGGTCGCGTCCGCCGACCTGGACGCGGTCAAGGCGGTCAAGGGCGTGCACGACGCCTTCATCATCGAGGGCGGCGATGAACCCGACGGCCTGGTTTCCGGGGTCGCCATCGTCGCCGACAGTTGGTGGCGCGCCAACCAGGCAAGGTCCAAGCTGAACGTCCGCTGGGCCGACCACGCCGGCTCGGACCAGAGCACCGCGGGCTTCGCCCGAGCGGCCGCAGCGCTCAACCAGGGCCCGCCGCACGAGACTCTGCGCCAGGACGGCGACGTGTCCATGGCCTGGACCAAGGCGACGAAGACGGTTGAGGCGGCCTACGACTATCCGTTCCTGGCGCATGCGCCGCTCGAGCCGATGAACTGCACCGCAGATTATCGCGATGGACGTATCGAGCTCTGGGCGCCGACGCGCAATCCAGGCGGCGTGCGCGAGGGCGTCGCCAAGACCCTCGGGTTGCCGCTCAAGGACGTCACGGTCAACGTGGTGCGCTCCGGGGGCGCTTTCGGGCGCCGCGCGCAGGTCGATGTCTACGTCGAGGCCGCGGCGATCTCCAAGCGCGTGAACGCACCGGTGAAGCTGCTGTGGACGCGCGAGGATGACATCCGCCACGATTTCTACCGGCCTGCGGGATTCCATTTCCTGAAGGGCGGCGTCGACGCGGACGGGCGAGTGGTCGCCTGGCAGGACCACTTCGTGACTTTCGGCGACGCGAAGCAGGCGGCTTCGAGCGCCGGCCTGGCGCCCACGGAGTTCCCCGCGCGGTTCGTGCCCAACTGCCGGATCGTATCGTCACGGATACCGCTGAACGCGCCCACAGGGCCTTGGCGGGCCCCGGGATCCAATGCGCTCGCCTTCGTGATGCAGGCGTTCATCGACGAATTGGCGCATGCCGCAGACAAGGATCCGCTCGATTTCCGCATGCAATTGCTCGGCGACGCCGCGGTCGTGGGGGATGGCGCGAACGCCTATGACGCAGGGCGCATGCGGGGCGTGCTGAGCGCTGTCGCCGAGATGTCCCACTGGCGCAACCGCGGGTCGCAGGGCAAGCGGACCGGCTTGGGCGTGGCGTTCCATTACAGCCATGCCGGCTACTTCGCCGAGGTGGTCAAGGTGCGCGTCGACGACGACGGGCGGGTCAGACCGTTGCAGGTCTGGGTGGCGGGAGACGTGGGCTCCACGATCATCAACCCGTCGGGCGCGGACAGCCAGGTGGTCGGTTCGGTGATCGATGGCTTCTCGGCCGCGCTTCACCAGAAGATCACCATCGAGAACGGCGCGACGGTGGAGAGCAACTTCACCGACTATCCGCTGCTGCGGATCGGCGACGCGCCGCCGGTGGAGGTCCGGTTCGTGAAGACCGATAACCCGCCCACCGGCCTCGGCGAACCGGCCTTGCCGCCCGCCATTCCCGCCCTAGTCAACGCGGTGTTCGCGGCCACCGGCGTGCGCATCCGCAGCCTGCCGATCGACACCGCGCTGCTGCGGGCATGATCGCCTGTGTTGCTACTGAGTAGCGGCGGTGTCTTCGGAGATTTCCTCAAGCGTGCGGCCGACGACCTTGGCGCCATAATCCTTGGCGATATCGCCCAGCGATAGGATGCCTGCCAGGTTTCCCTGCTCGTTCAGCACGACCAGCCGGCGGATCTGGTGGGACCCCATCTTGGCCGATGCGTCGGCGACATTGTCGCCTTCGGCGCAGGTCTGCACGTCGCTGGTCATGACGTCCGAGACGGGACTGTCGAGCCCCACGCCGGTGGCGATGCCCCTGATCACGATATCGCGGTCTGTAACCAGCCCGACGACCTTGTCCCCGTCGGTGACGGGCACCGCGCCGCTTTCGATCTGCGCCATGACGCGCGCCACCTCGGTGAGCGTGCTGGTGGGCTTAACGGTGACCACCTGGGCGGTCATGACTTCACTGACGTTCATGGGCGTGTTCTTTCCAACTAGGCCCAGTGAACCCCTCAGACCCGCGCCTGTTCCGCCAAGCGCAGCGCAAACGACCCGCCTTGCGATGCTCCGGCCGGTCGCCTTTGGCGTGCGGATCGAGCTCGCGCGGCAGGCCCAACAAGCGCTCTGCCTCGCTAGTTCTCTGGCGAAACGTGGTGGGCGGCGATACGCCAGACGCCGTCTTCGCGCACCAGCACCTGCGACAGCCGCCGCCGCCCAGGCGGATGATCGCCGACCGTAAAGGTGACGATGCCGGCCAGATTGATCACGTCCTCGCCCAGGGGCGTGGCGACGATCTCGCTGAACGCCGCCTGCGGGCGATCCAGGGGAGGCAAGGCTTTGAAGTATGCGCGGACGCCGTCCGGCCCCTGGCGCAGGGCGGGTGTCGAACCCAGGAACAGCGCATGCGTCGAATGCAACGCGACCAGCGCCTCGATGTCGCTTTTCGCGAAGGCGGCGGCCCACTGGGCGTGGACCGCCCTGACGATATCCTGCGTCATGGCGCTCAGCGGCCCGTCCAGGCAGGCTTGCGCTTCTGCGAAAACGCCAGCGGCCCCTCGATGTAGTCCTGGGACTGCGCCAGCGCGACAAAGGCCGGATAGGTGCGCTGCTTGGTCATCGCCTGGGCGACGGTGTCTTCGTCCAGACCCATCATAACCGCCTGCTTGGAGGCGCGCACGGCGAGCGGGCTGCCTTCGCAGATCATCTGCGCCCAGGCGCGCGCCCGTGGCATCAGGTCCGCGGCGCTGGTCACCTCGCTGACGAACCCGAGGTCCTTGGCTTCGTCCGGACCGACCCGGCGTGCGGTGAGGATCATGCTCATCGCCCGTTGCAGGCCGATCATCCGCGGCAGCCGGTGCACCCCGCCCGCCCCGGCCATCAGGCCGACGCGGGGCTCAGGCAGCGCGAACAGTGCGTTCTCCGAAGCCAGGATGATGTCGCAGGCGAGCGCGATCTCGAACCCGCCGCCCATGGCCACGCCATTGACCGCGGCGATCAGCGGCTTGGTCAGGTCAAAGCGCGAGGTCAGGCCGGCGAATCCCGAGGGCGGGCTCTTCATGTCGCCGCCCATGGCCTGGTGCTTGAGGTCGTTGCCGGCCGAAAAGGCCCGCTCTCCGGCCCCGGTGACGATGCCGACCCACTGGTCCGGATCGGGCGCGAAGGGGTCGAAGGCCTCGTGCCGCTCGACATGAGCGGGCGAATGCAGAGGGTTCATGACGTCCGGCCGGTTCAGGGTGA